>NZ_BAABGM010000019.1:0-54219 GCF_039541575.1 Fodinibacter luteus | reverse complement strand
CACCGTCCACGTCGCGAGCATCGACCACTGGCTCAGACGACTTTCGTAACAGGTCCTAGGCGGCCGGTGCAGCAGCAAACAGCTGCACCGGCCGCCCCCGAGCCTGCCCCATCGCGACTTGGGCACAGCCGAGGTGCGCTCCCCGGCCCCGTCGCGATGCGCACCGTTATGCTCGAACGATCGAAGAGGGTTTCGATGGAACGGGGGTGTCAGCAATGAAGATTGAACGCGGCCGAGAGGTGTACGTCCTATTCGAGGGGGTATTCGCACTCGACGAGTCCGTGGACACGGGCACCTCCGGCTGGGTCACCGTTCGCACCCCCTCGGGGATACGCGTTGATCTGCCCGTCGAAGCAGTCGCCGAATGGGACGTGGAGGCCGCAGGCAGCCCCCGCACAGCCCAGGACCAGCACTGATCCGCTCGTACCACCTCACGAGTTCGCGTACGCCACTGCGTGCAGTGGCGGCGCTGAGACGCAACACGGAGGCGCGAGAGGCAAGCGCAGACGGCTGATGTTTCTTGCGGATGTCCTTACGCGGTGCCCTGGGCGGGTTCTTCCCGGGCGTCGGTGACCGTCTCACGGTCACTGTATGAGGGGTATCCGCCGGGCCAACTCATGCGGTAGTCGTCGGCGGCCGCGCGGGTGGTGAACTCCAGGACGGAGACTTTGTGCTCGGTGAGCGCATCGAGGACCTGTTGCGGGTGGGCGCGAAAGAACTCCCGGCGCGGGTTCACCTTGTTAAGCCGTTGTTCGGCAAATTCGCGGTGCAGCATCGCTTCGATCGAGACGGCGTCGTCGCTGAAAAAGAGCGCGTGGACGTCGAAGTTGAACGGGACGGATGCGTCGCTGAGTTCTCGGATCCGGTCCTCGGGCTCGAGACGCCGTGTCATACCGATCTTGACGACGCCCTCGCCGAAGGCGCCGATGTTGGAGATCACATAGACGTACCCAGCCCGGATGTTGGCGGCGCGGTAGTCAGCCTGAGCGATCTCGGCGTCGATGCGATCGAGCTCGCCCTGAAGCGCCTCGGCTCCGTCGATGTCACCGGACTCGCGCAGCCTCTGGATCGAGTTCAGATAGTGGGCGCGTTCCTTCTCCAGTCGTTCCTTTTCGCGCTTGATCTCCGCCTCGAGGGCTCGCTGTTCACGCAGCTCGGCCCGCCGCTCACGCTCCATCTCCCGCTCCGCGGCCTTGGCCTGCTCATGACGAGCAGCTAGTTCCAGTTCCTTTAGTCGTAGCCAGTGATAGCGGTCCGTGACCGACAGCTCGATCATCCGGCCCTGCTTGGCGATCTGCTCGCGCGCCGTCGACAGACGCTTCTGCGCCGAGGCGAGGTTGCCCGCCTTGACAGTCTTGACGGCATTCTCGGCCTCCGCGTTGTACGCGCGGAGCATGATCCTGCTCATCTGGTTCACGAATGTCTGACCCTTGGACAGCGAGTTGTTGAACGTGAAGTTCGAGGCCGCCGTGATCGCCGATCCCAGTTTGTTCGCCTGGCGAATTTCCGACCGGAGCGCCTCAAGCTCGGTTGCGAGAGTGGCCGACGACTCGGCCGGGTGCTCGAAGTCGAAGAGCCCAACCTCCTCAAGAACGAGACGGTCACGGTTGACGATGACCTGCCGGTCGAGCTCACTCACCTGCCTTTGCAGCTCAGCAACCCGATGGCGCAGTTCCTCCTCAGCTTGGCGCTGGGTCTCGATGCGCAGTTCGCGGGCAGCCATATCGAGCGCACCCACTTCGGCCAGCAGACGCTCGCAGCGAGCCACCTTCGCACCGAGCCGCTGGTTCTCCGCTTGAAGCTCGGTCGCGATCCGCTTGGCATTGAACGTCGTGATCTTCTCCGTGGAAACGTTCGGCGTGGGCGCAGCAACTCCGGCAGCTGACGCTGCCTGGCCGTCGGTCAGCTGTGCTTGGTCCGGCGAACTGGCGCCGAGCAGAGGTGCCGGCCCAGGCTGCTCGCGCGCATCCTCGGCTAAGACCGTGGGCGCCACGGAAAGCGGGTCGATGGACCGCGACCCACCCGTGCTCACGTGCTCGGTCCATTGGCTGCCGTCCCAGTACCGATGCTGGAAGCGACGCATCGGATCTGGGTGCCACCCGGGTGCAGGATTGTTGGTCATTCCTCCCCTTTCGACTGGTCAGGCTACCCGGGTGGGACCACGCCTCTGCGACGCGCGCGACTTCGAAGATACCGCGGAAGATTCCGCGCGCCGAGGTGCGGACATCGAACCCTGCCCTCCTGTCGTTCGGCGGGCGGCGAAGTGGGGCGGACCTTGACGAACTTCCTCCGGGCTGAGACCTGAGCCGTCCTGCACCACGACGCACGCGACTGAACTCGCGCTGCTGACGCGGTGGCATCAAAGCGACTACATGCCGAGAGCGGAGGGTGGTGTCCGAGGTATGGGCTTGACTGTTGGTCGTGTACCCGCCCCCAGGACCCGAGCTCAGTCAAGCGACCGTCGCGCAACTGGACGACCAGTTCTTCACAAGCGACCCGTTCGCGTACATCCGAGTGCGCATTCTGCGGCTACTCAGCGATGATCCTCCCATTACAGCCGGACCGCGTGCGAGGGAGTTCGCCCGGCTACTCGGTCCATCTTCGGCTATCTACGAGCAGTGCGATCCGCGGACGTCGACGCTCCAGATCGCTGTCGACGCATTTGCCCTGCGTCATCAGGTAGCCGAGTCCCTACTGCGCTTCCTCCATGTGGTGCTTCACCACCAAGCGGGACAGAGCCATTGGGTCAACCTCGTCGATACGCCGACAAAGATGCAGGACGTCCTGAGCGAAAACCGGGCTGCTCTCGATGATCAGGACGACGACGGGGTTGGGCTACTTCGCGAGGCGCTTGTGCCTTCCCGCTCTGCTGTCTCACCACCCGCCGCGGCTCCGCCCTTGACCATTGGGGCGCAGCCCACGAGGGCGTCGGAAGCGTCCGTAACATCCGACGAGGTCGCTCGAGCGTTCAGCGTCTTCGTCCGCTGGATCAACTACGCCATCCAACTGTCCACGCAGCGCGCCCCGGACCTCACCGCGGCTCACAACAAGTTCAAGCACGGGATGGGCCTTCGGCCTCAGGACGATGTCTTGTCGGTCCTCATGGTCACCCCTCCCAATCCGGATGGAACTGTGCCCCTGAGTGCGGTCAAGGGCGATCGGGCCCTCAGACTCTTCGACGGAGTGACCACGGAATTCCTCTCCCGAGCTTCTAGGAGGCATGGACTCGAGGCGACACAACTAGCCATGAGCCCCATACCAACCTTGGTGGAAGCAGCGGCTATTGCGCATACGTTGGCCCTGCTCTTCCACAACGCGGCCGTGAAGCACTTCGAGGACCATGCACCGCCGGACGGGCGGTCTGCCCCGGGACATCCAGGAGTCCTCGTCGATGGGCCCCTTCCCGAAAAGCTGCGCCCCCTGCGGCCTGTGGCCCTCCGATTTCCCCTGACGACACCGGTGCGGCCTGACGCGGGCCAGGACGCATGGATGTTCTGGTCAAACGGGGACATCCAAACCTTTGCGTTCGGAGAGCGCACCACGACGATAGTGGTCGACGACGCGCATAACGATGGCCCGAAGGGCGGCTAGACCCGACGAGCACCAAGCCTCTTCCGAGGACGCACAGACGTGTCCGTGTCTTGGGCGAAACGCGGCGATGAGACGCATCTCGATCCGTCAGGAACTGCCGAGGACCGGATCATCAAGGGGGTAGCCTCCCTGTCGTGTTCAGTGTCAGTGCGCCCACGCGAGAGGGCCCTGGGGCGGATACTTCTGGCCCACGATGACAGCGCTGATGGTGATTGCCCCGCTCTACTATTTTCGGGATGAAGATTCGACGCTGCACATCGCCTTGAGAGTGGCTTGGTTGGTTTTGCTAGTCCTCAGTCTTGTCCAAATCGGCCGCAACCTGTACGGAGACCTTCGCGGCCGACGTGGTGCTCAGCCTGACTAGGGCGTAGTGGCCCGGCTTAGGCTCCCGGACGGCCCGCGTCCTTCACGCTCATGCTGCGTTGTGGGCATCACCGACCGGGGCCTGACGCCGCCAGCACCATAGGCGTCAGGCTAAGCCCACAGGGTCGCGCTGGAAGAGCCATGTGAGCTCGGCCGAGTCGTCCTCCACCCAGTAGTCGACGACGGCGTAGCGGGCTTCGTCGCCCGGCACCTGGAAGGGCTCCTCCAGTGTGGCCCCGGTGTCAGACTCCGCGGTGAGGGTGTGCCGCCCTGACGAGAGACCCAGGGGGAGGCGGATCCAGTTGTGCTGCCCTTCGACGCGGAACTCACCGTCGACGACCGTGACGCCGTCCACGGCGAGCTTCAGGCGGACGGTCTCGTCCTCGAACGACTGGTTGCTCACATACAGCACCAGGTCTGCGTCGTCCGGAGCTACCAGGCGTACCTCGGAATCCGATGCCGTGACCTGCGGGTGTGGGGTCGGATCTTCGTCACCGCTGCAAGCAGTTAGAACGCATGCGGTGAGAGCGAGAGCAACTACGGAGGCAGAGCGCCTGGCCATGACTATCGGACGACCGCGGCACCACGGCCGTTCCTTGCCACGTCCATCGATACGCCGGGACACGCCGCTGATGTCAAGCGTGTTCAGGCGACGCTGAGACGCACGCCTTTCCCATGAGACATGGACTCGGCTCCTCAAGGGGTTGGGTGGCTGTCCCTTCCGCTGTCCGGGTCATGCGTCCCGATGGTGGTTGTGGCTTGCCGGCTTGTCGTGTCGACCTGCAGTCGGAAGATGTCAGGTCGGTTGTAATGGCCGGTTGGGTCCATGAACCGGCGTGAAGCCGCGACCTCGGCGAGGTCGAGCTCGGCCATGAGGGTCTCTTCTGCTTCGCGCACCGGCCCGGCGATCACCGCACCGCTGGGCCCGACGATGACGGTGTTCCCCGGTTCGATCCACGGGCCATTCTCCTCGACGAAGGTCGCAGGAACGAGCCGCTCACGGTCGGGGAAGTCTTCAGGGATGCGATCGACGTGCAGGACGGGGTTCACCCCGACGACGAACATCCGGTTCTCCCGCGCCAAGTGCTGCATCGTCGCGATCCAGCCATCGCCCTGGGCGAGCGTGGGCGCCAACCAGACGTCCACCCCTTGCGCGTAAAGGTGGAACCGGGCAAGCGGCATGTAGTTCTCCCAGCAGATCAAGCCACCGATGCGGCCCTGCGCAGTGTCCACCACACGTAACGTTGATCCGTCGCCCATGCCCCACACCGTGCGTTCCGAACCGGTCGGCACCAGCTTGCGGTGGCGGTCGACCAGCCGCCCCTCGGGAGAGAAGTACAACACCGTGTTGTAGATCGTTGACCCGGTCAGCTCGCGCTCCTGGACCCCCACGACCAACCACACGCCGTACTTCTCGGCGATCGCCGCCAACCGGTCGGCTGCCGGACTCGGGATGACCACTGCGTTGTCCGACAGCATGCCGAACCACTCGTCATCGCCATCCCAGATCGGCCTGGTGTCTATCCAGATCGGTGTTCCAGGAACGAACGCCTCGGGAAACACCACCAGCTGCGCACCCTCTTGGGCGGCCTCCGATGTCAACTCCTCGACCCGGTCGATCGTGGCGTCGCGGTTCATCAGGACATAGGTCGCTTGCACCGCGGCAATCTTCAGTCGGCCCATGGCGCCTCCCATCAGTGGCGAATACCCTGCCGCACCCAAGAGCGCATGTCACGACCCCCAACCTCTTGGGCTCTTCCTCAGGCACGCGGGTGGCGCGCTCGCCCTGTGGGGGGGAGTGTCAGACAAAGGGTGTTTCTGGTCCGACACGCCGACGGAGTCGGCGAGGAAGGCTGGTCACCGATGACCGAGACACTCAAGGGCGTGAGCTCGATGCCCAAGGAAGCGAAGAAGACCGTTGAGCCTGGTGAGCTGGAGCGGGTCGCGGTGCGGCAGCTGGTCAAGGCCGCTCGCGCCCGCGGGGAGGAGTTGACGGGCCCTGAGGGGCTGTTGAAGTCGATCACCAAGACGGTGCTCGAGGCGGCGCTGGAGGAGGAGATGACCGAGCACTTGGGTCACGCCAAGCATGGGTCCACGCTGCAGGGTGGCGGCAACGTCCGCAACGGCACCCGGCCCAAGACGGTCCTGACTGACGCCGCCGGGCAGGTCACGCTCGAGGTGCCGCGGGACCGGGCCGGCACGTTCACCCCGGTGATCGTCAAGAAGCGTCAGCGCCGGCTGAACGACGTTGACGCGGTGGCGATCTCGCTGTACGCCAAGGGGTTGACCACCGGTGAGATCAGCGCGCACTTCGCCGAGGTGTACGGCGCGAGCATCTCCAAGGACACGGTCTCGCGGATCACCGACACGGTCGTCGACGAGATGCAGGGCTGGTCCTCGCGGCCCTTGCAGGGCGTGTACGCGGCAATCTTCATCGACGCGATCTATGTCAAGGTCCGCGACGGCCAGGTCGGCAACCAGCCGTTCTACGCCGCGATCGGGGTCGACCTGGGTGGGCGCCGGGACGTGCTCGGGCTGTGGGCCGGCAAGGGCGGTGGCGAGTCAGCGAAGTTCTGGATGAACGTGCTCACCGACCTGAAGAATCGCGGCGTGGTGGACGTGTTCTTCGTCGTCTGCGACGGCCTCAAGGGGCTCCCGGACGCGGTGACCACCGTGTTCCCGCAGGCCATCGTGCAGGCCTGCGTGATCCACCTGATCCGGGCCACCCTGCGCTACGCCTCACGCCGGTACTGGGACCAGCTCGCCAGGGACCTGCGGGTCATCTACACCGCGCCCAGCGCCCAGGCGGCGTGGGCGGCGTTTGAGGAGCTCGAAGAGAAGTGGGGCAAGCCCTACCCGGCAATCCCCAAGCTGTGGCGCGCGGCCTGGGAAGAGTTCACCCCGTTCCTCGCGTACGACGTGGAGATCCGCCGGGTCCTGTTCTCCACGAACGCGATCGAGTCGCTCAACGCCAGGTACCGTAGGGCGGTCGGTGCTCGTGGGCACTTCCCCACCGAGCAGGCCGCGCTCAAGACGCTCTACCTGGTCACCCGAGGGCTGGACCCCAAAGGCACCGGGCAGGCACGATGGACGATGCGGTGGAAGCCCGCACTCAACGCGTTCGCCGTCACCTTCGCCGACCGCATGCCGGCCGCCGAGAACCTGTAACCCATGAACGCCAGAAACACCGTTACTCCGACAGTCCCCTGTGGGGACCCCCATCCCATCAGAAGCGAATCCGAGCACGATGGAGCGTCCACTTCCGCCGCACGGGTTCGCCTTGGCGGCTATGACGCACCGGTCGGATCCGATGCGGGCGTGAGTCGCTGGAACAGGTACGCGAAGGCGGTCTTCGTGTAGGCGATGCCGCGGCCGTGGGTGCGGATCTGCTCGACGTTCGCGTTCTCCGGGCGCTTTGGCTCGAGGTAGTGGTCGAGTCGATCCGTTGCCAGTGAATAGTGTCCGTCACGGTGGTGCACGGCCGCGACGAGCTGCAGCGTAGGGTCGAGGGCCGCCAGGCTTGCGTCGCCGTGGCTGGTGTTGGCCAGGAGCCATCCCTTCGGCCGCAGGTAGCGGCGGCAGTGCTCCCACACCGGTCCGGCGAACAGCGAGATGAGCAGGTCCACGCTGGCATCGGGGAGTTCGAGACGCTGGGTGTAGTCCGCACCGAGGAACCGCACCTGGCTCCCCGCGCCCGGGAGTGTGCGCCCAGCCCGTTCGGAACTCACCACCTCCCGGTCGGCGAAGAACCTGCGGGCGCGGGGGTCGGAGTCGACGTAGACCACAGACCGAAATGCGGTCGACGGGGACAGGTCAACGTAGCTGCCGGGGTACAACGCCCGCTCGATCGGCCACGCGTCGGTCAGCGCGGAGAACAGGCCCGAACGATCCCCGATCGACTCCCGGTATCGCGACCACGTCGCCACGTTAGTCACCCTCACATCTCAGCACGCGCGGCTCTCGCCCTGCCAGCGCGCGCCCGGCACGCGGCGTCGGGACGCTGGACTGGGTCCGGCCCGGCTTGTCTCGCCTGGTGCACGGCAGGCGAACCGCTGTCGCCGTAGAGGAACGCTGCGGTCTCGCACCTCGGCGCGCGAAGCTAGCCTGTTTCAGTGGCCGCATCGCTCAACCGAGTCGGCGCCCGCCTTCTCCGGACCCCTCGCCTGGCGCGAGCGCCGATCTGGCTCTACCGGCACCGGTTGGGCTGGCTGATGGGTCCGCGTGTTCTGATGCTGGAGCACCGTGGACGTTCATCGGGAGCGGCGCGCTTCGTCTGCCTCGAGGTCGTCGACCGGCCCAGTGCCGACATGATCGTCGTGGCGAGCGGGTTCGGCACCCGCGCTCAGTGGTACCGCAACCTGCAGGCGAACCCCACCTGCCGCGTCAGTGTCGGATGGGACAGCGGCGCACCTGCACTGGCTCGGCCGATGTCTGAAGACGAGTCAGCCGCCACGCTGATGCGGTACGAACAAGCCCACCCCCGGGCGTGGCGCACGCTGCGGGGCGTCATCGAAGAGGCGACATCCCGGCCCGTGATCGGTCTGCCGATGGTCGAACTGCGGCTGCGCCCGCATGAGGAGAGCAGTGCCACGCGGTCCGGCTGACCGCAGTGAGCGGAGCCGGACCAGCTCGACCACGAGAAGCCGGCGGCGCCCATCCAGCCCCATCTCGCGACGATAAGACGCAGGTTGCTTGGCATGCGAGCCGGGTCTCCACGCGGGGGGCCAACGTTGCGGGAGAGCGTGAGCCGGCGGCGTCCTATTGCGCGGATCGGGCCTCGGCGCGGCGCAGGGCGTCCGCTCCTTCGCCGGTGAGCTGTTGCAGCACGACGGTCCGGCCGGTGATGAGAAGCAGGATGGCGCCGATCTCGCCAACGACGTCGGGACCTTGGCCGCGGCTCCAGTCGGCGTCGGTGGCCGTGAGCTGGTAGCTGTTCAGGGGGAGCCGGCGGTTGACGGTGGCGAGCCAGGTGTTTCGGGTGTCCCACCGTCGGGTCGCGGCAAGGGCGCTGAGTGAGGGCCGCATGGGCAGGTCGACGCCGAGGGGGATGGCGATGTCTTGGCTGTGCACGAGGATGTCGGTCAGCGTCTCCAGCGGGGTGAGCCCTGGGTTGTGTCGACGTGAGCCGATGCCGTCCCGGATCCGCGTGACGATCTGCTCGGTGGACAGCTCCTGCGCCTGCAGGACGACGGCGTCGTGGATGAAGGTGTTCAGCGGCATGCTGCGCAGGATCCGGGGATGACGGATGATGAAGCCCAACGCGTCACGTACCCGTTGTTGCTGCCCGGTAAGGTGCGCGGCGACGTGTCGCACGGTCCAGCCGTCGCACAAGGAGGGATGGTCCCACTGGTCGGGGGTGAGGCCGTCGAGCAGCGCGGCGGTCCTGGCTCGTTGGTCGTCGATCCCGGCCCACAGGGCGTCCGTCTCTATGGCCGTCAAACGTGTCATTGTTCGTCCTTCAGGTGAAGACCGGAGGTCGCGTGCGGGTCCGCTTGAGTTCGTAGAACTGTGGAAAGCCAGCGAGCAGTCGGGCACCCTCGAACACATCGACCGCTTGGTCTCCACGCGGAATCTCGTTCAGCACCGGGCCGAAGAAGGCCACCCCGCCGATGGAGGTGATCGGCGTCCCGACCTCCCCACCCACCAAGGCCACCCCGGCGTCGTGGCTCAGGCGCATGGGGGTGTCGTAGTCCTGTAACTCCATGGCGTCCTCCAGGCCAGCGGGAAGCTGCAGCTGGGCCAGCACGGCGCGGATCACGTCGTGGTATTCCGCGGCGGTGGGTCGACGCCAGAGGTCGAACACCCGCTCCCCAAAGCGGTGTAGAAGTCCGCCAGCGTCTGCTGTCCGAATGTGACCGCCACGCCCGTTGCCACCTTGGCCGGCCCGCGGCTGCCCTCGACGCTGCGGCGGTAGTCCGCCGCGACGTCCGTGCGGTTCTGGTTGAGCAGGTACAGACTCATGACGTGGTGGCGCACCGTCAGGTGGCGTCGCGCACCCACTTCGTGCAGCCAGCGCGAGGCGGTCCAGGAGTAGGGGCACACCGGGTCGAACCAGAAGTCGACCACCTCCTGATGTGTCGCGTTCACCGTCCGCCTCCCACGTTAAACTGGTCCCACTGACGGACTAGTGTAGTTCGATCGTAGGACTTTGTGAAGGGATCCGATGGATCGCGAACTGCCGGCCAGTCTGCTGATGTTCATCGCGTCACGCTCGGCCGCCAACCGCATTTTCGAGGCGCTCCAGCAACGTGGCTTCGACGACGTGACGATCGCGCAGGCCCGTCTGATGATGGGCGTCGACCCCGAAGGCACCCGGCTCAGTGTGCTGGCCGCGCGTGCCCAGATCGCCAAGCAGACGGCGACAGCTCTGGTCGACAAGCTCGAGCGCGCCGGCTACGTCGAACGCGTCACCGACCCCACCGACGGCCGCGCACGCCTGGTGCGGATGACCTCACGCGCGAAGGAGGCGATCCCACACGCCCGCGCAGAGGAGGACCGCATCGAACAGGAGTGGCGCGCCCACCTCGGCCCAAAACGCATGCAGCAACTCCGCCAAGCCCTCACCGACCTACGAGCGATCACCGACCCTTACCAGTGACCACCTGCGGCTGACATGTCGAGAACAGCAACTGGTCCTCGAAGCCGGACGCCGTTCAACGGGGCTGCGCCGATGCGGCGTTGAGACGCAGATTGAACGCGTGGCAGGGTCCCGGGCGCTGCGCGGCCTCAGCTGGGACGGTAGACGTCAGTTCGGTGGTCGATCCGCAGGATGACCACTTCCCGATCTTTCGCGTTGATGCGGTACAACACCCGGTAGGTGCCGCGTCGAGCGGAGTGAATGCCAGCCAGGTCTCCACGCAGTGGTTTGCCTACCCGTTGCGGGTTCTCGACCAGGGCGCCGGTGAGGAACTCGATCACTGCGGCCGCGACCGACTCGGGAAGCCCCGACCGGAGTGCCCGGACCGCCGGCGGGGTAAGGACCAGCTCGTAGGTGGAGCTTTGCGTCATGAACGCAGGGCGCGGACCGCATCGGCCCCTCGAACCACGTCACCAGCGGCGTACGCAGCGTCGGCCTCACGGATGTCGGCCAGAGCCAGTGGGTCACTGAGGACGGCGAGGGTCTCCTCGAGCTCGGCCAGGTCCTCCGGGCTGATGATCACCGCGGCTGCGCGACCGTTACGGGTGACCGTCACCCTCTCGTGCTCGCGCTCGACACGGTCCACGACGTCGCTGAAGTGGTCTCGGACCTCACGAAGCGGCTCAATGCTCATGACCACAATTGTGGCGCTTTGCCTCCATTCGTGCAACTGGGTGCATCAGACGCCGGCGACGTAGGCGGTGAGGAAGTGCACTGCGTGGCGGTCCAGGTTGCCGCGGGCGCGGTCGTAGTGCTCGGTGGTTCTGGGGTCGGCGTGGCGGGCGAGGATCTGCGCGTCGCGAAGCGGCACCCCGGCATCCAGGGCGTTGGTGATCGCGGCGTGCCGCAGCGAGTGGGGGCTGATGTGCCGTGGGATGCCGGCTGCCTTCGCGATCCGGGTGACCATCCGGTAGGCGTCGCGCCGGTCGATCGGTTTGCCGGATGTTGGTCGCAGGACCAGCGGACCCTCGATGCGTTCGCCGCGGCAGGCCTCCAGGACGCGTAGCACCGGCACGGTGATCGGCATCGTCGCGGGCTTGTTTCCCTTGCCGACCAGCCGCAGGACGCGATGCCCCCGCAGCGACTCCGCGTAGTCCTCGATCCGAACCGCAGCGGCCTCGGATGCCCGCAGGGCGTTGATGCCGAGCAGGTATGCCAGGGCGCCGTGGTGGACGGTGATGGTCTGGGCAACCTGCAGGAAGCGGATCAGCTCGAGCCGGTCCAGGCCCTGGGTGCGGGACTCGTCGCGCTGCACCTTGGGCAGGCGGGCGTAGACGGCCGGGTCCGCCGGGATGAGCCCGTCGATGTGCGCGAACCGGAAGAAGCCACGCACCCCGTTCATCATCGACACCACGCTGGAGTCCATCAGGCCGCGCTCGCCCAGGCTGCGGATGTAGAGCTCGACGTGCGCGCGTTGGACCCCGACCAGCGGGTCCAAGCTGTTGCGTTCGCACCAGGCGAACCACTCCCGCAGCTGGAACTGATACAGGCGGTGAGTTCGGCCGGAGTAGCGAGCCAGGAACGAGACCGCCGCGACCTGGGCGGTGGACATGGTGGCCGGCTGGAACGGCAACAGCATGGTCGGAGTGGACATTGGGATCACCTCGCGCGGCGACCCATACAGAGGCCTCAACCACGCCCGCCGCCACCGCGGCCAGGCACTCGAACCATCCGACGGTAGACCCGGGCCCGCCGTGGTGGCAGCCCCCTGCAGGCGTTGAGACGGTCCGTGTTCTTGGGGGGGTGTGGAGGCGTCCGTCGACCCCTGTCGGGTGACCCGGCCCGGCTTCGTGCTGCCCGTTACGCGCACGGACGCCGGGGGGTTGGGCGAGCATGTGCTGCTCCCATCCCGGGGTCTCCATCGGCTTCTGGAGCCTGATTGACTGCAAGTGTGGCCAGTGTGCTGTTCTGCCCCGTTACCTTCAACCTCGCGGAGACCACCCGCATGATCGAGGTCGCCCGGGCACTTGACCCCGCCCATCGGGCGGTGTTCATGGGCTACGAGGACGACTTCGTGCACTTGATCAGCGAGGCCGGCTTCGAGTACCACCCGTGCTCACCCTCGTGGTCGGCGCAGGAGCGCCAGCGGGCGATCGACTTCGACCAGGGCAAGGCGATCCGCAGTCCCTTCACGCGCGAGCTGGTCGCCGCGCGCGTCGCGGTCGAGAGGCGGATGATCCGCCAGCACCGGGCTGCGGCGGTCGTGATCGGCAGCAACGTCACCTCGATGATCTCGGCTCGTGCCGAGGGTGTGCCGCTGTACTACCCCGTGCCGTTCGCGCTGACCGGCCCGCAGGTTCGCCAGGTGCGCCGATTCCGGTTCGTCGCTGGCCAGGGACCGATCGCCGGCACTGCTGACCGCATCGCGACCGCCGCGTTCCGGTGGGTCTACACCCGGGCCCCACTCGCGCCGCGCGCGCTGTCGGCGGTGGCTCACGCCAACGGTGTCGCACCGTTGCGGACGGTCGCCTCGCTGTTGGAGGCCGACGTCAACCTCGTCACGGTCATGCCGTGGGAGCTCGACGACTTCGCGCTGCCCGAGAACTACCAGCGCGTCGGGCCGATCTTCGCCCGCCTCGGCGGCGAGGTGCCCGCACTCGTGCGCACGCTGGCAGCCGCCCCGGAGCCGCTGATCTACCTGGGTCTGGGCTCGTCGGCCCGGCGTGAGCTGGCGCTGGCCGCCGCCACCCAGTTGGGCACTCTGCCGATCAATGTCCTCGCGCCCATCCGGCACTATCTAGAGCCCGGCGACGTGGTGCCTCCCAACATCCACGTGACCGACCTGCTGCCCGCGCACCTGCTTGGCGGACTGGTCGACGCGGCCGTGCTTCACGGTGGGCAGGGAACCGTGCAGACCGCCTGCGCGACGGGCATCCCGTTCGTCGGGATGGGCCTGCAACCTGAACAGACATGGAACGTGCGCGTTTGCCAGCGACAGGGCAACGCGATCGCATTCTCACCCCAGCACGTGTCGAAGCCGGCATTCCTGACCGCCGTGCGGCGGGTCCTCGACGACCCCGCCTACCGCAACGCGGCCACGAGAGTGCGCGATCAGTACGAGCGCGAAGACGGCGCGGCCGCCGCAGCTCGCATCATCGAGGCCGCGCTGCCGGGTCGCAACTAGAGCGTGTCTGCTAAAGATCTGAGGCCGGGCACGGCATCGTGGCCGTCATGCTTCGTGATGGCGTGATCAGTGACGAGTTGTGGGATGTCCTCGAGTCGGTGATGCCGCAGGACGCGGGTCGACGGGGGCGCCCGTGGAATGACCACCGCACGACGTTGGAGGGGATCATCTGGCGGTTCCGCACCGGGTCGCCATGGCGTGACCTGCCGGAGACGTTCGGGCCGCATCAGTCTGTGTGGCAGCGGCATCGGCTGTGGTCAACCGACGGCACGTACGTGCAGATGCTCGCGGCGGTGCGCGGCCAAGCCACGCTGGACAGCGAGGAGGTGGAGGCGATCCTGTCGATCGACTCCACGATCGTGCGGGCCCACCAGCACGCCGCCGGAGCACGCCGGGACTCCGTCGTCGGCGACCCTGCGGACGACACAGGGGGCAGGATCGAACTACACGAATTCTCGGGTGGTGCCCGGGGAGCCGCCTGACCACGCGCTGGGTCGCTCCCGCGGCGGGCTGAGCACCAAGATCCACGCCCTGGCGGACCGCACCTGCACGCCGGTGCTCGCGTTGGTGACCGGCGGCCAAGCCGGGGACAACCCGATGCTGGCCACCTTGGTGAAGGCTCTGGCTGAGGGCGGATACGACGAGGACTTCCGGCTCCTGGCGGACAAGGCGTACTCGCACCCGAGCACCCGAACGTTCCTGCGGGGCAGGAAGATCAAGCACACCATCCCCGAGAAGAGCGACCAGATCGCCCGCCGTAAAGCCAAGGGCTCCAAAGGCGGCCGACCACCCGGGTTCGACAGCGACATCTACAAGCAGCGCAATACCATCGAACGCTCATTCAGCCGGGCCAAGCAGTGGCGCGGACTGGCCACCCGCTACGACAAGTACGCCGTCACCTACCTCGGCGGCTTCATCCTCGGAATGGTGATCCTGACCCACCGAGCCAGCCATTAACAGACACGCTCTAACCAATGGTCTACCTGGACCTCCCCCCCACGACGCCCAACTCGCGGCTGAGACGCAACCGCCTTCGCCGGTCCGGGCGCCTTTGGCCAACTGACGCTCTCAGGTGAGACTCGCGCGCACGGCGTCCATGAAGGCAATGAATCGCTCGGGCTCTTCGTAGAGGTTGAGGTGCCCGGCGTCGTCGAGGACCTTCAGGTGTTTGGCCGGGCTCTGCAGGCTGCGAACCACTCCTGGATCTGCGCCAGGTCGGTGATCCGGTCCTGCTGGCCGGCAAAGAGGTAGACGGGCACCGGCAGGGCCACCACCTCACGCCTGAGGTCGACCTCCGCGCACAGGTGGGGCCACAGGAGATCCATCGAGCGATCCATCGCCTTCAGGTAGCGCAGCTTCGCGGACAGCGGGTACCCCCGGCTGGTGAAGACGCTGAGCGCCCACCGCGGCACGAACCGCGGGTCGGCGGCCACCCCACCCAGCGTGCCGACCCAGCGGCGCTGAGTCTTGACCCCGCTCGTCCCCGACGCGTACTGGCCCGCGACGGGCCGCCCGATCTGCTCCAAGGCTGTTTGCGCCTTGCGGTTCCCGGACCGGCGGGCCTCGTCCACCGCCCAGTCGTAGGAGCGCTCCTCCTGCAGTGCCCAGTTCGCGACCTGCGCGGCACCCACGTAGGCCGACACCTGCTCAGCGGCCCGCTCGGCGATGCGGACGCCGAGCACCGTTCCGAACGAGTGACCAACGAGCACCAAGGGCCGGTCGCCGTATTTAGTAGGGGGCGTCTTCCCGCGGGCGAACGTCCAGCGCCATACTCAATCGTGCAGAGCACGCCAGACCTTGAGGCCGTATCCCGCCTTGTGGCGGACTACCGCGGCGCTGGGCGTGTCATCGGCGCAATGCCCAGGAGCAGCACGGCTTCAGATGTCTTTCTCACGACGATCCGGCGATCGAGCGACGGATTCGCCGTGCGGCACCTCGTCATCGACCTCGACCGGCTCATCACGAGCCGGGAGGGGCTCTTCGATGGCGAACCGTCCGCCGACTCGCCGTACCGGTACACGGAGGAGGCGATGCTGGACCTCGAGGAAGCGGTCCAAGCGGCCGCCCGCCTGTCCGCACAGTCGTGGTCGACTCCCATTCCTGCACTGGCGGCGTGGAAGGCGTTGGGCGGACCCTTCGAGGAGCAGTTCGAGTGGTCCAAGCTGCGCCCCCATGTTGAGGGTTTTCCGAGGCGTCCAATATGGCGGCGTGCCGTGAGGTCGACATTCGGCTGGGCTTGGGCCGCCTTCGTTCTCGTTCTCACCGTTTTGGGCGTTGGGTATCAGGTTTCGGGCTATGACGAAGATGCCTCGCTGACAGACCAATTGTTCCTCGGCATGGTGGCCTTCGCCGCACTTGGTGCCTTCGTCCTCGCCATGTTGACGATTGGGTGGGGACTTCAGTGGTACCAACGACGCAGACCGCCTTCAGCGGGGAAGCCAGGGGGTCGTCACGCCGCCCGGTGACCTACCGGCTAAGCAGCCGATTCACTCGCCAGTCGGGGGCGGCGGATGGCCTCGCCGCGCACCTGTTCGACAGGCGGCGATGAGACTGCACCTCGATCCGTCCGGAACTGATGGTCGGACGTTCCACCGAGCGTCACTCCGCTTCTGGCGTCGGCGGGCGCCGGGTCGGTCCCGGAGGAGGTGAGCGGGTGTTGGTGGGGTTCAGGGTGAGGTGTGGTCGAGCAGCCAGGTGTAGATGTCGACGGGGGAGCCTTGCGCGTAGGTGATGTTCCAGGAGTCGTGGTCGCGGTGGGGGTAGACCGTCAGCCCGGCCTCTTCGTCCGCTACCCCGCACTGGTTCCGCAGACCGGTGATGGGGACGATGCTGCCCTGGGGGTCTATGACGTCGTCGAGCGCGCCGTGGAAGGCCCAGGTCGGCACGGAGGCCAGATCGCAGCCGACGGCCTCCCAGGCGGGGCGGCCCTCGCCGGCGATGGGAACGGCTGCGGCCACCTGCGCGTCGCCCTGAATCTCGAGGTACTCCCACGCGCCGAACCCGCCACAGCTGAGCCCGGTCAGGTACACCCTGGCCGGGTCGACGTCGTAGGCGCCCACGGCGTAGGTGATGAAGTCGCGCACCTCGTCGGGTGTGAAGCAGGGCGCTTCGGTGCTGAGGTGACCGCGGTCGTGCCACGTCGTCAGGAAGCAGGAGCCGCCGAAGGCGACGTCGTCGCAGTGCTCGTAGCCGGGTCCGCCACCGGTGTCGTCGTGCTGGGGAGCCAGGACGACGAAGGGGCGCTCGTCCGGCCACCCGTCATAGGCGATGTGGCGCGGGATGGCCTGTTCGGCCTGGACGGCGAGCGCGTCGGCGGACCCGTCGCCGCTCTCTCCGGAGCCGTGCAGGAAGACCAGCAGGGGGCTCGTGGCTTGACCGTACGACGGGGGGAGGTACTCGACGTAACCCAGCGGGGACCCGGTCGTGCCGGCCGGACGCAGGGTGTACCGCTGCGATGACGTGCTGTTGGTCAGCCCGATGAGGTCGGCGGCGTACCTGCAGGTATTCAGGCTGGAGTGGGGGCCGCGGACGTCCACGCCGAGGAAGTCGACGAAGTTCCCGTCCGTGTCCCACAGGATCTGGTAGCGGAGCACGCCCCGCTCGCGGGCGATGACCCGCCCCGTGGAGTCCTCGACGACGAACGGCTGGCCGGCCTGGATGACGGTGTACTCGTAGACGTTGTCCTCGACCAGGGTGGCGGTCACATCGGCCTCCAGCCAGGTGCCGCGGATGACGAACCTGGCACCGGTGCCGGGGTTGGTCCACACCTCCCGGAACGAGAAGCGCCCATGGAAGTACAAGACATCCGGTTCCTTCGGCGAACGCGGGCGGCTCACGACGGCGGAGGTGAACTCACCGGCGACCTCGATCGGGTAGCCGCACTCGAAGGACCGGTAGTCGTAGGGCTCGGACACCACCTCAGGGCGGGCGGCCGTCGCCGTAGCCGCGCTCGCCACCACCGTCGACAATCCGAGAACGACCGTCCCGACGACCGCACCCAACGTCCGCATCACTCGCATGTCGCCACCGGTCCTTCACCGCCGCCAGGCTGCGGCCGACTGCCGCTGCCCCTGCCCCATGTGCACGACTCGCATCGGCGGTGCCTTCCGCCAACTCGCGCGCCTTTCATACTTCGCCCGGGCTCACAGCACGTCCATGACCCGATCGAGCCATCTTCAAGCCCATCCGCGCGAAGACCGCCGTACGAGATGTGACAGAGCGCGCTGCAAGAAGGACGCAGTAATCGGCGGCCGCGGCCGGGCTCCCGGTATCGGTGCTCGTCGAGATAGCCTCAGGCTACGAGCAGGTGCGTTCACCGCCGTCCCGCTCTTCGGCAGGCGCGCATGGTCTTCGGCGTCCGCATTTGCCGCTGATGGGAAGGGTGTTCAGGCGGCGCAATGACGCAGCTTCCCGATGCGGCCTACCGTTTGGAGGTGATGTTCAGTCGAGACCTTCGCGACGTGGTCGCACGCGGCGACGTGACGGTCTCGATCAGGCTGTGGAGCCGAGCCCAGGTCAAGGTTGGTGGGCGCTACGCTGCCGCGGGCACGATCATCGAGGTCGACTCGCTCGAGGTGCTGCCCTTCTCGGCCGTGACCGAGGACGACGTGGTCGCAGCAGGGGAGACCGATCGTGAGGCACTGCGGGTTCGGGCGGCTCACTCCGGGCCGATCGACGACGACACTCTGGTGTACCGAGTCGAGTTCCACGTGGTGTGAAACGACCGCCGGCGCATTGACCCATGCGGCGATCCGGCGGGGACGTGAGCGTGACGGATGCCGGTGAAGGAGACGGACGACCGACGCCCTCGCGGGCGACGGCACGAGACGATGACCGGATGGACGACACGACAGGGCCGGTGGGCGCGGATGACGGTGACCTGGAACCTGCCGCACCCCAGGTGCAGGCCCGGATCCGGGACAGCTTCGACCGGCAGGGCCTGATGCGGCTGCTCGGCGCGAGACTGCAGCACGTCGGCCCCGGCCGGGTCCACATCGTCCTGCCCAGCCGGCCCGAGATCGGCCAGCAGCACGGGTACGTCCACGCCGGAGCAACAAGCGCCATCGCCGACAGCGCCGGAGGCTACGCCGCGCTGACCCTGTTCCCCGAGGGTTCGGAGGTGCTGACCGTTGAGTACAAGATCAACCTGCTCGCTCCCGCTGCCGGTGACCACCTCGAGGCGGTCGGCACGGTTCGCCGGTCCGGTCGCACCCTGACCGTCTGCCAGCTCGACGTCTACGGGGTCACTGTCGGCAGCAGGGCCCTGGTCGCCACCGGGCAGCAGACCCTCATCCGCATCGACGCCGAACCCGAACCGGACGCATCCGAGCTCCGATCCGCGTGACCCTTCGCGCAGCTGGATGACCGTTGTCGACTCGCTGAGACGCAGGCGCTGCGTTGGTGACGATGTGGTGGGTGTTCGATGATGGCGTCATGCCCGAACGACCGCGTGCTGATCCGCGTGATCAGGTCGACGTGGTTGCAGCGCTCGGCCGGCTGGGCACGCTCGGCGGATGGGACCGTGTGCGCGCCGGGGAAGCACTCGAGGGCTTGGACCGCGTCGACGCAGACCTGTTGCTCGCGGCTGGGATCCTGGGACGCGACGGCGCTGGCCGATACACCGTCATCGACGACGACTTGGTCGACGTTGACGGGGCCAGCGTCAGCCATGCGATCGTTGCCCAGCTACGCCGTGCACTGGAGCACACCGAGCGCAGGTCCGCCGGGTGGGATGGCGCGCACCCGGCAACGGTCCTGAGCCAGGGCCGCGCCAGCCGCCCCGTTGCGGACTACCTCGCGCGTGAGCTGCTGCCGCGGATGCCCGGTTCGCAGGCTGCGCTTCAGAGCGGGATGTCCCGGTTCCTGGACGTCGGGGTCGGGGTGGCCGCGATCGCTGCACGCCTATGCCAGATCTACCCCGGCCTGGGTTGTGTGGGTATCGATGTCCTCCCCGAAGTCCTGGGGCTGGCGGCCAATGAGCTTACGGCGTTGGGTCTGGCCGATCGGGTGGAGCTGCGGGTGCAGTCGGTCAGCGAACTCGAGGACGAAGAGGTCTTTGACCTGGCCTGGTTGCCGCAGCCGTTCATTCCTCGAGCGGCGCTTGAGGCAGGCGTCCCACTGGTCCACCGCGCGCTCCGCCCCAACCGATGGGTAGTGGTTCCCCTGGCCGTCGGCAGTGCGTCAGACCCTTTCGAGATGGCTGTCTTCGCGCACACGGCCCAGATGCTCGGGGGTGGACCGATTCGCGTTGCGGATGCTGAGGACCTGCTGGCCACCGCGGGGTTCGACCAGATCATCAGCACCTCGTGGCGCGGCCAGATGTTGGTTCTAGCTCGCCGCCCCTAACCGGGCAGGTCCCCTTGGTGTCACGCTCAGGAGTGGACCTCAGCGCTTCGGATCGAGGCCGAAGTCGCCTACCCATGGTCATTGAGGTGCTCCCGGGCGGCGGTAGGTCGCAGGTTCGAGGCAGGGGCGTTTGCGCGGACCACGGTCACGCCGGGCTGGCGCATACCGAAGGGCTCAGTCGGCATCGCAGCGGGCATGACCAAGGTCATCCAGAGGCTCGATCTTCGCGGACGCGCTATCCGATGCGGAACCGCTGCGGTCCCCACCCGCAGCGGGAGCTAGACACCACGAAGGTCGACGTCAGTCGGTCTGGTACTTAAACGAAATGCTCAACTTCGTTCTGAAGACGACATCGTCACCAGCCAGGTCAAGGTCTTGCTCGACCACTTCTGCGACACGCAGATCGCGAAGAGTCTCTTTCGCGGTGTTCACGGCCTGCACCGCGGCGTCCTCCCACGAAGAGGTGCTGGTCCCGACGATCTCAACGACCTTGTAGACGCTCATTGTGCCTCCCCATGGTTTGACTGGTCCGAGCCTTGCACCATCGTGGTCCGATGGCCAGACCTGAGTCCCATCGATCGTGGGAGAAGCGTTGGTCCGCTTGGGGGCGATGAGACGCAGTTCGGAGGTCGCCCCGGGCCGACGGCCCGCGGAAGCGGTTGGGCGGGACAGCCGAAGTCGGGTACCGCCAGTCTGCCTGGGCGACACCGGTCGGGCACCTCGGCAGCAGTGATCCCTTGGGGTGCTGCGCTCAGGTGTGCGAGGCGTGGAAGCCGGTCATGCGGATGAGTTTGGCCGGGACACCGGCGACGATCGCGTTGGCGGGGACGTCGCGCGTGACGACGGCACCGGCGCCCACGATCGCACCGTCACCGATGCTCACGCCTGGGACGACCGTGACTGCGGCGCCGAGCCACACCTTGCGACCGATCACGATGGGCGCCGGGATCATGTCGGCGCGCCGGTCGGGATCAACGCCATGGTTGAGAGTTGTCAGCGTGCTGCCGTGGCCGATGAGCGTGCCGTCCCCGATCGTGATGCCCCCGGTGTCCTGGAAGCGGCACCCGATGTTGATGAAGACGTCCTTGCCCAGGGTCAGGTTCTTGCCGAACTCGCTGTAGAACGGCGGGAAGACGGTGACCGACTCGTCCACTGCCCTTCCGGTGAGCTGGGACAGCAGGTCACGCACTTCCTTGGCTGTTCGGTATCCGGAGTTGAGTTCGGCGAGGATGCGCAGGGCGTCCTGCCCGGCGTCATGCATGAACCGGTGCTGGTCCGAGCCGCCTTCGATGACCGCTCCGCGGTTGACGTGGTCCAGGAAGTCCGACAGGTTCACCTTGCTCATGCTGCCACGGGGTTCACTGGCGTTGCCCGAGCGGATCCCTGGGCGCCTTGGGAGGATGTAAGGCAGGCCGACCCGATGTCGGGCCAGGGCAGGGCCGCGTCTACAGGTCTTTGACCGCCCGGATTGCTGCGACCGCGCGAGGGAACCCGATGTAGGGGAAGCAGTGGACCAAGGCGGCCACCACGGTGGTCTTGGAGTTTCCCGTTTGGATGCAGGCACGGCCGTGCGGGCCGAGCTGGGCGGCAGTGTCGCCGATGGTGGCCAGCGCGCACAGCACCAGCAGCTCGCGCTGGGCCAGGGTGAGTCCGCCCCGGGTGTAGAAGTCGCCGAAGCAGAACTCGGTGAGGAACCGGGGCAGTGCGGTGTTGAACGGTTCGGGCAGGTCGGCCAGGTTGTCCTTGATCTCGTTGCCGTACAGGGGCGCTTGGACGGCGAGGCCGCTGGCGTACCGCTCGGTGTCGGTGACGCTGCCCTGCTCCGGCAGGGGCAGCGGGATGCCTCTGGCCTGGAAGACCTGGTTGATCGTCGCGACCGCGTTCAGGGTGCGGGGGAATCCAATGAAGGGTGCGAGCTGGTAGACGGCTTCACGGATGGCGACGGGCTCGACGCCGACATTGAGCGCGGCTCCCGTGTGTGCTGTCAGCTGCGGCAGGGTCTGCAGGCATGCCAGGACCGTGACGGTGACGAGTTCACGGGTCTGGTCGGCCAGGACGCCGGTGTCGAAGACGTCTCCGAAGATGAACCCGCGCAGGATGCGCATCAGCTCCGGGTCGTTCTCGGGCCCACCCTTGTCACGTGGCCCGAACAGGCGCTCGTACGTCGCCTCGGCATGCGTCTGTCGTTCGGAGACAGCAGGGCCCTGGAGGTCGTCAGCCATGGGGGCACTGTTGCTTTCGCCCTCAGCGCCGTCAAGTGCGCAATGACCGCAGGGGCCACCGTGGAGCCCCTTGTGGCATGAGCACTCGAGGTGGCACCTCGCGCGACCGGTCCGTCTGAGGCAGGGAGCCCCGGGTGGCGGCTGAGACGCAGGTCGGCCTACACGGTGACGCGCAGAGATTGGGCACATGTTGAGAGCAGCTGCGAAGGACATCGAGACACGGGGAGCAATCCCGCTGGGCTCTCTGCTGCCACGGGTGCCGCTTGGTGGCGAGCAGCATGGCAAGGCACTTGGAGCGGGAGCTCGAGATGCTCACCCACGCGGCACTGGTTCCTGACGGGCCGGTGGAGCGAGCCGCGTGGGCGCAGTGCGAAGCACTGGTCCGCTGGCAGCTGGAGCCGCTACCGCGCCACGAACTGACCCGGCGAGGGAGGTCAGGGTGCAAGGTGGGATGGTGGTCGCACTACCCGAGGGCCTTGACGGTCCCGTCGAGGTTGCCCTTGCCCGGTCGGAGGAAGCGATCCCGCCGTCGTCCTCGCTGAAGGGCGGTGCGCTCTACGAGCTGAAGTGGGACGGGTATCGGGTCGCCGTCGTCCGCGATGGAGCAGGAGCAAGACTCTGGTCTCGCCAGGGCAAAGAGCTGACCAGCCGGTTCCCGGATCTGGTGGCGGCAGCCGTCGCCCAGGTCGAGCCCGGCACTGTTCTGGATGGGGAGGCAGTGATCTGGAACGGCAGCCGTCTGGACTTCGACCTCCTCCAGCGGCGGCTGGTCAACACACCGCGCAAGGTGGCGGTCCTCGCCGCACGGAACCCTGCATCACTGATCGTGTTTGACGTGCTCGCCCATCGAGCCAAGGACATCCGTCGGCGGGCGCTACGCGAGCGTCGACAGCTGCTCGAGGAGCTATCGGCGGGCTGGGACCCACCGCTGCAGCTCTCTCCAACCACCGACGACGAGGTCACAGCCCGCGACTGGATGACCCAATACCGGCCGGCTGGCATCGAGGGGCTTGTCATCAAGGCCGCTGACTCGGTGTACACCCCTGGCCGCCGCACGTGGATCAAGGTCAAGAGCCGCGAGAGCACCGACGTCCTCATCGGCGGTATCACCGGCAGCCTCGAGCGACCCGAGACCATCGTGGCGGGACTGGTTCGCGGCGGCGAGCTGCAGGTCGTCGGACGATCCACACCGCTGACGAGGGACCAAGCACAATCCCTTGCCACGGTGCTGACGCCGGCCGGCCCGAACCACCCTTGGCCGGACATCATCTCCTCCAGCCGCTTCGGTACCGGTCGGGACAAGGTGCCCCTTGTCAAGGTGGAGCCTTCAGTCGTGGCCGAGGTGCTAGCCGACGCGGCGCTTCAGGCTGGTGGGTACCGGCATCCCCTCCGGTTCGTGCGCGCCCGGCTCGACCTGGGGCCCGAGGACCTGAGCTAGCTGACGCACCCAGTGAGTGGGTGCGGATGGCACCGTGGCGGACCACGCTGGTCGGTTCGGCCTCCGGCCCGCCTTGTCTTCGGTGGCTGCCTGTCAGATCCGGCTGAGGGTGGCTTCGTCCTGCGAGCCGTGGAAGTACTTGTCGAGCACCGCCTGGTATGGCCCAGCGGCGGATTCGTCTGCGGCGTGGAGGAACAGGGTCATGGACGAACGCAGCTTTTGGGCATCCATGCCGCCCATCACGACGACTGGGTCCGAGCCGGGTAGGGATAGCAGCGCCGCCACGCACTCGTTGAGCCGGGGTCCGAGAACAGGATGCTGCAGGTACTCGCGGGCCTCCGTTACACCGGAGAGGGCGAAGAAGCGGGCGGTGTCGCTCCGCCCCAGTCCAGCAACCTGAGGGAACACGAACCACATCCAATGGCTGCGCTTGCGCCCTGACCTGAGCTCAGCCAGGGCGGCCTGGGAGGTGCCGTCACCGTCCTAGGCCTCGACGAATCGGTTCAACTCTGGCGTCATAGGCCCAACCTTCCGGAACTTGTCGGCTACAGCGGCGCTCCCGACGCAGTGAAACGCGCCCAGCGACGCCGCGTGAGGCGGAGGCTCCAATCTCCCACGCCGGTAGGAAGCTGTGGTTGACTTCGCGCCGAATGTCCTCGTGGAAGGAACGAACATGGCTCAGCGAACGGTCACAATTCTCTCCGACGATCTGGACGGGAAGGAGGGCAAAGACATCACCACGGTGACCTTCGGATTCGACGGCTCTACCTACGATATCGACCTTTCAAAGAAGAATCGCGTCGCTCTCGAGAAGGCGCTCTCGCCGTACATCGACGCTGCGCGAAAGGTGCCCTCGGCGCCCCGGCGGTCGGCCAAGAAGAGCACCCCGCGGGTGACTTCCGATGATCGTGCCTGGTTGCGCTCCAACGGCTTCCCAGACGTCAAGGATCGAGGCCGCCTGCCCAGCGCGGCCATCGAGGCGCTCCGGAATCGTTGACCCACGCCGTTTCACGAGAGCGTGGTACCTCCGCGAGGAGAGTACTGCCGGGATGGCCGACCGCCTGAGCTTCCGAAGCCAGACACGCCGTTAGGGCAAGCGCGGCGTAGAGACGCTCTTTCCACGGTGGTCTCCCCGCGTCCCCGGTCCCTGCGCAATACTCGCGGCGCCGCACGGGAGCAGCACTAGGCCAGGAGGGTCAGCCATGTCAGGGACAAGTGCAGCCACGCAATCGAATCCTTCGGAGGCCTCCCGCACGCCCCCTGATACGTGTCCTCCTCGGATCCGGTAATCGCCCCGTGCCTGGCCACCTCGCGGGGGTCTCAGACATCTGAGGCAACGAGGCAGGCAATGGTGAGGCGGTGGGGTTTGCTTATCGAGGCGTGGCCTACGTCATCGACGTCACCGAGCGAGGGGCGAAGAAGTTCGACAAGGCGATGGACTTCTACACCGCTCACGCGCAGCGTCAAGGTGGTCGCCGGTCCATCGGGCCGGCCAAGACCAAGGCCGACCGGGGACAGCTGCAGGCGGTGCATGAATGGGCCGGCTCCCAGGGGCACACGGTGAGTGACCGTGGGCGCATCGGCAAGGAGATCTAGGACGCATACGACGCCGCCGACTGAGGTGGCGGCTTGACGTCCTGCTCTGCAGGCCCGCGTTGCAGCAACTGATTGGACGGTTCGGGCCGGTCCGGACGCTGGACTGGTTCACCTCGGCGTCACGGTGATTGCTAGGACCGCGTTCGCTCCGAGGAGTCGGTGTGACACCGCGGGCATTGGCACCTCACCTCGCCATCGACCGATCTCTGGCTCGCTGTCGGGAATCGGTGCCCCCTTGGTGGCGTCGTAGTCGCGAATCGCTCCCGCGAGCTGCGAGTTCCATGTGGCCCATGCCTTTGGGCTGGTTGTGCCTTCCCCTGGCGCGATGTCGACGACGAGGGTGTCCTCGAAGTCGGCGGTCTGCTCGAGATGGTCGAAGAACCCGAAGATCCCGCCCTTCTCGCGCACGGAGAGCAGCCTGAGCCGCAGGGCCTGCCGCAAGGTGGGGAGCGGGTCCCCGTAGACGTCCACTGGTCGCTCCCGGCTGGACAGGAACGTGATCAGCAACGGTACGGGACTCTCGGCCGAGTCCCCAGGTGCCGGCCGCTCGATCTGGATCGGGCAATAGTGGGCGGTCGACTGCTCGTGCACGATCACGGACACCCCGCGCACGGACAGCTGGGTCTCCAATTGCCAGACGATGCCGTCATCGGGGGTGCCGGGCAGCTGCACATGGCACAGCTCGACCTCCACCTTGAAGTCGCCGGTCAGGAATCGGCGCAGGTTCTGGTAGCCCTCCTCAGAGTTCACGACACCGTAACGGCCGCTGTGGCTGCGGTGGACGAAGGCTCGGGGAGTGTCGGGGACGTAGGCGTTGTCGATCTGAACCAGGCCGTCGCTCTGCGGGCCCACGACTCTCGCAGACAGTCCGAGCGCGGCGTCGTAGTCCGCTGCGTTGGTCCCGACGAGGCAGAAGACGTGGTGGAGCGGGAACTCCTCATCCGTCATGGTGTGGGGCTCCCAGCCCTCCGGCGGTCCGCCGTCCCGCTTGTCACGCGGGGTGAGGTACTGCCACATCCGGTCCCGGCCGAAGATGGCCGCTCCTTCGATGTCGAGGGTGTCGCGCAGCGCCGCGAGTCCACGGAAGCCCTCCGTGAATTCGATGCCGTTGTGCGGGGTGGCGTAGGTGAACAGGCTCTCGATGTAGTCAGCGGCGCGGTTTGATCGACCGGTCAGTTCGGGGATGACTCGCTGGATCAACGAACGGCAGATCAGCCCACCCATGGAGTGCGCGACCAGATGCACCTTCTCCGCGCCGGTCTTCAGCCGGATCAGGTCAGTGAGGCGCAGCAGGTCGGCGGCGGCGTCCTCGATCTGGTACTTGCGGGGGTCCCTCCCGAATGTCGACGCTGAGTCGTCATAGAACCGGTGGATCCAGATGGTCTTCGGGTCAATCGTGCCCCGACCCCGGCTGTCGAGGTACGCCTCCTGGCCGCCGTGGACGAAGATCCGGTACGGCCCACCATCGTCGGTGCTGTCAATCAGCAGCCGCAGGAGGGGGCTTTCGAACTGGTAGAAGTGCGGCTCCCCGTCGCCCCCCACCCTCACATGCGTTGCGCCGATGTTGAACCCATAGAAGGGGTCGTCGACCGCTGAATTGATGCTCCCCGTCGATCCGGCATACCCGCGCACGTACACAATCGGAAAGTTCATCCTGGGCGTCCTTCCTTATGGGTAGATGCTGCCCATCAACCCAGCAGGAGACCCTCGTGTCAATCGCAGGAGCCTGCCGCTGACCTAGCATGCGTCCAGATCAGGGGAGGTGTCGTCGACACCTCGGCCGCTTGCCGTGCCGGGCGAGGTAGGCAGCCGCTCTGAACAAGCCTTAGCTTCCTGGCCGCGTAGTCGTGCCGCCCCGGCCGCCAGGGGCCGCCAATCGTGGCCCGCCTGCGGCGGAGGGACGCAGTGTACAACCGATATGGCGCCCCATCGCGATGGACATCGCTGACCCTTGTCGACCACTGATGCTGCGCCCTAACTGATAGGGAGGACCCGCCGAGGGTCGCTCCCAGATGGGATTCTCCGAACGGCGCGTTGACGTCAGCAATCGGCTGCCGGGCCTCAGATCAAAGGAGAATCCCATGCGCTCAATGCTTCACACCCAGCCAGTCGTCGTCTGCACATCCTCGTTGCCAGGCTGGGATCCGCGTCACTGGGCCGCGTGAGCTTGTTCGGTGAGCATTGCGTTGAACCTCTGACCGGCCCCCTCTCGGCGCCACCGGCCTTCCCTCTGTAAGCGGCTGAGTTCCACCTGTGTCGCAGCTTCCTCACTTGTCTGACCAAGTGCCTGGAAGACTAAGCACAGCAACCGAAATGACTCAGTCAAATAGTCTGCGTCTTCGGCCTCCTCCAAGAAGGCCAGCGAAGCCAGCAACGCTCTGGCAGCTTCACTGAACTGCTTGGTCTCCAGGTACACCTGCCCAAGCATCGTCAGACACCGCCCCTGATCAGCTGCGTTTCTCATTTCCAGTCCTGCGGCTTGGCCCTGCAGGAAGGGCCTGATGGCCTCTTGGGGCCGACCGATGGCCTGCGCCAGCACGCCGATATTGAACCAGGTTACTGCCCGCTCAGCCCACCCGGGTATGTCCTGTGCCAGGACTAGAGCGACTTGAAGGTACTTCGCCCCTTCAACGGCGTCGCCCGACTCAACTAATGCGGTGCCCTTCTGGGCTAATCGCACAGCACTGCGGACATATGGTGCGCTCTTGAACAGGTCTGCAAAGACGCCAGATGCGGATAGATCGGTCCCACGTAGATCCTCGATGTAGGCGACTCTCCTGAAAGGCGCAAGGAGCGGGTGGTCCCTTCTCATCCACTCTCGCGTCGGATCTGACGAGAGCGTGCCACCCGTGATGTCTGCAAGCGCTATCGCCAAGGACTCCGCCTCATCAAGCTTAGAGCGGTCCTTGTGAAGAACGATCACAGTGTTGTCGCACTTGCCGCATTGCTCGATTGCCTCGAGTTCGCTGCGTAGGCCGGGATTCAGGCCGAGACAATCGACCACGATCAGGTGTGCTAGCCGAATCACGGCTCGTATTTCATCGAGCCACGTTTCGTTGGGCAGGATAAGCCGTGGCAGAAGCGCGTCTTGACTCGATTGATCTGCATCGAGGCTTGACGGGCTGGCGGCCGTCAAAGCCGACAAACGGCCGTCAAGCGTCTGATGTAACGCAAGCTCGACCTCGCCGGGCTCACCCCACACGCTGAAGAGTGTCTTCCGCTCAGGGTCATCGGTCATATATTTGGGGTTGTCAACAAAATAGTCGTACGCCTCAC
The DNA here is from genome assembly GCF_039541575.1 of Fodinibacter luteus. Taxonomy (NCBI): domain Bacteria; kingdom Bacillati; phylum Actinomycetota; class Actinomycetes; order Micrococcales; family Intrasporangiaceae; genus Fodinibacter (ex Wang et al. 2009); species Fodinibacter luteus. The sequence goes on along the minus strand of NZ_BAABGM010000019.1, from coordinate 25,627 downwards.
CCTCGAAGCCGCGCAAGAGGAGTACGAAGGGCTCCCCACGCTCTCGTCGAGCTTGGATGATAACTAAGGCCAATGAGTGAGTGGACCATTCGCTGAACATCTTCCCGGCAGCATCGAGGTTCTTCTCAGCGAACGCTCGGAGTTCCGACGGCATCTCGTCGAGTTCGCTGCGCATCGCACGAACCTGCAGCGTCTGCTCGTAATGGGCTTCGCCGACATCGCTCGACGGCCGAGACTGATGCCGCTCCGCGGCCTCCGCAGTCTCTCGCTTTGACATGACGCCATGAAGTATCACAAGTTCTCGCTCCAGAAGCCTGCACTGGCTCGATTTCTGGTCAGCCTTCGCATGAATCATAAGTGCCGACACGAAATGGCGTTCTGCCTCCTCGTATCTGCCCAGAGCTACAAGAAGCCTTCCTAGGCCGCGCAATGTGCGGCCGAAGTAGTCGTGCTGCTCACCAACCGCGACCCTCATCGCTTCCAACGCTCGCCGGTATGTTTCCTGAGCGGCGGCTTGATCCCCGGCAAGTACTTGGATGCTTGCTAGGTTGTACAAGGCCTTGCCACGCTCCACGTCTTCCTGGGGGAGGTGGGCGACTGCCAGTTGCTCCGTCTCCTCAGCCGCGGCCAGTGCTTTCTCGATAGAGCCCTTGGCCTGGAGCCTGGCGACCTCACGATTACGCCGTGCTATCGAGGAATGTTCATTCAGATGAAAGAGCCGCATTCCATTCCGATCCAAGTTGTCGAATTGGCATCCAGACATGCTTTTGTTAGCTTGCGGCGCGCGTTGTCAATACGATCGCGATGAAGCCGAAGATGTACGCTACCGCAAACAGGAAAGGAACCCACTGCTCGACGTGCGTTAACGGCCAATACCTTGAGGGGTCCTTTCCGCTTCCGAGAGCAGACCACTCTGCAGTCCACCATGGTGATGCGGGAAGACGCCTCTCCAGGGCACCCACCACAGCCCATTTGCCGGCATTTAACTGCCTGTACGAGCGTATTATCCAGAACCATACGAGGCATTGAAGTACCAGTACGAGCAAGGGCATAAGTCCAAGCCAGGGCGATGCTCTGGGCGGGTCTTTCCAAAATACTCCGATGGCGACAAATATCGCAGTGTTCAATGTAAGGAAGAATGTGTTCGCGAGTGAACGTCGGGCACTCACCCGATCAGCCATTTCGACATACAGCTTGTACTGGTCGACGACGACCGCCAAGTTCGAGTGAGTCGACTCGGCATCTCCGTTCCACAAAGTGTCGGCGAGATCCGCAGCATCTGGGGCAGTAGTCTCGATGAAGTAGCGTTTCATACATGAATAATAGGCGGGCGGGCCTCTCGGCGCACCGTGTGGGAGATCGCCCGTCGATGTCAGTTGCACCGAGCCTGGAGCCCGGCCGCAGGACCTGCGTCGTATCGACTCCTTTCTGTTGTCAACCCGGCGGTGTCCATGGCGGTAGCCGATGCCGGAGCACGGAGGCTCCTTGGAGTGTGCCCGTTGACAGCCGGCTGCCTTGTCGTTCTTCCCCCACCATGCTGGTCGGCCATGTTCTGGGTGCTGAGGGAAGGTCCCGAGGTGGGCCGTCGTCGTCGGTGCGAGTGGATGACTTCATCGCCAGGAAGCGGGGACTTTTCCATGGCCACGGACAGTGCATCTTCCGGGCGTCTATCTGCCTGCCCGATGCCGGACAGGGTCAGCCCAGGCCGCCCGCCGGTGTATGCACCCGTGCCAGTCTTTGAGCCGGAATGATCTACGATGCTGACAATCCGTCGCATTGGCGTCACGACTTGCCAGCGTCGCCGAACGGCGATGGGCGAGCCCAGTGCACACTCATCGGCACGAGAGCGAACTCGTCTCCCACCCGGCCCTCCTCGTGGGCCCTTGGAGCGTCGGGCTAAGTGGGCGTAGTGACGCAGCCCCGCCGTGGCCAGGAAGCGCAGATCCGGTGGACGCAGCGCAGCGCACATCGAGAGCGTCACGCAACCCGAGCACTCACCGTCCGCCCGGACGCACCAGCTCATCGGGAACCCCGATCGTCTCCTCCTCGTCGATGTCCCTCGCCGCACCCGCGAACTGCGCCGCGTACAGGGCGGCGAACGCACCCCCGGCGGCGAGGAGGTCGGCGTGCGAGCCGCGCTCGACGATCCGCCCCTCCTCCATGACGAGGATGAGGTCGGCGTCCCGGATCGTCGAGAGCCGGTGCGCGATGACGAAGCTCGTGCGGTCCGAGCGCAGGGCCGACATCGCGTGCTGCACGAGCAGCTCGGTGCGGGTGTCGACCGACGACGTCGCCTCGTCGAGGATGAGCAGCGAGGGGGCCGCGAGGAAGGCCCGGGCGATCGTGATGAGCTGCCGCTCACCCGCACTGATGTTGTCGGCCTCCGCGTTGAGCACGGTGTCGTAGCCGTCGGGCAACGCGTGGACGAACCGGTCGACGTACGTCGCACGCGCCGCAGCGAGCACCTCGTCGTCGCTCGCACCCGGCCGCCCGTAGGCGATGTTCTCGCGGATCGTGCCGGCGAACAGCCAGGTGTCCTGCAGCACCATGCCGACCCGCGACCGCAGGTCGTGCCGGGTGAGCCCGGTGATGTCGACGCCGTCGAGGGTGATCCTGCCCCCGTCGAGCTCGTAGAAGCGCAGCACGAGGTTGACGAGCGTCGTCTTGCCCGCGCCCGTCGGCCCGACGATGGCCACCGTCTGGCCGGGCTTGACGACGAGGTCGAGGTGCTCGATGAGCGGGGTGTCGGCACGGTACGAGAACGAGACGTCCTCGAACGCCACCCGGCCGCGGGGGTCGGCGATCCGACCCGGTGAGGCGGTGTCGGGCTCCTGCTCCTCGGCATCCAGCACGGCGAACACCCGTTCCGCCGAGGCGACGCCGCTCTGCATGAGGTTCGCCATCGACGCCACCTGGGTCAGCGGCTGGGTGAACTGCCGGGAGTACTGGATGAAGGCCTGGACGTCGCCGAGGCTCATCGCCCCGGACGCCACCCGCAGCCCGCCCACGACGGCGATCGCGACGTAGTTGAGGTTCCCGATGAACATCATCGTCGGCATGATGATGCCGCTGATGAACTGTGCCCGGAAGCTCGCGTGGTGCAGGGCGTCGTTGCGTACGGCAAAGTCGCGGTCGGCCTCGGCCTGCCGCCCGAACACCTTGACGAGCTCGTGCCCGGTGAAGGTCTCCTCGACGACGGAGTTGACCTCACCCGTGCTCTTCCACTGCTGCACGAAGTGCCCCTGGCTGCGCTTGCCGATCATCCCCGTCACGACCATCGTCACCGGGATGGTCACGAGGGCGATGAGGGCGAGCAGCGGCGAGATCCACACCATCATGGCGACCATCGCGACGACGGTGAGCAGCGAGGTGAGGAGCTGGCTCAGCGTCTGCTGCAGGCTCTGGGCGACGTTGTCGATGTCGTTGGTCACCCGGCTGAGCAGCTCGCCGCGCGGCTGGCCGTCGACGTAGGGCAGCGGGAGCCGGTTGAGCTTGTCCTCCACGTCGCGGCGCAGCCGGAAGATCGTGCGGTTGACGGCCCCGGTGAGCAGCCGGCCCTGGAGCCACTGCAGCAGCGCCGCGACGAGGTAGATCGCGAGCGCGACGAGCAGGATCCGACCGAGCGCCTCGAAGTCGATCCCCTGGCCGGGCACGACGTGCTCCATCGCCGCGAGCATGTCGGCGACCTGCTCGTCCCCGCGTGCCCGCAGCGCGTCGGCGGCCTGCTCCTGGGTCACCCCCGCCGGGATCTGGGCTCCGAAGACCCCCGCGAAGACGATGTCGGTGGCGGTGCCGAGGATCTTCGGGCCGACCGCGCTGAGCAGCACGCTGCCGACGGCCAGCGCCACGACCATCCACACGATGACCCGCTCGGGGTGGAGCAGGCGCAGCACGCGCTTCGCGGACGGGACGAAGTCCTGGGACTTCTCGGCCGGCATCCCGATGGCCGCGTGCGGCGGACCACCCCGGTGCGCAGCCCCCGGCCCGCGGCGGGCGGCGGCGGCCTTCTCCTCCTCGGTGCGGACCTCGCTCATGCCGCCTCCTCCATCGCCTGCTGGGACTGCACGATCTCGACGTACGTCGGGCAGCTCTCGAGCAGCTCCTCGTGCGTCCCGCTGCCGACGACCCGTCCCTCGTCGAGCACGACGATGCGGTCGGCCTGGATGATCGTCGACACGCGCTGCGCGACGACGACGACCGCCGCGTCGCGGGTCACCGGACGCAGCGCCGCCCGCAGCCGGGCGTCCGTGGCCACGTCGAGGGCGGAGAACGCGTCGTCGAAGAGGTAGACGTCGGCCTTGCTGACGAGCGCTCGGGCGATGGCGAGCCGCTGACGCTGCCCTCCGCTCACGTTCGTGCCACCCTGCGAGATCGGGGAGTGGATGCCGTCCGGCATCGCCCGCACGAAGTCCTCGGCCTGGGCGACCCGCAGCGCCTCCCACAGCTCGTCCTCCGTCGCGTCGGGGTCGCCGTAGCGCAGGTTGGACGCCACGGTGCCGCTGAACAGGTACGGCCGCTGCGGCACGAGCCCGATGTGCGACCACAGTCGCTCGGGGTCGGCGTCGCGCACGTCGACGCCACCGACGAGCACCTGGCCGCCCGTGACGTCGTGCAGGCGTGGGACGACCCCGAGCAAAGTCGTCTTGCCCGAGCCGGTGGAACCGACGACGGCCGTGGTCGTGCCGGGCTCGGCGACGAGCGAGACGTCCCTCAGCACGGGCGACTCCGCACCCGGGTAGGAGAAGGTGACACCGCGCAGCTCGACCGCCACCGGTCCCGCCGGGATCTCGACCGGGTCGAGGGGGGCGTGGACCGAGGACTCGGTGTCGAGCACCTCCTGGATGCGCCCGGCGGACACCGCGGCCCGCGGGATCATCATCGCCATGAACGTCGCCATCATGACCGACATGAGGATCTGGATGAGGTAGGCCATGAAGGCCGTGAGCGACCCGATCTGCATCTCCCCGTTGTCGATCCGCTGCGCCCCGAACCACAGCACGGCCACCGTCGAGGCGTTGAAGATGACCATGACGACCGGGAACGCCAGCGCCATGAGCTTGCCGACCGCAAGCGCGGTGCCGGTGTAGGTGCGGTTGGCCTCGGCGAACCGCTCGCGCTCGACGTCCTCACGGACGAACGCCCGCACGACCCGGATGCCGGTGATCTGCTCGCGCAGGATGCGGTTGACCGAGTCGACCGCGGCCTGCATCGCGCGGAAGTGCGGGATCATCCGCCGGATGATGAGGCCGATCGCGATGGCGAGTGCCGGCACGGCGACGGCGACGAGCCAGGACAGGCCGACGTCCTCACGCAGCGCCATGAAGATGCCGCCGACCATCATGATCGGTGCCGACACCATCATCGCGAGGAACATGTAGACGACCTGCTGCACCTGGGTGACGTCGTTCGTGCTGCGGCTGATGAGGGTGGGGGCGCCGAAGCGCGAGAGCTCCTGGGCGGAGAAGGCCCCGACGGTGCGGAACACCGCGGACCGCACGTCACGGCCGAGGGATGCCGACGTGAAGGCGCCGATCCGCGTCGCGGCGATCGTCGCGGCGACCTGGATGAGCGAGACGGCGAGCATGGCCACCCCGGCCCGCAGGATGAACGCGGTGTCCCCCACCGCGACGCCCTCGTCGATGATCCGGCCGTTCAGGCTCGGCAGGTACAGGGACGCGAGCGTGGCGACGAGCTGGAGGACGAGGAGCACGGCGAGCGGCACGGCATACGGGGTGAGGTGCGTGCGGACGAGGCGGTAGAGCATCAGCGTGACCTCCGGGTGCCGTCGAGGACGACCGAGACGATCTCGACCGGCGTCAACGGTCGCGCCGGGAACATGGGGTGGACGCTGGAGAGGGTCAGGTGGGCGAGGAGGTTGACGACGTCCTCGGGGGGCAGCCGCAGGGTGCTCGCGTCGTCGCCGATGAGCTCGACCATCGTCGCGTCGACCTCCGGGTCGGAGCCCCGCCGTCCCGGCCGGGCGTGCTTCGGTGGCGCCATCCCCGAGGCGTGGAGGACGGCCATCAGCCCGACGATCCGCTCGACGTGGGCCCGCAGCACCGTGACGGCGACGACGAGCCGCTCGTCGAGCGGCAGCGCCCGGTCGACGGCCCGCAGCTCGTCGAGCACCTGCCCCGTGTCGAACGCGGCTGCCGTGCAGGCGTGCACGAGCTCATCCTTGCTGCCGAAGGCCCGGAAGACGGTGCCCTCGGCGACCCCGGCCGCCTCGGCGACCTGGCGGGTCGTGAGGGCCGCCCCGTGCTCGCGGAGCAGGGGGATGGTCACCTCGACGAGCGAGGCGCGACGCTCGTCGGGTCGCAGGGCGGGCGCTCGGGGGGTCACCCGGTCCACGATAAGTGAGTGAGCACTCACTCACAAGTGGTTTCCACCCTCGTCAGCGCTCGAGGCGCTCCTCGGCCGCGTCGAGCAGCGCGCGGGTCGGCATCGCGACGTCGCGCTCGTGCGCCGCCCCCGCCGCGAGCGAGAGCAGCACCCCCGCGGTGCGGACGTCGAGGGCCTCGGGATCGACGACGGCTCGGGCCTCCCCCTCCCAGCGACGCACGACCTCGGCCCCGGCCGGGCCGAGCGCGACGGCGTGCGCGACGAGGCAGGCGAGGTCGTCGACCCGGTGGCCCGGGCCGAGGGTGTCGACGTCGAGCAGGGCGCCGGGTCGCCACTCCTCCCCCTCGCGCCGCGCGGTCAGCTGGCCCTCGTGGAAGTCGCCGTGGGTGGGCACGACCGGCCCCAGGTCGACGGCGGCGGAGCGCTCGCGGACCGCCCGGCCGAGGGCGAGCGCGCCCGGTGCATCAGTGCCGCTCGCGGCCACGGCGTTCGCGTAGTCCCGGGCGCGGTCCGACCAGGCGGCCCGGCGGGCCAGGTCGAGCACCTGCGCGGGCAGGGCGTCGAGGATGCCGGTGAGGTCACCGAGCGTGACCCCCCGGGCCCCGTCGGCGCCGATCGCCTCGACGAGCGGACGACCGCGGGCCTCCTCGAGGACGACGAGGCCGTGCGACGTCGCGGAGAGCACCCGGGGCACCGGAACCCCTGCGGCGGTGAGCAGCCGGTGGCGATGCACGACGTCCGGAGCTCCGCCGCGCCCGGAGGTCGGGCGCAGGACCTTGACGTACGACGTGACGTCGTCGCGGACCGCACGCACGACCGCCCGGCGCAGCGGCCGGTAGCCGACGAGGGCCAGGCTGGTCACCGGGCCGCTCCCGGGGAGCACCTGCTCGAGGGCCACCGGGTCGCACGCCACGCCCAGGCCGGGCAGGGCGGGGTCGTGCGGGTGGAGCCAGCCGAGCAGGCGACCGGACGGACCCTCCATCCGCACGACGTTCGGGGCGTCCGACGGCACGTCGCGCCCGGCGGTCGAGCTGAGCAGCACGTAGTCCTCGACGACCGCACCGCAGTCGTGGCGCACCCACACCCGGTAGCCGACGGTGACCCCGTCCCCGGGCCGGTGCTGCACCGAGTGCACCCGGTGGTCGGTCACCTCGGCGCCGATCGTCGTCACGGCGAGCGAGAGCGGCTCGCGGGCCTGCGGGCCGGTGAGCAGGGCGAGCACGTCGGCCTCCCCGGACCCGCGGACCGAGGGGTCAGCGACCGGGGCCAGCGCGGTGGCGGAGCTGGTCATGGGTCGACGTCAGTTCGCGCTCGGCGCCGACGCGGGGCTGTTCGGGGAGTTCGGGGAGTTGGGGGAGTTGGGCGAGTTCGGGGTGTTCGCGGACACCGGGCTGGCGGGGCTCACCGGCGACGCCGGGCTCTCCGGTGAGTTCGGGGAGTTCGGGGAGTTCGGCGAGTTCGGGGAGTTCGGGGAGTTCGGCGAGTTCGGAGAGTTCGGGCTGGCCGGCGAGACCTGGCTGCGGTCCGTCGTGCCCGACACCTTCGCCGAGGGGGTCGACGTGGATGCCGGGTCGGCCGTCGGCGTGCCGGTCGAGGTGGCCGTGGCCGTCCCGGTCGACACGCTGCGGCTCGTGGTGGCCGGCGTGCCCGTGTCGGCCGAGGCGGCCGAGGCGGCCGCGGCACCGGCGACGGCCGACCCGGTGACGGCGAGCGCGCCGAGCGCGCCGGTGACGATCCAGGCCTTGCGGGGAAGGGCGTTCATGGCGTTCTCCTCGAGTCTGGCGCGGCACCTCGCCGCTGCTGTCCCCCCAGCCTCGGGGGTCAACATGAGCCGCTCGTGATCCGCCCATGAAGCCTCCTTCATGAAACGCCGCGCTCACGCGTCGGCCCGGCCGGACCTCAGTGCAGCAGCCCGTCCTTCGCGGCGTCCCGCACGAACGCGACGACCTCCGCGCGCACGGCATCCGCCTCGAGGCCGAGCAGCCCTGAGATGGCCGCGGCCGCGGCGCGTGCCGTCAGGTCACCGTCGCAGACGGAAGTGAGAGCGGCGGTGACCGTCGTGAGGGTGAGGTGGCGCCGCAGCCCGCCGCCCTGGCGCAGCACGATGACGCTGGGGTGCTCGGCCCCCGGCAGCGCGTGACGCTCCTCGTGGACGTCGGCGGCACAGGTCCACGCCGTGTCGAGGACCGCGTCGTCGTCGTGCTCGGCCAGCCAGGAGCGCGCCGCCAGCCCGGCGAGGACCGTAGGGCCCATCGGGGCCTCGACCGGCCAGGGAACGTCCATGAGGTCGGCGAACGGCGCCCGCTCGACGCGGGGTCGGTGCAGCGTCACGACGCCGAACCCGATCGACTCGACGTCGCGCGCCTCGAAGTCGTCGAGCCAGGCGGCGTACATCGCGTTGAAGTCGGCCGTGCCGACGTGGTGCCCGCCGTCGCGCGCCCAGGTCTCGGCGTACTCCGCGGGGTCCTGGACCTCGCGCTGGACGACCCAGGCGTCGAGCCCGGTGCCGTCGAGCCAGGCGCCGACCCGCTCGGTCCACGTCGTGCCGCGCGGCACCTCCCAGTTGCCGAGGAACTGGGCGACCCCGCCGGGCTCGAGGTGCGCGCCGACCGCACGGACGAGGTCGCGGACGACGGCGTCGCCGGCCACGCCACCGTCGCGGTACTCGAAGAGGGGCACCGCCCCCGAGCGGGGGGTGATGACGAACGGCGGGTTGCTCACGACGAGGCCGAACCGCTCCCCCGCGACCGGGTCGAGCATCGACCCGCTGCGCACGTCCCAGTCGGCCTCGTCGAGCGCGGCGTTGAAGCGGGCGTAGGCGAGCGCGCGCTGCGACAGGTCGGTGACGACGACCTCGTCGACGTGCGCACCCAGGTGCAGGGCCTGCACGCCGCACCCGGTGCCCAGGTCGAGCGCCCGCGAGACGTGCGGGCGCGGGGTCCACGAGGCGAGCGTCGCGGACGCCCCGCCGATGCCGAGCACGTGGTCCTCGCGCACCGGCCGCCCCGTCGCGACCTCCCCGAGGTCCGAGGCGACCCACCAGTCGACGTCGTCGGCGGCGTAGGGGCGCAGGTCGCACAGGGCGACGACGCCGTCGCCCTCGAGGGCCAGCAGCCCGAGGGAGACCGCCCCCCCGACCCCGAGGGTCGGCAGCGCCGCCTCCGCCTCCGCGGCGTCGACGGGGTCCCCCAGCGTGAAGAGGCGCACGAGGGTGGCGCACGGGTCGGCGGAGCGCGCCGTGACCCGCTGGGCCGGTAGCGCCTGCTCGCGGTCGAGGGCGGCCGAGGCCATCGGGCCGAGCAGGTCGGTCACCCCGGACACGGTGAAGCGTGAGGAGACGAGGTCGGCACGCAGCGAGCGCACGAGGGCCGCGTCGACGCGGGGCGGGTTCGGGGTCATCGAGGACGAGCGTAGGGCGTCCACACGGGTCGGTCACGGCGCGTTCGGCGGGACACCCTCGACGGATGCCGTCCACCTCCTTGCTGTGCCGGGGGGCTCGGTCTACGGTCGAGGCGGATGGCGCGGGGCGTCGTCCGGCACGGATCACCGCACCTCGCAGGGGTGCCGGCGCCCGATCCCCTCCCCGCGCCGAGCCGGCCGGCGGGCGCCGGACCCGCCCCCATCGGACGAGGAGGTGCGGGTGTGGCGGCCGGACGGCACGAGGTGACGGTCAACGGCACCGCACGCTCCCTCGCGGGCACCGACCCGGCGACGAGCGCCCTGGACTTCCTGCGCGCCCAGGGTCTCACCGGGGCCAAGGAGGGGTGCGCCGAGGGCGAGTGCGGGGCTTGCGCCGTGCTCGTCCTGCGCCCGGACGGGGTCGGGCGGGGTGGGGCCGGCGCGGACGGCGGCACCGACGGGTCCGACGGCACGGCCGGCGCCGACCTCGGGCGCAGCCGGTGGACCGGCGTCAACGCCTGCCTCGTCCCCGCGGCCGCGCTCGACGGCCAGGAGGTCCTCACCGCCGAGGGCCTCGGCACCCCCGACGCCCTGCACCCCGTGCAGCACGAGCTCGCCGTGCGCGGCGGGTCGCAGTGCGGCTACTGCACCCCGGGGTTCGTCTGCGCGATGGCGGCCGAGTACTACCGCGGCGACCGGCATCCGCACGCCGTCCCCGACCGCGAGCACGGTCCGAACGGGTTCGACCTCCACGCCCTGAGCGGGAACCTGTGCCGGTGCACCGGCTACCGGCCGATCCGCGACGCCGCCTTCGCCCTCGGTGCCCCCGAGGCCGGCGACCCGCTGGCGTCCCGGGCCACCCACCCCCCTCCGGCCGCCCCACCGAGCCGGCTCGAGGGAGCGAGCGGCGCGTTCGAGCGCGCCACCGACCTGAGCCGTCTCCTCACCCTGCTGCGGGAGCATCCGGATGCCGTGCTCGTCGCCGGTGCCACGGACTGGGGCGTCGAGGTCAACCTGCGGGGCGCCCGGGCCCGACTGGCCGTCGGCATCGACCGGGTGCACGAGCTGCGTGCACTGCACGTCGGGCACGACGCCGTCGAAATCGGCGCGAGCCTCACGCTGAGCGAGGTGGGACGCGCACTCGCGGGACGCGTCCCACTGCTCGACCAGCTGCTGCCGCAGTTCGCCTCGCCCCTCATCCGCAACGGCGCGACCCTCGGCGGAAACCTCGCGACCGCCTCGCCCGTCGGGGATGCCGCGCCGGCCCTGCTCGCCCTCGAGGCGGACGTCGTCCTCGCGTGCGCCGGGGGTGAGCGCACGGTGCCGCTCTCCGGCTACTTCACCGGCTACCGGCGCACCGTGCGACGGCCCGACGAGGTCATCCGGGCCGTGCGGATCCCCCTGCCGCTCAGCGGGGTCACCGCGTTCCACAAGGTCGCCAAGCGACGCTTCGACGACATCTCGAGCGTCGCCGCCGGCATCGCCCTCGACGTGCGGGACGGGGTCGTCGCGAAGGCCCGCATCGGCCTCGGCGGGGTCGCCGCCACCCCGGTCCGGGCGCTCGCGACCGAGGCCGCCCTCGAGGGCCGACCGTGGACGGCCGAGGTCGTGCGGGCCGCCGCGCAGGTCATGGGCCGCGAGGGGACGCCGATCGACGACCACCGCGCCAGCGCGGCCTACCGGTCCGCGATGCTCGGCACGGCCCTGCTCCGGCTGCACGCCGAGGCCGACCCCTCGCTCGCGCCGGCGGTGGCACCGTGAGCGGGCTCTCCGAGCGCCCGCCGGGTGCCGTCGTCGGGCGGCCCCTCCCCCACGAGTCGGCGGCCCTGCACGTCACCGGAGCGGCCCTGTACACCGACGACCTCGTCGGCCGCACGCACGGCATCCTCCACGCCCACCCCGTGCAGGCGCCGCACGCCCACGCGCGGGTGAGCACGCTGCGCACGGCGCCGGCCCTCGACGTGCCCGGGGTCGTGCGGGTGCTCACCGCCGACGACGTGCCCGGTCTCGACGACGCCGGCACCCACCACGACGAGCCACTCTTCCCCGACGAGGTGATGTTCCACGGGCACGCGGTGTGCTGGGTGCTCGGAGAGACCCTCGAGGCCGCCCGGCTCGGAGCCCTCGCGGTCGAGGTCGACTACGAGCCGCTCCCGGCGCTCGTCACCCTCCGCGAGGCGATCACCGCCGCGAGCTTCCAGGGCGGGCAGCCGACCGTGGCGCGCGGCGACGTCGACGGTGCGTTCGACGAGGCGGCGCACGTCTTCAGCGGCGAGCTCGACCTCGCGGGACAGGAGCACTTCTACCTCGAGACGCACTGCTCGCTCGCCCAGGTCGACGAGTCGGGGCAGGTGTTCGTGCAGTGCAGCACCCAGCACCCGACCGAGACCCAGGACGTCGTCGCCCACGTGCTCGGCGTGCCCAGCCACGCGGTGACCGTGCAGTGCCTGCGGATGGGCGGGGGGTTCGGGGGCAAGGAGATGCAGCCCCACGGGTACGCCGCGGTCGCGGCCCTCGGCGCCCGGCTCACGGGCCGCCCGGTCCGGCTGCGGCTCAGCCGAACCCAGGACATGACGATGTCGGGCAAGCGGCACGGGTTCCACGCGCAGTGGCGGGTGGCGTTCGACGACGACGGCCTCCTGCAGGCGCTCGACGCGACGCTGACCTCGGACGGCGGCTGGAGCCTCGACCTCTCCGAGCCGGTGCTGGCCCGGGCCCTCTGCCACGTCGACAACGCCTACTTCATCCCCCACGTGCGGCTGCACGGCCGGATCGCGCGCACCCACAAGACCTCGCAGACCGCCTTCCGGGGGTTCGGGGGGCCGCAGGGGATGCTCGTCATCGAGGACGTCCTCGGCCGGTGCGCGCCGCTGCTCGGGATCGACCCGGTCGAGCTGCGTCGGCGCAACTTCTACCGCCCCGGCCAGAAGACGCCGTACGGCCAGCCGGTCCGCCATCCCGAGCGGCTCGTGGCCTGCTGGGAGCAGGTGCTCTCGTCGGGCGACGTCGCGACGCGGCAGGCCGAGATCCGGGCGTGGAACGCCACCCACGAGCACGCCCGCCGTGCCCTGGCCGTCACGCCCGTGAAGTTCGGCATCTCCTTCAACTTCACCGCCTTCAACCAGGCCGGCGCGCTCGTCCACGTCTACAAGGACGGCTCGGTGCTCGTCACCCACGGTGGCACCGAGATGGGCCAGGGCCTGCACACGAAGATGCTCCAGGTCGCCGCCACCGCGCTCGGGGTGCCGCTGTCGACGGTGCGTCTCGCACCGACGCGCACCGACAAGGTCCCCAACACCTCGGCGACGGCCGCGAGCTCGGGCGCCGACCTCAACGGAGCGGCCGTCAAGGACGCGTGCGAGCAGGTCCTCGACCGGCTGCGCCCGGTCGCGGCGGAGCGGCTCGGCGTGGCACCGGATGCCGTGCGCGTCACCGACGGTGTCGTGTCCGCGCCGGGCAGCGACGCGACACTCGCCTGGGCCGACCTCGTGCACCAGGCGTACTTCCGGCGCGTCCAGCTCTGGGCCGCGGGCTTCTACCGCACCGAGGGCCTGCACTGGGACTCCACGGCCATGCGGGGCGAGCCCTTCAAGTACTTCGCGTACGGCGCCGCCGCGACCGAGGTCGAGGTCGACGGGTTCACCGGCTCCTACCGCATCCGCCGCGTCGACATCGTGCACGACGTCGGCGAGAGCCTGTCGCCCCTCGTCGACCTCGGCCAGGTCGAGGGTGCGTTCGTCCAGGGCGCCGGCTGGCTCACCCTCGAGGACCTGCGCTGGGACGAGGGAGACGGCCCCACCCGCGGGCGGCTCGCGACGCAGTCGGCGAGCACGTACAAGCTGCCGAGCTTCTCGGAGATGCCGGAGGTGCTCCACGTCGAGCTGCTGGCACACGCCCCCGAGGACGGCGCCGTGTACGGGTCCAAGGCGGTCGGTGAACCACCGCTCATGCTCGCCTTCTCGGTGCGCGAGGCGCTGCGCCAGGCCGCGGCATCCTTCGGACCGGCCGGCACGAGCGTCGACCTTCCCTCCCCGGTGACCCCCGAGGTGCTGTGGTGGGCGATCGAGGACGCCCGCCACCGTCCCCGGGACCACGGGCTCGCCACCGGTGGCCCCGGGCGGGTTCCCGAGCAGCCGCACCCCGCCGCGCCGCCCCTCCGGCCCCACTCCGAGCGCGCGGCCCGGGCGACGTCCGAGAGGGCCTGACGTGGTCTGGGCCGCCGCCGTCGAGCGGCTGCGTCGTGAGCGCCGGGCCGGGGTGCTCGTCACGCTGCTCGCGGTGCGCGGTCACGCCCCGCGCGCGGCCGGAGCCAAGATGGTCGTCGCCGCGGACGGGACGTGGGGCAGCATTGGCGGCGGCAACCTCGAGGCCACGGCTGTCGCGCGGGCTCGTGCGATGCTCGTCGAGGGGTCGGTCGCCCCCGAGCAGCTCACCCTCGCCCTGAGCCACCGCTCGCGCACGGAGCACGGGCGCCAGTGCTGCGGGGGCGAGGTGAGCATCCTCCTCGAGCCGCTCCCCGTCGTCGCGGCCGTCGCCGTGTTCGGCGTCGGTCACGTCGGGCTCGAGCTGGCCCGGGTGCTGGCCCGGCACGACCTCGAGCTGCACCTCGTCGACTCGCGGGCGGAGCAGCTCACGGCCGAGCGGCTCTCCTGCCTCGACGACGCCGTCGCCCGGGTCCAGGTGCACCACGCCGTGCTGCCCGAGCTCGTGCTCGCCGAGCTGCCCACCGGCACCCACGTCGTCGTCATGACCCACGACCACGCCGAGGACGCCGCCCTGTGCGACGCCGCGCTGCGCTGCGACCACCTCGGCACGATCGGGGTCATCGGCTCGTCGGCCAAGGCGGGCCGGTTCCGCCGGGTGCTCACCGACGACGGGCACCCGCCGGATGCCGTGGCGCGGCTGCGCAGCCCGATCGGCCTCCCGGGGTTCACCGGCAAGGAGCCGGCCGTCATCGCGGTCGCGGTGGCCGCCGAGCTGCTCGGCCGCATCTCGGCCGAGCGGGCCGAACGGTCGCCGCCGGACCAGGGGCCGCGCGATCGGGAGTCCACGACGCGCTGACCGGCAGCGGGGCAGCTCAGCGCCTCGCGGACCGCCGACCGCCGGTCCCGGACGTCGGCGGACGCGCGTGGGGCCGGGTTCCCGCTGGAACCCGGCCCCACGGCATCCGGTCGCGTCAGACCTGGACGGGGTGCTGCTCCTGGGCCGGCGCCGCGTCGGGGTCGCTGTCCCCACCGATCGCGAGGTCCTTGCTCTTGGCGTAGGCCACGGCCGCGCCGACGACGACGAGGGCGACCGCCGCGATGCCGTAGCGGATCGGCTCGGAGGCGCTCGGGCCGATCGACAGGGCCACGATGGCCGGGGCGATGAGCACCGACACGAGGTTCATGACCTTGAGGAGCGGGTTGATGGCCGGGCCCGCGGTGTCCTTGAACGGGTCGCCGACGGTGTCGCCGATGACGGCTGCCGCGTGGGCCTCGGAGCCCTTGCCGCCGTGCGCGCCGTCCTCGACGATCTTCTTCGCGTTGTCCCACGACCCGCCGGAGTTGGCGAGGAAGACGGCCATGAGGGCGCCCGAGCCGATGGCCCCGGCGAGGAACCCGGCGAGGGCGCCGATGCCCAGCCCGAAGCCGACGGCGACCGGCATGAGTGCGGCGAGCAGACCCGGCGTCGCGAGCTCGCGCAGCGAGTCGCGGGTGCAGATGTCGACGACGCGGCCGTACTCGGGCTTCTCGGTGTAGGTCATGATGCCGGGGTGCTCGCGGAACTGGCGGCGCACCTCGAAGACGATGGCACCGGCCGCCCGGGTGACCGCGTTGATCGCCAGGCCCGAGAAGAGGAAGACGACGGCCGAGCCGATGAGGACGCCGACGAGCGTGCTCGGGTCGGTGACGAGGCCGTACGCGCTGTTGAGGAAGTCGGTGCCCTGCTGCTCGGTGACGCCGGAGACGTCGAGCGCCCGCACCGCGCTCTGCCACGCCTCGGTGTAGGAGCCGAAGAGCGCGGTCGCGGCGAGCACGGCGGTCGCGATCGCGATGCCCTTCGTGATGGCCTTCGTCGTGTTGCCGACCGCGTCGAGCTCGGTGAGGATCTGGGTCCCCTCGCCGTGGACGTCGCCGGACATCTCGGCGATGCCCTGGGCGTTGTCGGACACCGGACCGAAGGTGTCCATGGCCACGATGACGCCGACGGTGGTGAGCAGGCCGCACCCGGCGAGGGCGATGAGGAAGAGGGCGAGCGCCGTCGAGCCGCCGCCGAGGAGGAAGGCGAGGTAGACGGCGGTCGCGATGATGCCCGCCGTGAAGACGGCCGACTCGAGGCCGACGCCGATCCCCGACAGCACGACCGTCGCGGGCCCGGTGAGGGTGGTGCGGGCGACGTCGAGGGTCGGTCGCTTGTCGGTGCCCGTGTAGTGGCCGGTGAGCCACAGGATGATGCCGGCCAGGACGATGCCGATGACGACCGCGAGCACGGCGGCCAGGCGGGGGTCGCCGGTGAGGGCGGCGATCTCCTCGTTCGAGGATCCGAGCTCGGCGTAGGTCGAGGGCAGGTACAGGTAGGCGGTGATCGCGGACAGGACCGCGGAGACGATGGCGGCGATGTAGAAGCCACGGTTGATCGCGTTGAGCGCGCTCTCGCCCGGCCGTGCCTTGGTGACGTAGACGCCGAGGAGGGCGGTGACCGCGCCGATGGCGGGGACGAGGAGCGGGAAGACGAGGCCGTACTCGCCGAACGCGACGGAGCCGAGGATGAGGGCGGCGACGAGGGTGACGGCGTAGGACTCGAAGAGGTCGGCGGCCATGCCGGCGCAGTCGCCGACGTTGTCACCGACGTTGTCGGCGATCGTCGCGGCGTTGCGCGGGTCGTCCTCGGGGATGCCGGCCTCGATCTTGCCGACGAGGTCGGCGCCCACGTCGGCGGCCTTGGTGAAGATGCCGCCGCCGACTCGCATGAACATGGCGAGCAGGGCGGCGCCGAAGCCGAAGCCCTCGAGGACCTTCGGGGCGTCGCCCTCGTAGGCGAGCACGACGATCGCGGCGCCGAGCAGGCCCAGGCCCACGGTCGCCATGCCGACGACGCCACCGGTGCGGAAGGCGATCCGCATGCCGACGTCACGACCGTCGTCGTGGCGGGCGGCGGAGGCGACCCGGACGTTGGCCTTGACGGCCAGGCTCATGCCGAGGTAGCCGATCGACGCCGAGAAGAGCGCGCCGAGCACGAAGAAGCCGGACCGGCCCCACCGCACGCCGGCGGTGTCGGCCGGCAGGAGGAGCAGGAGGCCGAACACGAGCACGACGAAGATCGCGAGCGTCTTGAACTGGCGGGCGAGGTAGGCCTGCGCACCCTCCTCCACGGCCGCGCCGATCTCCTGCATCTTCTCGGTGCCCGGGTCGGCGGCCAGCACCTGGCGCCGGAAGACGAACCCCATGACGAGCGCCACGACCGCGATGACCGCGACGACGATGACGTACGTGAGGTTGTCTCCGGTGAGCTCCAGGGCAGAGCCTGACTCGGCCGAAGCGAGCGCGACGGGTGCCATTGCATCCTCCTTGACGGGTGTGTTCGCGCCCCGGGCGAAAAGTCGCCGACGGCTGGGACGCCCGGGCGCACCTTACCCGCCGTCCCACCCCCGTGTGTCCCCCTCCCCCGGCGTGAGTCACGTCACGCGTGAGGAGTGGCGGGCCCCGCGCAGCCGCGGGAGGATGCCCCAGCGGCCCCCGGTTCAGGCGGCGAGCGCGTCGGCGACGCTGGCGTGGATGCCGAAGACCTTGTCGAGCCCGGTGATCCGGAAGACCCGGAGGATGCGGTCGTTGGAGCAGACGATCTTGAGCCACCCGCTCTGGTTGCGGACGAGCTTGAGGCGACCGACGAGCACGCCCAGGCCGGTCGAGTCGAGGAACGTGACCTGCTCGAGGTCGACGACGAGGCACGGGCGGCCCGCCGCGATCTCCTCGTCGAGGGCGGCGCGCAGCTGCGCCGCCGTGTAGACGTCGACCTCGCCGGCGACCGTGACGACGCTGACGTCGTCGTGGTGGGAGGTGGTGACGGTCAGCTCCACGGGCGTGGCTCCTTGTGAACGCGCAGGTCGTCTGCCCCGCCAGCGTGTCGGGACCGAGGATTACCGTAGTCGGAGTGTCCACTCCCGACCAGCACCTCGCCGTCCTCACGGCGAGATCGAGCGCCGATCGCCTGCTCCACGTCGAGCACGTGCCGGCCCGCTCGGCCCGGCTCGGCCAGTGGCCGGACGACCTCTCCCCCGTCGTGCTCTCCGCCCTGCTCGCCGCCGGGATCGAGCGTCCGTGGTCGCACCAGCGGGCGGCCATCGAGCTCGCGAGCGCCGGGCGGCACGTGGTGCTCGCCACCGGCACGGCATCCGGCAAGAGCCTGGGCTACCTCGTGCCGGTGCTGTCGGCCGTCGTCGAGGGGGCGGCGACGCCGGGCGGGCGCGGCGCCACGGCGCTCTACCTCGCGCCGACGAAGGCCCTGGCGGCCGACCAGCTCGCCCGGGTCGAGGCGATGGCCGTGCCCGGGGTGCGTGCCGCGACCTACGACGGCGACACCCCGCCCGACGAGCGCCGGTGGGTGCGCGACCACGCGAACGTCGTGCTCACGAACCCTGACCTGCTGCACCACTCCCTGCTGCCCGGGCACGACCGCTGGTCGCGGTTCCTGCGCTCGCTGAGGTACGTCGTCGTCGACGAGTGCCACGTCTACCGCGGGGTGTTCGGATCGCACGTCGCGTCGGTGCTGCGCCGGTTGCGGAGGGTGGCGGCCCGCTACGGGGCGTCGCCGACGTTCGTGCTCGCCTCGGCGACGGTCAGCGAGCCCGCCGGTCACGCGTCGCGCCTCGTCGGGATGCCGGTCGCGGCCGTCACCGACGACGGCTCGCCTCGCGGGGCCATGACGTTCGCGCTGTGGGAACCGTCGACCGAGGACGGCCACCGTCGGTCGGCGACGACCGAGGCAGCCGAGATCCTCGCGCGGCTCGTGCTCGACGGCGTGCAGGCGGTGGCCTTCGCCCGCAGCCGGGCCGGGGCCGAGGCGCTCGCGACGAATGCCCGCCGACGCGTCGAGCAGGACGACCCCGGGCGCGCCGAGGGGGTGTCGGCGTACCGCGGCGGCTACCTCCCCCAGGACCGCAGGGCGATCGAGCGCGGGCTGCGGGACGGCACGGTCCGTGGCCTCGCGGCGACGAACGCGCTCGAGCTGGGCATCGACGTCAGCGGGCTCGACGCCGTCGTCCTGGCCGGGTGGCCCGGGCGCCGCGCGAGCCTGTGGCAGCAGGCCGGCCGGGCCGGGCGGTCGGGGGAGGAGTCGCTCGCCGTGCTCGTGGCCGCCGACGACCCGCTCGACACCTACCTCGTGCGCCACCCCGAGGCGGTGTTCGGGGCGCCGGTCGAGGAGACGGTCATGGACCCCCTCAACCCGCACGTGCTCGCCCCGCACCTCGCGGCCGCCGCGGCCGAGCTGCCGCTGTCGGAGGCGGACCTGCCGATGTTCGGGCCCGACGCACGGCGGCTGCTCGACACGCTCGTGACGAACGGCATCCTGCGGCGGCGGCCGTCGGGGTGGTTCTGGGCCCGGGAGGACCGGCCCACCGAGCACATCTCGCTGCGGGGGACCAGCGACGTCGTCGCGGTCGTCGAGGCCCGGACCGGGCGGGTGCTCGGCACGGTCGACGAGGCGTCGTCGCACAGCCAGGTGCACACCGGAGCCGTGCACGTGCACCAGGGCGAGACGTGGGTCGTCACCGAGCTCGACCTCCAGGCGCGCGCGGCCCACGTCGTGCGCGGCGACCCCGGGTGGTCGACGCATGCGCAGTCGGTGAGCCGCTTCGACATCCTCGCCACCGAGCGCACCGACCGCCGCGCCAGGGCCCAGGCCTCGTTCGGCACGGTGCGGGTGACGACGCAGGTCACGGGTTTCCTGCGCCGGCTGCCGTCGGGCGAGGTGCTCGGCACCCACCCTCTCGACCTGCCCGAGCGCGCCCTGACGACGAAGGCGGTGTGGTGGACGGTACCCGCCGACGTCCTCGACGCGGCCGGGGTGGCCGAGGACCGCGTGCCCGGTGCCCTCCACGCGGCCGAGCACGCCGCGATCGGCATGCTCCCCCTCGTCGCCACCTCGGACCGGTGGGACGTCGGTGGCGTGTCGACCGCCCTGCACCCCGACACCGCGCAGCCGACGATCATGGTCTTCGACGGCTACCCGGGGGGCGCGGGCTTCGCCGAGCGCGGGTTCGCCGCCTTCGAGACCTGGGTGCGGGCCACCCGCGACGCGGTGCTGGGGTGTACGTGCCAAGCCGGCTGCCCGGCCTGCGTGCAGTCGCCCAAGTGCGGGAACGGCAACGAGCCGCTCGACAAGGCCGGCGCGGTGACCGTGCTCGAGCTCGCGCTCGCGGCCGCCGGCTGACGGGTCGAGCGGGCCGGTGACACATGTCCCGGTCGTAGGACGGTCTGGGCCGAAGGGCGCCGGTAGGGTCGCCCCATGGTGCTTCTCGGAGTCCTCCTCGTCCTGCTCGCTGCCGCGGCGGGTGTGCTGCTGTTCGCGGGGACCGCCCAGCTCACCGACACCGTCGACGTCGAGATCCTGGGCGGCACGCTCAGCCTGCCCCCGCTGACCCTCCTCGTCACCGGCATGGTCGTCATCTCGCTCTTCTGGCTCGGCTGGGCGATCCTGCGCAGCGGCCTGCGACGCGGCAAGCGTCGCCGGGTGCAGGCGAAGGAGGCCGCCGCCGCGGCCGAGGCCCAGCGGGTCGAGGACGAGCGCCGCCTCAAGGAGGAGGTCGCGGCGCGCGACCGGCAGCTCATGGAGGAGCGCCGGCTGCGCGAGGAGGAGACGGCCCAACTTCGGCAGGAGGCCGACGCCCGTGGCACCGAACCGGTCGCTCCGGGCACGCGCGACCTCGCCGACGACCACCGGGCCGAGGCACCCGCCTCCCGCCCCCCGGCAGGCGAGACGCCACGGAGCCGCGCCGAGGGCACCGACCCCACGGTCTGACCAGGCTCACCCACCGTCCGTCACGCCCTCCGTCACGGTGCCGGCCCGGGTCACCCACCATCCGTCACACCCTCCGTCACGGTGCCGGCCCGGGTCACCCACCATCCGTCACGCCCTCCGTCACGGTGCCGGCCCGGGCCCGGGCCACGACGGCGTCCGGGAGCCACCCCCATCCCGCTGGAGGGCTGAGGACGACTCGCACCTGCACCAGGACCGACCCGTCGTGAGCGGGCCGGCACCCCGTGAGCTCAGCCCCGTTCGCCTGCGCCACGGCCGCCGCTGAACCGCAGTCCGTCCCCGCCCCGGTGAGGCTCGGTGCCGCCGCTGCGAGCGCCGCGAGGTCGGCGGCGGCCCCGGCCCGGTGGGCGTCGCGCACGACCCCCACGACGACGAGCACGCCTGCAAGGACCACGGTGACAGCGGCCGCCGCCCCGACGACGAGCACGGTGGCGCTCCCCTCCTCCGCACCGGGCCCGACCGTCCGGCCGCCTCCCAGGGCCGGCACCACGACGGCTCCTCCGGTCACGGTCCCCGCCCCGGCCCCGGCCCCGGCTCGGACCGTGCCACGGCCGTGGACCTCGGGGGGTCGAGGATGCCGAGCGGCGCCAGCACCCCGGGGACCCGACCGGTGACCGAGACGCTCACCTGCCCGTCGTCGGACGCGAGCACGACCTGGGCACCCGGTGGGGCCGCTCGACCGGCCGCGCGCAGGACGACGTCTCGCGGCTCGCCGCGCGCCAACAGCCGGGCCCCCACCCGAGCGGCGTCGACGCACCGCACCTGCGCGAGGCCCAGGTCGACCGCCGCGAGGGCGACGGCGAGGACGAGGACGAGGCTGGGGAGCGCCACCGCCAGCTCGGCGGTGGCGGCCCCCCGGTCGGGGCGACCTCGCCTCGTCACGACCCCGAGCCGAGCGCGGCGACGATCACCTGGGACAGCGCGTTCTTCACCGGCCCGGAGCGGACGACGGCGAGGAGCAACCCGGCGAAGGCGACCGCGGCCATCGTGCCCACGGCGTACTCCGCGGTCGTCATCCCCTGCTCCCCGACCGCCCTCGCCCGGGCCAGCACCCGGCGCGCGCCGGTCACGGACCGCCACCCCCGGCCCCACGCCCCCGTCGCGCCGGTCACGGACCGCCACCCCCGGACCCGCGCCCCCGTCGCGCCGATCCCCGGCCCCCACGTGGAGACCCTCGGCACGGCTCGCGCCCCCCTGGCCCACGTTCCGGACATGATTCGAACCACCCTCGTCGTCATGATGCCTCCTGCTCCCTCGGCGCGGCTCTCGCGCCCTGCGTCAACTGTCGACGGGACCGGTCCGCAGGGCGAGGACCGGCTCGAACCTGTGGACGGGAGCGGTGTCGGGCGACGGGTGTGGACGGCGAGCGCGACGGTGTCGGGCGACGGGTGTGGACGGCGAGCGCGACGATCTTGCTCACGGGAGCAGCCCGTCGAGCAGGAGCAGGACGAAGGGCGCCACCGTCGTCGCGACGAAGCCGGGCAGGAAGCAGGCGCCGAGCGGCAGGACGATCAGGACCCCGGCCCGCTGGACCGCCGCCTCGACGCGCCGGGCCTCCTCCTCTCGCATCCGGTCCGCGGCCGCGGCGAGGAGCCCGGCCGGGGCCGCCCCCGCCGTGTGCGCCGCATGCCAGGCGACCGCCGCAGCGGCCCACCCGGGGCCGACGCGCGACCAGGCCCGGTCCGGGTCCTCACCCCATCGGTGCGCAGCCGCGACGACGGCCAGCTCGGCGCCGGCCGGCCCCCCGACGAGCCTCGCGACGGCCTCGAGGGCCTCGACCGACCCGGCACCGCTGCGCAGGGCTGCCGCTACGAGCCCCAGCGCGGCACACGCCTCGTCGACGGTGGGGTGAGCGGGTGCGCCGTCGCCGCCCGGGGACCCCGTGGCCCCGCCCTGCCCACCCCACCGCGGCGGCCACCCCACGACCGCGAGCGCGACGAGGATGCCGACGACGAGGTCGACGCGCGTGATCATCCCGTCGCCCTGCCGGTGCGCCCCGGTCGCTGCGCCCGGTGCAGCAGCGACCTCGCCCAGCACCACCCGGCTGCCGTGAGCAACAGCCCCGTGACCGCGAGCACCCGCGCCGGCTGGGTGCCGTAGAGCCTGCCGGGGCCGATGCCGACGAGGGCCGCGGCGACCGGGCCCGCGACCGGCAGGACCGACAGCAGCCACATCGACGCGCGCGGGCCGGCGACGACGACCGCGGTGCGGGCCCGTGCCGCCTGGCGCCCGCGGATCGACGCCGCGGCCTCGGCCGTGACCGCCGCCGTCCCGGCTCCCACGTCGTCGGCCAGTCGCCAGGCGGAGGCAAGGAGCCCGAGGTCCTGCCGTTCCTGCACGCTGAGGCCCGGGAGCTCACGGAGCAGGGCGGCGACACCGCGTCCGTCGGAGAGGGACTGCGCCAGGGTCGCGTCGAGCCACGGTGCGCCCCTGGACACCGCCGGGGACCGCGCCGCGACGCGCGCAGCCGAGCCGAGGTCGAGGCCGGCCTCGAGCCCGACGGCGACGACCTCCGCGAAGTCAGCCACCCACGAACCGTCCACCCGCCGGGTACGCGTGCCCCCGTGGTGACGACCCGCGCCAGGGGGCCGCACCCACGCGCGCGGTCCGGCGCGAGGGAGCGGATCGGGACCCGCCGGTGCACCGGCACGGGGGTGCGATGACGGGTGAGGGCGTGGTCGCGGCCTCCACGGCCACACGAGCACGGCCAGGACGACGAGGACGCCCGCCGTCAGCACGGCCCGACCCGGCGGGACAGCGACCCCAACGACGGAACGAGCTCGAGCAGCCGGTCGTACCCCGGCCCGGCGACGAGACCGTCGGCACCACAGGTCGCTGCCACGGCGACGCGCACGCAGGCGGAGTCACGGGCGTCGGGCACGACGACCCCGATTCGCTCGACGCGCCGGGCGCCTGCGGTGCGTGTGACGTGGACGACGGCGCGCAACGCCTCGCGGAGCTGGGCGTGGACGGCCGTGCGGGGCATCCCGGCGAGGGCCCCGAGCGCCTCGATCCTCGCGGGCAGCTCGTCCGGACCGTTCGCGTGGACGGTGCTCATCCCACCCTCGTGCCCGGTGTTGAGCGCCGCGAGCAGCTCGCGCACCTCGGCGCCCCTGACCTCTCCGACGACGAGCCGGTCGGGACGCATCCGCAGGGCCTGGCGGACGAGGTCGACGAGGGTGACCCCGCCGGCGCCCTCGACGTTGGGTGTGCGCCCCTGGAGCCGCACGACGTGCGGGTGGAGCGGGTCGAGCTCTCGCACGTCCTCGACGACGACGATGCGCTCGGTGGGTGCGCACTCGGCAAGGAGAGCCGCGAGCACCGTCGTCTTCCCCGCACCGGTGCCACCGGTGACGACGAGCGACACCCGGGCCCGGACGAGCCCGCGCAGGACGACCGCCAGCTCGGGTGTGACGGCGCCGAGGCGAAGGAGCGCCCCGACCCCATCGGGCCGGTGCCGCGCGAACCGCAGGCTGACGTGCGGGCCGCCGTCGGCGAGTGGCGGGAGCACGGCGTGCAGCCGCACCCCCGTCGGCAGCACGCCGTCGACCCACGGCTGGGCGTCGTCGAGCCGCCGCCCGGCCAGGCCCGCCAGCCGGACCGCGAGGGGGCGCAGGTCGTCGGCAGCCACCCTCGTGGCGCTGCGCTCGACACCCTGCCCGCGGTCGACCCACACCACGCCGTCGCCGTTGACCATGACATCGGTGACCTCGGGGTCGCTCGAGAGCGCCTCGAGCGGACCGAGGCCCACGAGCCGTTCGAGCAGCCGTCGCTCCGCCGACGCCCGGCCGTCGACGCCCAGGGTGGCGGTGTGCTGCGCAGCGATCCGCGCCACACCCGCCGGCGTCGGCGGGTCACCCGCCCGGATGGACCGCTCGACGGCATCCCCGAACGGCCCGGCCCGCGCGCTCACGACGCGTCCGCGACGTCGTCGACGACCGAGACGACCCGGTCGGCACACCGGCGTACGGCGTCGCGCGCGACCCCCGGGAAGAGGCCGCGCTCGGCGTCCCGGGGGACGTGCGGATCGTCGGGCAGGTGGTGCAGGTGAGCCACCCCGAGGTGGGCGACGACGTCGTCGAGCACCTCGGCCGAGGTGCGGGCCCCGCGGGTGACGAGGCGCACGTCGCACGGCGGGTACCCGTGGACCCCGCCGTCGACCCCGCCGTCGAGCAGCCGCGCGACGACGGCGTCGGCGTCGGCGAGCGCGCGGGTGCGCAGGCCCGTGAGCACGACGACGAGAGACCCGGCGGAGAGCACCTGGGGCAGGGCGGGGCTCCAGGCCGGCAGGTCGAGGACGAGCCGGGCCGGGCCGGAGGCGAGCGAGGCGAGGACGTCGCGGACGGCGACATCGGGCAGGTCGGGCGAGATGCCCCCGCGAGCCGAGAGGACGTGGCACCCGTCCTCGCCGGGGAGCACGGGCAGCAGGGCGTCAGGGGGCAGCCGGCCCCGCACCTGCCGCAGGTCGTCCCAGCGTCGGCCGGGCAGGTGCTCGACCCCGGCGGTGACCTCGAGGCCACCGCGGGCGAGGTCGAGGTCGGCGACGACCGCGGGCGGCCCGGTCGCGGCCAGCCGGCGCCCGACCGCGAGCGCGAGGGTGCTCGCGCCGAGGCCCCCGGACGCCCCGACGACGGCGATGACGGGCGATGTGAGCGACATGGGTGGAGCCTGCGCCACACCCGGCACCCGCCGCCACGACCGGCGGGCACCCTGTGGACGAGGACCCGGAGGTGCCGGGCCTGTGGACGAGCGGACTGCGCGGGGCGGGCCACCTGGCTGCCGAGCGGACTGCTCGGGGCGGGCCACCTAGGGCCTGTTACGAAAGTGACTGGTGGGGTTACGGCGTGTCCGCGGGATGAGGCGGGCC
>NZ_BAABGM010000018.1:0-32941 GCF_039541575.1 Fodinibacter luteus | reverse complement strand
CGGGCATCCTCGGATGAGTCAACGACTGCGACCACGCGGGCATTTAGCGTGAGTCAACTCGCCGATTTCCGCTCGGTCGAGCAGTCCGTATATCCTCGGCAGGCCGTCACGGCACCCGGATGTGTAGCTCAGCTGGTTAGAGCGTTCGCTTCACACGCGAGAGGCCGGGGGTTCGAGTCCCTCCACATCCACCACCCACCATCGGCCGCTGGACCGCGCAACCGCGGATCGTTTCTCGGCGAGGCCTTCGAGCCGAGCTGGGACGCAGGGCGCCCGGCGAGATCCTGGATCTGCAGGCCCGTGCCTCCCGGTGGTACACCCGGTCACTCGGGCGCGTGCGTGCTGGGCGTGAGGCGCGCCGACCACAACCCCTCCGCGCCGGCGCGTCACCTCATGAGGGTGGTCCGGACGTCTCCGCAACTCGGTAGAACGGGACGGTGAGGCATTCGATGTGCCGGCCCCACCGGCGCACGAGCCCGTACCCCCGAGGAGGTCCTGCCGTGAGCCCCCCGCTACCGGGGTTGACCAGAAGCAACGTCGGGCTCGAGGCACTGTCCGGCGTCACCCTCGTCGCGATCGCGGTCCCGTTGAACATCGGCTACGCGCAGATCGCCGGACTCCCACCCACCGCCGGCCTGTACGCCCTCGTCGTGCCGGCCGTGCTCTATGCACTCACCGTGTCGTCGCGGCAGGTCGTCGCCTCCCCGGATGCCGCTGCAGCGGCGCTGGTCGCCTCATCGGTCGGCGGCCTGGCCGTGGCGGGGAGCGCCGACTACCTCAGCATGGCTCTCGCCCAGGCCATCATCAGCGGCCTGATGTTCGTCGCGTGCAGCGTGCTGAAGCTCGGCTTCCTGGCCACCTTCCTGTCCAAACCGATCCTGGTCGGCTTCGTCGGCGGGCTGGCTCTCGACATCCTGGTCAGCCAGCTCGCGAAGATGCTCGGTGTCCGCATCGAGAGCGGCGACGAGTTCGTCGACAAGGTGGGCCAGCTGGTCGCGGGGTTGGACACGGTGAACTGGATCTGCGTGGTCATCTCCTCGATGTCCCTCGCCATCCTGCTCGTCGGCCGACGTCTCAACCGGTCCGTCCCGTGGGCCCTCGTCGTGCTCGTGGTGACCACCCTCGCGGTCGTGTGGGCCGATCTCGCCTCGCGGGGGGTGTCAGTGCTCGGCAAGGTCGAGGCCGGCCCACCCCAGCTCACCGTGCCGCAGCTGGAACTCACCGTGTGGCTCTCCCTCGTTCCGTCGGCCCTGGCCCTGACGATGGTCACGATGGCCGAGGGACTGCTGGTCTCACGAAGCTACGGGGCCAAGAACGGCTACGCGACCGACCCGAACCGCGACCTCGCGGCCTTCGGCGTCGGCAACATCGCCTCCGGTCTCACCGGCGGCTTCGCCGTGGGTTCCTCGACGTCGAGAACGGCGGCCATGGACCAGGCCGGCTCGCGCACCCAGCTCCCCAGCATCGTCGCCGCCGCCCTCGCGCTGCTGCTGCTCGTGTTCGGCACGGCCGTGCTCGAGGACATCCCGTCGCCCGCGATCGGTGCCGTCGTCGCCGTGGCGGTGTTTCCACTGCTCGGCATCCCGGAGCTGAGGGAGCTCTGGGACCTGAACCGCTTCGAGCTCGGCGTGGCCGCAGCCTGCTTCCTCGGCACCCTCCTGCTGGGTCCGATCCCGGGCATCTTCATCGCGTTCGTGCTCGCCCTGGTCAACCTCGCCCGGCGCGCCGCCTCACCGGCCGTCGACGTGCTGGGCGCCGAGGCCGACGCCGACCACGCCCTGACGCCGTTGCCCACCGGTCGCTCGATGACCGTACCCGGGGTGGTCGTCATGCGGTTCGCCGCCCCGATCTTCTTCGCCAACGTCGGCCAGCTCGACGAGTCCATCCACGCAGCGGTCGAGGCTGCACAGGCCTCACCGCCGGAGGACGGCACCCCACTCGCCCACCTCGTCCTCGACATGGAGGCTGTGACGGACATCGACGTGACCGGGGCCGAGGGGTTCGGTGAGTGCCGCACGTGGCTGGCCGCCCGGGGCGTGCAGCTGCACTACAGCCGCGTGCGACCCCGCGTCGCCGTGCTGCTCGGCCACTACGGTCTCGACGAGGGCACCACGGCCTTCGGCACCAACCGCGCCGCCATCGAAGCCCTCACGACCGAGGTCGATTCCCGGTGATCGAGCGCGCCGGGCGGCCTCACCCTGTCAGGGGGATGTCCGCCCGGTGGCAGGTCGGGATGCTCGGACCGTGGCGTTCGCGTGGACCCCGCTCGCACGCCTTCCCGGAGGGAAGGCGTCGGGTCGAGCGTGCCCGCGCAACACGACCGCGGTGAGGACCGTACGGATGGCTCTCCCGGCGCGACGCCGGCGGGCCGATGGGAGCACGTCATGAGCGACACCCAGATGCTGATCGTGGCCGGCTACCCGGAGGTCGACGTCGCCGAGACCGAGTTCCGGGCACTCGCCGCGAAGGTCGAGGCCGGGGAGCTGAGCAGCCAGGGGATGATCCTCGTCGGCAAGGGCGCCGACGGCGAGCCCCGGCTGATGGACACCGGGAACCATCTGGGTCGCCGGGGGGCAGGGTGGGGCGGTGGCGCCGGCGTGCTCGTCGGGATGTTCGCCCCACCGATGCTCGGGGCGGTCGCGGTGGGCGCCGCGGCCGGTGCCGTCGTCGGCCACTTCGCCGGCAACAAGCTGACTGCTGCCGTCCAGGAGCAGGTCGGCGCCGCCCTCAAGGCGGGCACAGCCGTGATCATCGGGGTGTTCCCCGCAGCGGCGCGGTTGGCGGTCGAGCAGGCCCTGCCCGGTGCCCCGCTGAAGTCCGTCGTCGAGAGCGAGGAACGCGGTATCGACGAGCTCAAGGCCAGGCTGGCCGAGGCCATGGGCAAGTTCTCGCCCGACCGGACCGTGCTCCCGCTGCCCGACAAACCGTTCGGTGGTGTGGCGGGCCACACCATCGACGAGTCGGTCGGGGACTGGAGCATCGTCGCGGGCCCGAAGGCCCCCGAGGACGCCCCGAACGTGCTGATCGTGCTCATCGACGACGCCGGCTTCGGCGGCCCCGACACCTTCGGTGGCGGCATTCACACCCCGAACCTGACCCGCGTGCAACGGCAGGGCGTCACCTACAACCGCTTCCACGTCACCGCGGTGTGCTCTCCGACCCGGGCCGCCCTGCTGACCGGTCGCAACCACCACCGCGTCGGTATGGGCGGCATCGCCGAGTTCCCCGGTCCGTTCCCCGGCTACACCGGGGTGCGCCCGCGGGCCTGCACGGCACTGCCGCGCATCCTGAAGGAGAACGGCTACATCACCGGTGGTTTCGGCAAGTGGCACATGACCCCGGGTCGCGACATGGGTGCCGCGGGGTCGTTCGACCACTGGCCCACCGGCTGGGGTTTCGACCACTGGTGGGGGTTCCTGACCGGGGCGGCCGGGCAGTACGACCCGATCATCACCCAGGACAACTCCACCCTCGGCGTTCCCGAGGGCGAGGACGGCAAGCTCTACTACTTCCCCGACGACATCACCGACAAGACCGTGGAGTGGCTGCACGCCGTGCGCGCGCAGGACGCCGAGAAGCCGTGGTTCGTGTACTACTCCACGGGGGCCACCCACGCGCCGCACCACGTCGCGCAGGAGTGGGCCGACAGGTACAAGGGCGAGTTCGACGACGGCTGGGACGCCTACCGCGAGCGGACCCTGGAGCGGCAGAAGAAGCTGGGCATCGTGCCCGCGGACACCGAGCTCGCGCCACGCCCGGACGCCTTCCCCGCCTGGGACAGGCTCTCCGAGCCCGAGCGCCGGCTCTACGCCCGGCAGATGGAGGTGTTCGCCGGGTTCTCGGAGAACGCCGACTGGAACGTCGGCCGGCTGCTCGACTCGGTCGAGGAGATGGGCGAGCTCGACAACACGCTCGTCATCTACATCTGGGGTGACAACGGCGCCTCGATGGAGGGCACGGTCACCGGGTCCTTCAACGAGACCACGTTCTTCAACGGCGTCGTGCTCGACGCCGAGGAGCAGCTCGCCCTGATCGACAAGTACGGCGGCATCGCCGAGCTCGGCGGCTTCCACACCGCACCGCACTTCGCCGCGGCCTGGGCGCACGCGAACAACACCCCGTTCCAGTGGGGCAAGCAGATGGCCTCCCACCTCGGTGGCACCCGCGACCCGATGGTGATCTCCTGGCCCCGCAGGATCGCCTCTGGCGGTGACGTGCGCACCCAGTTCACGCACTGCATCGACGTCGTGCCCACGGTGCTCGAGGTCGTCGGCATCCCCGAGCCCACGCTCGTCGACGGAGTCGACCAGGAGCCGATGGACGGCACGAGCTTCGCCTACACCTTCGACGCCCCGGCGGCCGAGGAGCAGCACACCGTGCAGTACTTCGAGATGTACGGCAGCCGCGCCATCTACAAGGACGGCTGGTGGGCCTGCACCAAGCTCGACAAGCTGCCGTGGGACTTCTCGCCCGAGACGCTCGCCCGGTTCGGGCCGGGTGGTGAGTGGAATCCTGACGACGACGTCTGGCAGCTCTACTACCTTCCCGACGACTTCTCCCAGGCCCACGACCTCGCGGCCGACCACCCCGCCAAGGTGGCCGAGCTGGTCGAGCTCTTCTGGGCCGAGGCCGAGCGCCACCGCGTCCTGCCCCTGCTCGGTGGGTTCGCGGCCTTCTTCGGGATCCTGCCGCCGATGCCGACCCAGACCCGGTTCACCTTCGCCGGTGACGTGCAGAACATCCAGACGACGATGATCCCGCGCATCTACGGGCGCTCCTACGCCATCGAGGCCGACGTGCACGTTCCCGAGGGTGGCGCCGAGGGAGTGCTCGTCGCCTTCGCGGACTTCATCGGGGGCTTCGCCCTCTGGGTCGACGAGAACGGCCTGCTCAACCACACCTACCAGTTCCTCGGCATCGACACCTACCGCCAGACCTCCACCGAGCCGATCCCCACCGGGGACGTCACCCTCACGATGCTGTTCGAGGCGGACGAGTCCAAGCCCGGCACCGGTGGCCGCGTCACGTTGTGGGCCGGTGACAGGCAGATCGGCGAGGGCGAGCTCCCGCACACCATCGCCCTGCTGTTCACCACCTACGCCGGCATGGACATCTCGCGGGACAACGGCGGGGTCGTCGACCTCGACTACGAGGACCGCGCCCCCTACGCCTTCACCGGCACCGTGCGCACCGTGGTCTTCGACCTCGCGCCGCACGCGCACGACGCGGAGGTCTCGCTGCACGAGGCGACCGCTCGGGCGGCCGTCGCCCATGGCGCCGCGGGCTGAGGGAACCCGCCTGAGCGGTGGGCCCGGTCCTAGAGCTTGGTCATCCTGCGGAAGGGCGTCGAGATCCGAACCGTCCGGTCGCTGAAGTCCACGGTCGCCCCACCTCCGTCGACGCCCACGACGCGGCCCATCCCGTACGTGTCGTGCGTGACGCGGTCGTCGAGCGCGAACTGCTCGATCCTCGGCTCGGGGTGGGGCTGGAAGGGGCTGCTGGCGTGACGAGCACGCGGGGTCCCGGGTGAGGTTGTCATCCCCACCAGTATGCGCCCCCGGATGCCGCACCCGGAACCTCGACCCGTGCGCCGGGGCGCCACCTCGCAGCCGCGGGCCCTCGGCACGACCGGGTCGTCGGGTGTATTCATGGTGGATGGACGTCATCCGGGTCCGCGCGATCCGCACCTTCCCCGAGGCGGGGGAGCCGGGGGTCGCGCACGAGGCCGTCCGGGTCGGCGTCGACGGTCTCGAGGGCGACCGCCGCAAGAAGGCCGCCGTCTCGCTCGTCGGTGACGACGCCCCCGCGACGCGGGCCAACCTCGTGCTCGACGTGCCGACCGGCGTCGTCGAGGCCCTCGAGGGCTCGGTGCTGCGGGTCGGGGACGTCCTGCTCGCCGTCGAGGCCACCGGCACCTCGTGCCCCGGCCTGTACGCCGCCGTGGGCGAATCGGGGTGGGTGCGGGTCGGTGACGCCGTGGAGCCCCGGTGAGCGTGCTCGTCGGGTCGCGCCACGACGAGGGCGTCGGCCGGCTCGTCGACAGCTACCGGGCCATCCCGGCGGGGGAGCGGGTGCGCCTCGCGAAGCGCACCTCCAACCTCTTCCGGGCCCGTGACCACTCGGCGACCCCCGGCCTGGACACCTCGGGCCTCACGGGGGTCGTCGCGGTGGATGCCGGGAGCCGAACCGCCGACGTCCAGGGCATGTGCACCTACGAGGCCCTCGTCGACGCCACCCTGCCGCACGGCCTCACCCCGCTCGTCGTGCCGCAGCTGCGCACGATCACCCTGGGCGGTGCGGTGACCGGCCTCGGCATCGAGTCGGCGTCCTGGCGCAACGGCCTGCCGCACGAGTCGGTGCTCGAGATGGACGTGCTCACGGGGAGCGGCGAGGTCGTCACCACCGACCCGGCCAGCCGGCATCCCGATCTCTTCCGGGCCTTCCCGAACTCCTACGGCACGCTCGGCTACGCCACCCGGCTGCGCATCGCGCTCGAGCCGGTGGGGCGAACGGTGGCCCTGCGCCACGTGCGCTTCCACGACGTCGGCTCCCTCGTCGAGGCCCTGCGCGTGACCCTGGCCGACGCCGGCTTCGACGGTGAGCCCGTGGACTACGTCGACGGCGTCGTCTTCTCCGCGTCCGAGTCCTACCTCGTGCTCGGGCGCCGTGGCGACGACCCGGGCGCGACGAGCGACTACACGGGTACCCGCATCTACTACCGGTCGATCCAGCACGACGACCGGGCCCCTCGTCGCGACCTGCTGACGACCCACGACTACCTCTGGCGCTGGGACACCGA
This sequence comes from Fodinibacter luteus, assembly GCF_039541575.1. Lineage (NCBI taxonomy): Bacteria > Bacillati > Actinomycetota > Actinomycetes > Micrococcales > Intrasporangiaceae > Fodinibacter (ex Wang et al. 2009) > Fodinibacter luteus. The sequence goes on along the minus strand of NZ_BAABGM010000018.1, from coordinate 26,142 downwards.
CTGGTTCTGGTGCTCGAGGGCCTTCGGGGCCCAGGACCCGCGGGTGCGCCGGCTGTGGCCGCGACGGTGGCTGCGCAGCAGCGTCTACGGGCGGCTCGTCGCCCTCGACCGCCGGCTCGGTGTGGCCGACCGCCTCGAGGCCCTGCACGGACGCCCCCCGCGCGAGCGCGTCGTGCAGGACGTCGAGCTGCCGCTCGCGACGATGGCCGAGTTCCTGCGGTGGTTCCTGCGCGAGGTCCCGATCGAGCCGGTCTGGCTGTGTCCCCTGCGACTGCGCAGCGACCAGCCGTGGACGCTGTACCCGCTGCGGCCCGGGGAGACGTACGTCAACGTCGGCTTCTGGTCGAGCGTGCCCTCGACGCCGGGGGCCGGGGACGGCGCCACGAACCGGCGCATCGAGCGCGAGGTGGCCGAGCTCGGCGGCCACAAGTCGCTGTACTCCGAGTCCTTCTACGACCGTGCCGAGTTCGACCGGCTCTACGCCGGGACTGCGTACGCCGCCCTCAAGGAACGCTGGGACCCCGCCGCCCGCCTGCCCACCCTCTACGACAAGGCCGTGCGGGGGGCCTGACCGCCGCCGCCCACCCACCCCGACCCACGACGACAGGAGCCGACGATGTCCATCGCCGAGATGGTCCACTCCGTGCTCGACGGACCGCTCACCCTCGGGCTGCGCGCCTACGACGGGTCGTCGACCGGCCCGCCCGACTCCCCGCGGGCGCTGCACCTGCGCACCCCGCGCGCCGCGGCCTACCTCGCGACCGCGCCCGGCCAGCTCGGCCTCGTGCGCGCCTACGTCGCCGGAGACCTCGACGTCGACGGGGTGCACCCGGGCGACCCGTACGACCTGCTCGTCGACCTCTCGGCGGTGCGCTTCCGCCGGCCGACCGCGGCCGCAGCGGTCGAGGCGGCACGCACCCTCGGCGTCAAGGGCCTCGCCCCGCCCCCGCCTCCTCCCCAGGAGGCGCTGCCCCGCTGGCGGCGGGCCGCCGAGGGGTTGCGCCACTCGATGCCGCGCGACGCCGGGGCGGTGAGCCGTCACTACGACGTCTCGAACCGGTTCTACGAGCTCGTCCTCGGCCCGTCGATGACCTACACGTGCGCGTGCTACCCGGATGCCGCCGCGACCCTCGAGGACGCCCAGGACAACAAGTACCGCCTCGCCCTCGACAAGCTCGGGCTGCGGGCCGGCGACCGCCTGCTCGACATCGGCTGCGGCTGGGGCGGGATGGTCCGCGCGGCGGCCCGACGCGGCATCCACACCCTCGGGGTCACCCTCTCCGGGGCACAGGCCGCCTGGGCGCAGCAGGCCCTCGCCGAGGAGGGGCTCGCCGGCCTCGCCGAGGTGCGGCACAGCGACTACCGCGCGGTGCGCGAGTCCGGGTTCGACGCGGTGTCGTCGATCGGCCTCACCGAACACGTGGGCGTGCGCGGCTACCCGGCGTACTTCGCCTGGATCGGTGACCGGCTACGGCCCGGCGGGCTCCTGCTCAACCACAGCATCACCCGCCCGCACAACCGTCGCCAGGAGACGGGTCCCTTCATCGACCGCTACGTCTTCCCCGACGGCGAGCTCACCGGGTCGGGCCGGATCATCGCGCAGGCGCAGGACGCCGGGCTCGAGGTGCTCCACGAGGAGAACCTGCGCGAGCACTACGCCCTGACCCTGGCCCAGTGGTGCCGCAACCTCGTCGAGCACTGGGACGAGTGCGTCGCCGAGGTGGGAGAGGGCACGGCGCGGGTCTGGGGCCTGTACATGGCCGGTTCGCGACTCGGGTTCGAGCGCAACGAGATCCAGCTGCACCAGGTCCTCGCCCAGCGTCCCCACCCGGACGGCGCGACCCGGCTCCCCCTGCGCCCGTGGTGGCGGCCCTAGCCTCGTTCAGACCCGTCCCGGTGACGTCGCGACGGCCCCGAGCCCGTCCCAGATGAGGGCGGTGAGGTCGTCGGCCAGCTCGTCGGCGCTCGGACCCGTCTGCGCGCCCCCGGCGGCCAGCCAGGCGTCGGCCGTGGCCCGAACCATGCCGACGAGGGCGACGCCCCACAACCGCCAGGCCCTCCCGTCGGCCGCGCCGCCGGGTGCCGTCCCGAGGGCCGGCACCCCGGGGCCGCCCGGTGTGCCGCCCGGTGTGCCGCCCGCGAGCCCCTCGGCCACGAGGTCGGCGACGTGGGCGGCGATCCGGCCGGTCATCCCGGCGGCCACGTCGCCCTCGGGGCGCTCGCCGGCCGGGACGATCGGGGCGTTGACGATGAAGCGGTACACCTCGGGGTCGTCGTCGACGAGCCGCAGGTAGGCGGCGACGACCCCCCGGACGACGGCGCGGGCGCCGTCGGGGGCCGGGTCACCGGCCGCGCGGGTCAGGCCGCGGATGATCGTCGCGTCGACCCGCTCGGCGACGGCGGTGTAGAGCCCGGCACGGTCGGTGAAGTGCCGGTAGAAGACCGTCTTGGAGGTCCGGGCGGTGGCGGCGACCTCGTCCATCCCGACCCCGGCACCGTGTCGTCGGATGGCCCGGAGCGTGGCGTCGACGAGCTCGGCCCGCCGCGCGAGGCGGTGCTCGTCCCAGCGCGAGCTGCGTCCGTCCGGTGTCGTGTGGGTCGCACCCATGGCCGGACGGTAGCAGGAACCGACAGTACCTGTTACCTTCCGTACCGGGTACCTTTCGTCGACAGAGGACCCGTCCCGCAGCACCGATCCACAAGGAGCGTTCACCGGTGACCACCCCCCGCCGCGCCGCCGTCCTCGGCGGCAACCGGATCCCCTTCGCCCGCCAGTTCGGCGCCTACGCTGAGGCCTCCAACCAGGACATGCTCACCTCGGCCCTCGAGGGGCTCGTCGCCCGGCACGGGCTCGCGGGGGAGCGGCTCGGCGAGGTCGTCGCCGGTGCCGTCATCAAGCACAGCCGCGACTTCAACCTCACCCGGGAGGCGGTGCTCGGCTCGAGCCTGGCGCCGACGACGCCGGCCTACGACATCACCCAGGCCTGTGGCACCGGCCTGCAGGCCACGATCCTCGTGGCGAACAAGATCGCGCTCGGCCAGGTCGAGTCCGGCATCGCCGGCGGGGTCGACTCCGCGTCCGACGCGCCCGTCGTCGTGCCGGAGAAGCTGCGCCGGAAGCTGTTGCGCCTCAGCCGGGCCAAGGGATCGACCGACCGTGCGAAGGCGGCCCTGGCCTTCCGCCCGACGGACCTGGGGATCCAGGTCCCGGCGAACACCGAGCCGCGCACGGGACTCTCGATGGGCGAGCACATGGCGGTCACCGCGGCCGGGTGGGGCGTCACCCGTGAGGCGCAGGACGCCCTCGCCCTGGCCAGCCACGAGAACCTCGCCGCGGCCTACGAGCGCGGTTTCTTCGACGACCTGCTCACGCCCTACCTCGGGCTGACCCGTGACCAGAACCTGCGCCCCGACTCCACCCTCGACAAGCTCGGCAAGCTCAAGCCGGTCTTCGGGGCCGGCGAGGGCGCCACGATGACGGCGGGCAACTCGACCCCGCTCACCGACGGCGCCTCCACCGTGCTCCTCGGCTCGCCGGAGTGGGCGGCCGAGCACGGACTGCAGCCGCTCGCCTGGTTCGTCGACGGCGAGACCGCCGCCGTCGACTACGTCACCGGCGACGAGGGCCTGCTCATGGCCCCCGCGTACGCCGTGCCGCGCCTGCTCGCCCGCCACGGGCTGACGCTCCAGGACTTCGACCTGTACGAGATCCACGAGGCGTTCGCGGCGACCGTGCTGTCGACCTTCGCGGCCTGGGAGGACGAGTCCTTCTGCCGCGAGCGCCTGGGGCTCGACGCGCCGCTCGGCGCGATCGACCGCACGAGGCTCAACGTCGCGGGGTCCTCCCTCGCGGCGGGGCACCCCTTCGCCGCCACCGGCGGCCGCATCGTGGCCACCCTCGCCAAGCTGCTCCACGAGAGGGGCCCGGGCTCGCGGGGCCTGGTCTCGATCTGCGCCGCCGGCGGCCAGGGCGTCGTCGCGATCCTCGAGGCGGCCTGACATGGCGCACCGCGACGGCTACACGGCGTTCGTCTCCTCGGGAGTCGGGAAGAAGGTCGCGACGACCCTCGGGCTTCCCCAGCCCGTCCCGCTGCGCCGCCACGTGCCCGGTCGGCCGCTCGTCGACGGGCCGGTGCTCGTCGGAGGCCACGGGGCCACCCCCGCCCTGGCTGCGCTGCGTGACGGGCTGACCTCGGCAGGTGCCACGCTCGTCGACGAGCTGCCGGAGCAGGGGCGGCTGGGCGGGGTCGTCGTCGACCTGTCGGCCGCGGCCACCCCGGCCGACCTCGAGGCGCTGCGCGCGACGTTGTCGCCGGCGCTGCGGCGCCTGGGCCGGTGCGCCCGGGTCGTCGTCGTGGGCCGCGAGCCGGCCCGTGCCTCGACCCCCGCCCAGCGGGCGACGCAACGCGCCCTCGAGGGCGCCACCCGCTCGGTCGCCAAGGAGCTGCGCTCCGGGGCCACCGCGAACCTCGTGCTCCTCGCGCCGGGCTCGGAGGTCGCGGCGCTCGGCACCGTCGAGTTCCTCCTCTCCGCGCGCTCGGCCTACGTCGACGCCCAGGTCCTCCACGTCGGCGAGGGCGAGGCGGGTACCCCGGCCGACCCCGACGAGCCGCTCGCAGGGAAGGTCGCCGTCGTGACCGGCGCGGCCCGCGGCATCGGCGCCGAGATCGCCCGCGCGCTGGGCCGCGACGGCGCCACCGTCGTGTGCGTGGACGTTCCCCCGGCCGGGGCGGCCCTCGCGGTCGTCGCGAACGAGATCGGCGGCACCGCACTCCAGGCGGACGTCACGAGGCCCGAGGCGGGGGCCCGCGTCCTCGAGCACGCCCGGACACGGCACGGCGGCCTCGACGTCGTCGTCCACAACGCCGGCATCACCCGCGACAAGCTGCTCGTCAACACCGACGCCGACCGGTGGCGGTCCGTGCTCGACGTCAACCTCGGCTCCATCCTGCGGATGAACGAGGCGTTCCTCGGCAAGGACGGGCTGCGCGACGGCGGGCACGTCGTCCTCGTCTCGTCGATCGCCGGGATCGCCGGCAACCGCGGGCAGACGAACTACGCGGCATCCAAGGCCGGGGTCATCGGCCTCGTCGACGCCTACGCCGCGGACCGGGGCCTGCGCCGCCGGGGCATCACCGTCAACGCGGTCGCGCCGGGGTTCATCGAGACCGAGATGACGGCACGGGTCCCCTTCGCGACCCGCGAGCTCGGCCGCCGGCTCAACAGCCTCGCCCAGGGCGGGCTGCCCGTCGACGTCGCCGAGACGATCGCGTACTTCGCCTCCGACGCGCAGGCGACCGTCACGGGCAACGTCGTGCGCGTCTGCGGCCAGAGCGTGCTGGGTGCCTAACGTGGCCTTGGAGACGCTCGCCGGGATGCCGTCGACCGCGCCCTTGTTCGTGCGGGCGGCCCTCACGGCCAGGCTGAGGCACGGCGACACCATGCCCGAACGCACGCTCGTCGTCGAGGGCGTGCGGGTCGACCGCGACCGCCTCACGGCCTACCAGCGCCTCACCGGCCACGCCGTCGACGACGCCCTGCCCCAGCCGTACCCGTGGGTGCTCGCCTTCCCGGTGCAGACCGCCCTCATGGTCCGTCGGGACTTCCCCCTGCCGCTGCCCGGGATGGTGCACCTGGAGAACCGGGTGACGACGCACCGCCGGCTCGACGCCGCCGACCCGCTCACCCTGTCGGTGACGGCGGGTGCGGTGCGGCCGCACCGCCGCGGCCGCACCGTGGACGTGCGGCTCGAGGCCCGCGTGCGCGACGAGCTGGTCTGGGAGTGCGACAGCGTCTACCTCAGCCGCGGGCGCGGCCAGGAGGACGCCCCCCGGGGCGAGGCGCCCCCGGCCGGGCCGGTCTCACCCGCCGTCGCCCGCTGGCGCCTACCCGAGGACCTCGGTCGCTCGTACGCCGGGGTGTCGGGCGACGTCAACCCCATCCACCTGCACGCGCTGAGCGCGCGGGCGATGGGCTTCCCCCGGCACATCGCCCACGGCATGTGGTCGTACGCGCGGACCCTCGCGACGTTGGGACGCACGTCGCTCGGCCCCTCGACGAGCCGGGTGTGGTTCACCAAGCCGCTCTTCCTGCCCGGCACGGTCGAGCTCGCCGTGGCCCACGAGGGCGGGCGCACCGTCGCGGCCCTGCGCTCGGCCAGGGACGCCGAGACGACGCACCTCGTGCTCACCCTCGAGGGGTGACCGGACGGTGACGGCTCGCTAAGGTCGTCAGGTGGTCAGCCGTGAGGTCGAGGTCGTCGACGCGCGCGGGTTGCCGAGCCGGGTCATCGCGACCCTCGGGGGGTGGGCCGCGGCCGTCCGGGCGGCGTTCACGACCCCTGGTGTCGAGCGGGCCGAGGGGCTGTTGCTGCTCAAGGCCGCGGTCGCCACGGTGCTCGCATGGCAGCTGGCCGTGCACCTGCTCGACAGCCCGGTGCCCTTCTACGCGCCGATGGCGGCCCTGCTCGTCGTCGACCGCACGATGGTCCGCTCGATCGGGGCCAGCGCACGACGCGTGGCCGCCGTGGTCCTCGGGATGAGCATCGCCTGGCTCGTCGGATCGCTCGTCGGCGTGACGTGGTGGACGATGGTCCCCGTCCTCATGGTCGCCCTCCTGATCGGTCGCTGGCCCCTGCTCGGCGACCACGGCATCCAGGTGCCGACGATGGTGCTCCTCTCGCTCCTCACGGTGCAGGGCACGGACACCGAGTTCACCTACCTCACCATCGTCCAGACCGTCCTCGGGGGGGTCGTCGGGGTCGCCGTCAACGCTGTCGTCCTGGCACCGATGCACCTCGACCAGCCCCGTGACGCCCTGCGCGACCTGACGACCCGCGTCCAGGACGTCCTCAAGGACATGGCCGACGGGATGCGGGGCACGTGGGACGCCGACCGGGCCCGGGGCTGGTACGACACCGCGACCGACCTCGGCGACCGCGTCCCGGAGGTGCTGGGCGTCGTCGAGACCGGACGCGAGAGCACCCGCTTCAACTGGCGGCACCGGCTGCGCCCGGCCCGCATCGACTGGGACGGCTACCTGCGCACCGTCGAGGCCGTGCGCCGGGCCCAGTGGCAGGTCGGTGGCATCGCGCGCACCCTCGTCGACACCGCGGAGGACGCGGACCGGCATCCGGCGCCGTCGGCGAACTGGCTGGAGCGCTACGCGGGCGTGCTCGACGAGGTCGGCGATGCCATCTCCGACTTCGGGGTGTGGACCGACGAGTCCCGCGAGGCCGTCGAGCGTCACGTCGAGCGAGCCCTCGACGCGCTGCACGACCTGAGCGAGCAGGTGCGCCGCACCCCTCTCGACGACCCCCGTGCGTGGCCGACCTACGGCGCCCTCGTCCTCGAGGCCGAGCGCCTCGCGCGCGAGCTGCGCGAGAGCAACGCGCACGCCTCGGTGCCCACCGACACGGGTCCGATCCGCACCCCGCTCGCCGAGACGGTGCCGGCCGTCGCGCAGCTGCAGCAGCAGGTCGAGCAGGTGCCCCTCGTCGGGGAGCACCTGCCCCGGATCATCGGACAGGTCGTGGGGCGGGAACCGGAGGACCCGGCGGCGCCCCCGCCCCCCGACCGGCGCTCGGACGGTGCACTCCCGTCGTGACGGTGACGCCGGGGCGCCGGTCGTGGTTGCCTTGGCGGATGAGCGCGCACGGCGGCGGGGGGCCGGGGGTGGCCTACACCGCGATGGATGCCGCGGAGCAGGTGGCGCAGCTGCGCCCCGTCGCGCTCGAGGCGGCGTCGCGGTTCGGCCTCGTCGTGCGCGACCTCGGCCTCGTCCTCCACGGGTACAACACGACCTTCCGGGTCGACACCGACGACGGGCGCCGGCTCGCGCTTCGTGTCAACACGAACTCGCACAGCACCGCGGCCCACGTCGTCGCGCAGCAGGAGTGGCTGCACGCGCTGGCCCGCGACACCGACGTCCTCGTGCCCGACCCGCTGCGCACGCCTGACGGGCGGTGGGCGGTCGACGTCGACTGCGCCGCGTGGGGGGCCGCGCTGCGCGTCACGGTCGCGTCGTGGCTCGACGGCGACGACGTGGGGGAGTGCGACGAGGAGCAGGCGTACGCGCTGGGACGGGCCATGGCGCTCCTCCACGACCACGCGGAGGGTTTCGTGCTGCCCGAGGGGGCGGCGTTGCCGTGCTACGACGAGCCGCTGTTCGGTGACGACAACCTGCTCGTGGGCCCGGACGTCCGGGCCCCCCACACGGCCGTCCTCGACGACGCCCTCGTCGAGTGCCGACGACGCTTCGACGAGGTCGCCCGGTCGACGCGACCCGTCGTGATCCACGCCGACCTGCACGGGGGGAACCTGAAGTGGCACCGTGGGCGGGTCGCGGTCTTCGACGTCGACGACGCCGGCATCGGCGCGCCCGCGCTCGACCTCGCGATCTCGACCTTCTACCTGCGCGACGGCCACCCGGCGGCCGAGGCCGCGCTGCGCGCCGGGTACGCCGACGTCCGGGACCTGCCGGACGTCACCGAGGAGCAGCTCGAGGCCCTCGTCGCCGCCCGTCAGCTCCTGCTGGCCAACAGCCTCTTCGCGAGCAGCACGGCCTCGCTGCGCGCGGAGGCGCAGGACTACCTCGACGTCACCGTGGACCGGCTCCGGCACTGGAGGACGACCGGGCGCTTCTCGCGGGCCGTGCACCCGGCCTGAGCGAAACCCCGGCGACCGGTGCACGAGCGGGTCAGTAGGCTGGGCTGGCGGGTCGAGCAGGCCCGCGCCCCCCGTCACCGCAGGAGAGACCCGACCATGGCTGCCCAGATCACCGTCCACGTCGCCGGCACCGAGCGATCGGTGGCGGAGGGCACGACGGCGGGCGACCTCTTCGCGGGCGACCGGGCCGTGCTCGTCGCCCGAGTCGGCGGCGAGCTGCGCGACCTCGCCCACGTGCTGGCCGACGGCGACACCGTCGAGCCGGTGACCACCGCGGAGCAGGACGGCCTCGACGTGCTGCGGCACTCCGCCGCGCACGTGCTCGCCCAGGCCGTGCAGGAGGTGCACCCGGACGCCCGACTGGGCATCGGCCCCCCGATCCGCGACGGCTTCTACTACGACTTCGACGTCGACACACCGTTCACGCCCGAGGACCTCAAGGCCCTCGAGAAGGTCATGCAGCGCATCGTCAACGAGGGCCAGACCTTCGAGCGCCGCGAGGTCTCCGACGCCGACGCCCTCGCCGAGCTGTCCGACGAGCCCTACAAGTGCGAGCTCATCGGCCTCAAGGGCGGGGCCTCGGAGTCCGCCGCAGAGGGGGCGTCGGTCGAGGTCGGGGGCGCGCAGCTCACGATCTACGACAACGTGCGCCGCGACGGCACCCGCGCGTGGGGCGACCTGTGCCGCGGCCCCCACGTGCCGACGACCAAGGTGCTCGGCAACGCCTTCAAGCTGACCCGCAGCGCCGCCGCCTACTGGCGCGGGTCGGAGAAGAACCCCCAGCTCCAGCGCGTCTACGGCACGGCGTGGCCGACGAAGGACGACCTGAAGGCCTACCTCGACCGCCTCGCCGAGGCCGAGAAGCGCGACCACCGCCGGCTCGGCGCCGAGCTCGACCTCTTCAGCTTCCCCGACGAGCTCGGCTCCGGCCTCGTCGTGTTCCACCCCAAGGGCGGCATCGTCAAGCGCGAGATGGAGGACTACGTCCGCCGCCGGCACATCGAGGAGGGCTTCCAGTACGTCGGCACGCCGCACATCAGCAAGGACGGCCTGTTCCACACCTCCGGGCACCTGCCGTACTACGCCGACACGATGTTCCCGCCGATGGAGTTCGAGGGCACCGAGTACCGCCTCAAGGCGATGAACTGCCCGATGCACAACCTCATCTTCCGCTCGCGCGGGCGGTCCTACCGCGAGCTCCCGCTGCGGCTGTTCGAGTTCGGCTCGGTCTACCGCTTCGAGAAGTCGGGGGTCGTCCACGGCCTGACCCGGGTGCGCGGGATGACCCAGGACGACTCGCACTCCTACGTCACCGCCGAGCAGGCGCCGGCGGAGATCAAGCACCTCCTCGAGTTCGTGCTCTCGCTGCTGCGCGACTTCGGGATGGACGACTACTACCTCGAGCTGTCGACCCGCGAGACCGAGGGGGACAACCGCGAGAAGTTCATCGGGTCCGAGGACCAGTGGGAGGTCGCGACGGAGGTCCTGCGCGACGTCGCCACCGAGTCCGGGCTCGAGCTCGTGCTCGACCCGGGTGGCGCCGCGTACTACGGCCCGAAGATCTCGGTCCAGGCCCGCGACGCCATCGGCCGCACGTGGCAGATGTCGACGATCCAGTACGACTTCAACCAGCCCGAGCGGTTCGGCCTCGAGTACCAGGCGGCCGACGGGAGCCGCCAGCGGCCGGTCATGATCCACTCGGCGAAGTTCGGCTCGATCGAGAGGTTCTTCGGCGTGCTCGTCGAGCACTACGCCGGGGCCTTCCCGGTCTGGCTGTCGCCGGTGCAGGCGCTCGGCGTCCCCGTCGCCGAGGAGTTCGAGGGCTACCTGCGGGGGGTGCTCGAACGGATGCGGCAGCACGGCATCCGCACCGAGCTCGACGCGAGCGACGACCGCTTCCCGAAGAAGATCCGCAACGCGAGCAAGGCCAAGGTGCCCTTCGTCCTCATCGCGGGCGAGGACGACCGGTCGGCGGGCGCCGTCTCGTTCCGCTACCGCGACGGGACGCAGAAGAACGGCATCCCCGTCGACGACGCGATCGCCGAGATCACCGCGGCGATCGGCGAGCGGCGCCAGGTCTGACGGCCCGACGGACCCCCGGGCGGCCCGCGTGTGTCTCGACACGTCTCGCGATCTGGGATGCCGGGGGGGCGGTGGTACGTCACGTCCCGCCCGTCACGCGACACGCCGTGCGACACGCCGACCCGACGAAATGGTCGGGAAACTTTGGCCAAACCCCTTGCGGGGCAGCGCGGCCGGGCGTAGAAATATCCCACTCCACCACTTCGGTGGCGGAGGGATCGAGAGAAGGCCGAGCACCAGACCGAGCGGTTCTGCCGCACGGAGCCACCCGGTGATGAGGGTGGTCGGTGGGCGGAGTCCATCTCGTGAGACTCGGAGCATCATGCCGGGTCAGCCGAGGCCCCGGGAACTCATACTTCCCGGGGCCTCACCCTTTCACGGCGGGGAACCGGGGCCACGGGCCACACTGGGTCCATGGACAGCGACGCCACGCCCAGGGTGCGCGAGGCCGTGCCCACCGACGCCTTCGCGGTCGCGGCGCTGCACCTCCAGGCCGAGCGCGAGTGGGGACAGCACGTCCCGCCCCGCTACCTCGACACCTTCGCCGACGCGTGGCTGCGCGACCGGGCCAGGTGCACCCTCCTCGCCGAGGACGGGCGCCACACCCCCCTCGGCACGATCCACGGCACCGTCGTGCACGAGCTGCCGACCCCGCGGCGGCGCCCCGCCGACGCGTGGATGCACCTCGGCTTCCTCTACGTCACCGAGGCGGCACGGGGCCGCGGCGTCGGGGAGGCCCTCGTGCGGGCCATGGTCGGGTGGTGCGGCGAGCACGACGTGCGGCGGATGCAGGTCGAGGCCGCCGACGAGGCCCGGGAGCTCTACGAGCAGGTCGGGTTCGCCCAGCCGGACGACGGGCTCCTCGAGCTGCGGCTCAGCCGAAGTCCGCGTTGAGCTGGCTCAGGCGCACGTTGTTGCCCGACGGGTCGCGGAACCCGACGTCGATGCCGTAGAGCTGCTCCTCGGGCTCCCCGATGAACTCCACGCCCCGCTCCTTGAGCTCGGCATGGGTGCGGCGGCAGTCGTCGGTCGTGAGGAAGACGGTGCCGGCCAGACCCTTGCCCATGAGGTCGCGCAGCTGCTCGTCGGTGGCGGGGTCGACCATCGGCGGGCCGGGGATCGCCATGAGCACGATGGCCACGTCGGTCTGTCCGGGTGGGCCCACGGTGAGCCAGCGGAAGTTCCCCATCTCGGCGACGGTGACGTCCGAGCGCACCTCGAACCCGACCCGGTCGGTCCAGTACTTCAGCGCCTCGTCCTGGTCGTGGACCCAGAGCTGGGCGGTGGCGATGCGGATCATGTGCGTTCTCCCTCTCGTGCGGTGCTGCTCGTGATGGTGGTCCCGGCCCTCCTGCCGGGCGTCCCCCAGTCCACCGCCGCGGGGGTGCGCGCGTCTTCTCGAAACGTGCGCACCTGCGGCCGGCCCCACGCGCGCACGACGCACGCCGGGACGCGCGCCACGTCTGCCGCGGGCGGGTGGGCGGCGCGGTAGGCCGTGGGCGGCATCCCGAACATCCGCCGGAAGCTCACGGTGAACGAGCCGATGCTCGTCAGCCCGACGGAGACACAGACCCGCGCGACGGACCAGTCCGTCGAGCGCAGCAGTGCCGCGGCGCGCTCGAGGCGACGGGTCAGGAGGTACTGGTGGGGCGACTCGCCGAAGGCCTTGCGGAACTCCCGGCTGAAGTGCGCGGGGGACAGGCGCGCCGCGGCCGCGAGGTCGGCCACCGTGAGCGGCTCGGCGTAGCGGCCGTCGGCGAGGTCGCGCGCACGCAGGAGGTGGCGGCTCGGCGGGACCGGCATCCGCCGAGTCTGGCACGACCCGCAGACGTCAGTAGGGTGGCCGGATGAGCCAGGCTGACGTCCCCTCGCGTGGGGTCCTCGTCACGGGGGCCTCGCGCGGTGTCGGCGCCGCCGTCGCCCGCGCGTTCGCCGAGCGCGGTGACCGTGTCGTCGTGCACCACCGCTCGCCCGACTCCCTCGCCCGGGCCGAAGCCGTCCTCCAGGGCCTCCCCGGACCGGGCCACGCCGTGCTCGCAGGGGACCTCTCCGACCCGGATGCCGTGCGCCGCCTCGCCGACGCGGCCGCCGGCGCCCTCGGCCGGGTCGACGTGCTCGTCAACAACGCTGCGATGATCGTCGCGCCACCGGGGGGCCGGGGGAGCCGCCGGGGCGACCACCCGCTCGAGGACACGGACTACGAGGACTGGGTGGCGGTGTGGCAGCGCACCCTCGCGACCAACCTCCTCGGGCCGGCCAACCTCACGTGGTGCGTGGCCCGGCAGATGATCGACGTGCCCCCCGCCGACGGGGTGCCGGTCGGCCGGGTCGTCAACGTCGGCTCGCGCGGGGCCTACCGCGGCGAGCCGGACATCCCCGCCTACGGCGCGAGCAAGGCGGGCCTGCACGCGTTCGGGCAGTCGATGGCCCAGCGGCTCGCCCCCCACGGCATCGCGGTGACGAGCATCGCCCCGGGCTTCATCGAGACCGACATGGCCGGTGCGGCCCTGGCGGGCGAGGCGGGGCAGCGCACGCGGGCGCAGAGCCCGTTCCACCGCGTGGCCCTCCCGGAGGAGGTGGCCGCCGCGATCGTCTGCCTCGCCGAGCCCGGCGCCGAGTGGGCGAGCGGCGCCGTGCTCGACTTCAACGGCGCGAGTCACCTGCGCTGAGCGAGCATCGCCCTCTCCGGGCGATCCGACCACTCGCACCCGAGCCCGGGGTCCGGGTGTCGCGCCTAGGATCGGGGCATGCCGGCGCACGAGGACCCCGCTCACTTCCCCGGTGAGGGCGACGGGTTCGAGCGCCTGTGGACCCCGCACCGGATGGTCTACATCGCCGGTGACCGGCCCGACCCGGGCGGCGGCGACGGGTGCCCCTTCTGCGCGGCGCCCGCCAGGGACGACGCCGAGGGGCTCATCGTGCACCGCGGCGAGCACTGCTACGTCGTCCTCAACCTCTTCCCGTACAACCCGGGGCACGTCCTCGTCTGCCCCTACCGGCACGTCGCGCTCTACGTCGACCTCACCGACGACGAGACCGCGGAGTTCACCGCCCTGACGAAGGCGGCGATCCGGGCCCTCGAGTCGGCCTCGGCGCCGATGGGCTTCAACCTCGGGATGAACCAGGGCGCCGTGGCCGGGGCCGGCGTCGCCGCGCACCTGCACCAGCACGTCGTGCCGCGCTGGGGCGGTGACGCGAACTTCCTGCCGATCATCGCCCGCACCAAGGCGCTCCCGATGCTCCTCGAGGACGTCCGGGCCCGCCTCGTCGAGCACTGGCCCGCCTGACCGCTCCGACGGCGTGACCAGCCGGCCCGACGCCGCGACCGATCGCCCCGGCCGGCCGGCCCGACGCCGCGACCATCGCCCCGACGCCGGCGTCAACCGATGGGTCAGCCGTGGCGGGGGCTGCCGATGTGGTCCTTCGCGAGCCGGTCGGGGAGCTGCTCGTGGTTGCGGTACTCGCGGTGGAAGGTGCCCGTGCCGTGGGCGAGCGAGCGCAGCGAGATGGCGTAGTCGAGCAGCTCGAGCTGGGGCACGGCCGCCTCGAGCACCGAGCGGCCCAGCTCGCCCTCGGCCGGGGCCGACCCGAGGATCTGCCCACGGCGGGTGCCGATGTCGGTCATGACCGCGCCGAGGTAGTCGTCGTCGACGGTCACCGTCACGGTGTCGATGGGCTCGAGGAGGCACATCGTGCTCTCCGAGGCCATCTCGCGCAGGGCGATCCCCGCGGCGGTCTGGAACGCGACGTCGGAGGAGTCGACCGAGTGCGCCTTGCCGTCGGTCAGGGTGACCTTGACGTCGACGACCGGCCAGCCGGCGAGCAGCCCCTTCCCGAGCTGGGTGTGGACGCCCTTCTCGACGCTGCCGATGAACTGCCGCGGCACCGCTCCGCCGACGACGACCTCGTCGAACTCGTTGCCGGACCCGCGGGGCAGCGGCTCCATGACGAGGTGGCACACGGCGAACTGCCCGTGCCCGCCGGACTGCTTGACGTGCCGTCCCTGGGCCTCGGCCCGGCGCACGGCCGTCTCCTTCATGGCGACCCGCACGGGCACCTGCTCGACGCCGACGTTGAAGCGGCTGCGCAGCCGGCTGAGCACGAGGTCGAGGTGGGCCGGACCGGTCGTCCACAGCACGACCTGGCCGGTCGCGCCGTCGTGCTCGATCCGCAGCGAGGGGTCCTCTGCGGCGAGCTCGCGGAAGGCGACCGGCATCCGGTCCTCGTCGGCGCGCGTGGCCGCGGCGACCGCGGCCGGGAGCAGCGCCTCGGGCAGCGCCCACGGCGTGACGAGGAGCGGTGCGTCGGGGGAGGAGATCGTGTCGGAGGTCTGCGCGCTCGCGAGCTTGGTCACGACGACGACCTCGCCGGCGACCGCCTCGGACTTCGGCAGCAGCTCACCGTCGAAGGGTGCGGCGAGGGCGCCCGGGCGCACGTCGTCGTCGTGGGCGGCGTGCCCCTCGCCGGTCGGCACCCCGAGCAGCTCGAGGTGGCCCGAGACGTGCACGGGGCGGTCGGCCCGCAGGGTGCCGGAGAACACCCGCACGAGGGACAGGTGCCCGACGTAGGCGTCGGACTCGGTGTGCACGACCTCGGCGACGAGCGGGCCGTCGGGGTCGGGCGTCAGGGCGACCGCATCGCCGCCGGAGACCGGCCGGACCGTCGGCAGGGGGTGGAGCCCCGGGTGCGGGAACGCCGCCTCGACGAGGTGGAGCAGGACCCCCACGCCCGCCCCGGTCTCGGCGGACAGCGGCAGGACGGGGTGGAACGTGCCGTGCGCGACGGCCGTGAGGAGGTCCTTCTCGAGGGTCTCGAAGTCGAGCTCCTCGCCCTCGAGGTAGCGGTCCATGAGCCCACCGTCCTCGGACTCCTCGATGATCCCCTCGATGAGGGCCGGCCGGTACGTGTCGAAGACGTCGGCGTGCTCGGGACCGGCCGGCCGCACCGTGCGGGCGCCCCCGGCGTAGTCGTGGACCTCGCCGAGGAGGAGGTCGGCGATCGAGGTGACCGCGCCCGCCTCCCCGGGCACCGGGACGCCGAGCGGTTGGATGCCGGACCCGAAGTGGGCCTGGCAGTCAGCGAGCGTCACGGCGAAGTCGGCGTCACGGGCGTCGAGCTGGGTGACGACGACGGCCCGCGGCATCCCGACGAGGGCGCACTCGTGCCACAGGGCCCGGCTCGCGGCGTCGGCGCCGTCGGCCGCCGAGACGACGAAGAGGGCGGCATCCGCCGCCCTCAGCCCCGCCCGCACCTCCCCGACGAAGTCGGGGTTGCCCGGGGCGTCGATGAGGGTGACCACCGCCTTGCCGGTCGAGACGGTCGCGGCGCGCAGCCCCGTCGTGGGCTCGGGCTCCCCCCGGGGGGCGCGACCGGGGACGACCGCGTCGACGACGTGGTCGAACAGCCGGGACTTCCCCGACCCACTCGGTCCGACGAGGACGACGTTCCGGATGCCGGTCGTGCTGTGGACGGTGGGGGCCTGGGGTGTCGTGCCGTTCATGGCCCCTACATTTGTCCACTTGGTCGCGCGGCACAAGCGGTCGCGGCGAGTGTGACGAGCACCGCTGCGGCTCCGCACTACGCTGGGCCCACCATGCTGAACCGATACGCGCGCGCCTTCGCCACCAAGCTGCTGACCCCGGTGGCGGCGGTGCTCATCCGGCTCGGGATCAGCCCCGACGTCGTCACGATCATCGGCACCCTCGGCGTGTGCTTCGGGGCACTCGCGTTCTACCCGCGAGGTGAGCTGCTCATCGGCACCCTCGTCATCACCGGCTTCGTCTTCTCCGACACCCTCGACGGCATCATGGCCCGTCGGATCGGCCGGTCCGGGAAGTGGGGCGCCTACCTCGACTCCACCCTCGACCGGGTCGGCGACGCCGCCATCTTCGGCGGCCTCGTGCTCTACTTCGCCGGCGCGGGCCGCGAGGACGGCGAGCTCGCCCCGGTCATGGCCGGGCTGGCGCTGGCGTGCCTCATCCTCGGCAGCGTCGTCTCGTACGCCAAGGCGCGGGCCGAGGGGCTGGGCATGACCGCGAACGTCGGCATCGCCGAGCGCGCGGACCGGCTCGTCGTCGTGCTCATCGCCACCGGGCTCACCGGCCTGCTCGACCTGCCCTGGGCCGTCCTCGGGGTGGTTCTGGCGCTCCTCGCGCTCGCGAGCCTCGTCACCGTCGTCCAGCGGATGCTCGAGGTGCGTCGCCAGGCGCTGGAAGCCGCGTGAGGGCGCGGTCGTCCACGGCGGCCGACCGGCTCGCCCTCGCCGGGCACCGGCTCGGGTGGCGGGCGGTCCGCCGGATGCCGGAGCGCGTCGCCTACGCGGTGTTCGACCGGGCCGCCGACCTCACCGTGCGGCGTGGTGGGGCGGAGCGCATGCGCGCGAACTACTCCAGGGTGCGTCCCGAGCTGGACGCCACGGCCCTGGACGCCCTCGTGCGCGACGGCATGCGGCGCTACCTGCGGTACTACTGCGAGGCGTTCCGGCTCCAGGACCTCGGGCCCGACGACCTCGCCGACCGGGTGCGGGTCGAGGGCGACGGCCCGGTCCGCGAGGTCATCGCCGCGGGCGGGTCGGTCGTCGCGTTCCTCGGGCACCTCGGCAACTGGGACCTCGCGGGGGCCTGGGGGACGACCCACCTCGGCCCCGTGACGACGGTCGCGGAACGGCTGCGGCCCGAGGAGGTCTTCGAGGAGTTCCTCGCCTTCCGGGAGTCGCTCGGGATGACGATCATCCCGCTGACCGGCGGCGTCAACCCGTTCCCGGCGCTGCGCGACGCCGCCCGCCGGCCCGGCATCATCCCGCTCCTCGCCGACCGCGACCTCACCGCCCGCGGCGTGGAGGTCGACCTGTGCGGGCACCCGGCCCGGATGGCGCCCGGCCCGGCCGCGCTCGCCCTCGCCGAGCGGCGACCGCTGCACCCCGTGTCGATCCGCCACGAACGCCGCGGCCGGGGCTGGGGGATCGTCATCACGTTCCACCCGGCCGTTGCCGTGCCCGACGGCGGCACGACCCGCGAGCGGGCGACGGCGATGACGCAGGCGTGCGCCGACGTGCTCGGGGCGGTCATCGCGCGGCACACGAGCGACTGGCACATGCTGCAGGCGGTCTTCCTCGAGGACCTCGACCCCACCCGGCTGCGGGCCGCCGAGGAGGTGCGGTGAGGATCGGGATGGTCTGCCCGTACGCCTGGGGCGTGCCCGGCGGCGTGCAGTTCCACGTGCGCGACCTCGCCGAGTACTTCATCGGCCAGGGGCACGACGTGTCGGTGCTCGCCCCGTCGGACGAGGGTGACGACGTGCCCCCGTACTTCACGTCGTCCGGACGACCGGTTCCGGTGCGCTACAACGGGTCGGTCGCCCGGCTCACCTTCGGCCCGGTCACCTCGGCGCGGGTCACGCGGTGGCTCGAGGCGGGCCGCTTCGACGTGCTCCACCTCCACGAGCCGATCAACCCGTCGGCGTCGCTCATGGCGCTGTGGGCCTCGACGGACGAGCCCGTCGTCGCCACCTTCCACTCGGCGATGCTCCGGTCCCGGGCGCTCCAGGCGGCCCACCCGCTGCTGCGCCCCTCGCTCGAGAAGATCCGCGGCCGGATCACGGTCTCGGCGGAGGCCCGCGAGACGATCCGGCGCTACCTGTACGCCGAGTCGTTCATCATCCCGAACGGCATCCACGTCGACCGGTTCGCGGGCGCGCCGCCGGCCGAGGCGTGGACCGGGACGCCCGCGCGACCCACGCTGGCGTTCGTCGGGCGCGCCGACGAGCCGCGCAAGGGCCTGGGCGTCGCCCTGCGCGCGCTTCCCGCCGTCCTCGACGAGCACCCCGGGGCGCGGCTGCTCGTGGCCGGCCCCGGCGACACCGCGGAGGCGCTCGCGGCCGCCGACCCGCGCGCCGCCACCGCGGTCGAGACCCTCGGGACCGTCTCGGACGCCGACAAGGCCTCGCTGCTGCGCTCCGTCGACGCCTACGTCGCCCCGCACCTCGGGGGCGAGAGCTTCGGCATCGTCCTCGTCGAGGCCATGGCGGCGGGGGCCCCGGTCGTCGCCTCGGACCTCATCGCCTTCTCCGACGTCCTCGACGGCGGGCGCACCGGCATCCTGTTCGAGACGGGTTCCCCGGAGGGGCTCGCGACGGCGGTGCTCGACCTGCTCGCCACGCCCGGTCGCCGGGAGGAGCTGCACCGGCTCGGTCGCGAACGGGCCCGGCTCTTCGACTGGGAGGTCGTCGCCGACCGCGTCATGGCCGTCTACGAGACCGTCATCGCCGGCGCCGACGGCGAGCCCGACGAACCGACGCAGCACGGCCTGTGGGGCCGGATCGTGCGTGGGGTGCCCGGAGGTGGTGGCTGATGGTCGACGTGCTGCAGATCGCGACCTTCGCGGTCATCCTCCTCATCGCCGTCGCGTGGTACCTCTCGTACTCCGCGGCCCGGCTCGACCGGCTGCACGCGAAGGTCGAGGGCGCCATGTCGGCCCTCGACGCGCAGCTCATCCGTCGTGCCGAGGCCGCGCTCGAGCTCGCCAACAGCGGCGTGCTCGACCCGGCGAGCGCGTTGCTCATCGCCGACGCGGCGACCGAGTCGCTCGAGCGCACCACCGAGCAGCCGGTCACCGACGACCTGCTCGACGGCCAGCACTTCGGTGGTCGTGAGGGCGTCGAGAGCGACCTCACCGCCGCGCTGTCGGCGGCCCTGCCGGATGCCGTCGTGCAGGACCTGCGGGCTCGCCACGACGACCTCGTCGCCGACGAGCTCGACCGGGTCGCGGCGAGCGTGCTGCGGGTCCAGCTGGCCCGCCGCTTCCACAACGACGCCGTGCGCGACGTGCGCCGGGTGCGCGCCAAGCGCACCGTGCGGTGGTTCGGGCTCGCCGGGTACGCCGCCCTGCCGGAGCCGGTCGTCTTCGACGACGCGGCGCCCCCCGGACTCGGCCGCTGACGCCGACCGGCGGGGGCCGGGCGTGGCCGGGCCATGGTCGCGGCGGACCTACACTGTGCGCCATGAGCGAGCAGCAGAACGCCCCGGGCACCGGCACGACCCGCGTCAAGCGCGGGATGGCCGAGATGCTCAAGGGCGGCGTGATCATGGACGTCGTCACCGCGGAGCAGGCGAGGATCGCCGAGGATGCCGGCGCGGTGGCCGTCATGGCCCTCGAGCGGGTGCCCGCCGACATCCGCGCCCAGGGCGGCGTGTCCCGGATGAGCGACCCGGACATGATCGACGGCATCATCGAGGCCGTCTCGATCCCGGTCATGGCCAAGGCCCGGATCGGCCACTTCGTCGAGGCCCAGGTGCTGCAGTCCCTCGGCGTCGACTACGTCGACGAGTCGGAGGTGCTCACCCCGGCCGACTACGCGAACCACATCGACAAGTGGGCGTTCACCGTGCCGTTCGTGTGCGGGGCCACCAACCTGGGCGAGGCCCTGCGTCGCATCACCGAGGGGGCCGCGATGATCCGCTCCAAGGGCGAGGCGGGCACCGGCGACGTGTCGAACGCGACGACCCACATGCGCCAGATCCGTCAGGAGATCCGTCGCCTGCAGAACCTGCCCGACGACGAGCTCTACGTCGCCGCGAAGGAGCTCCAGGCTCCCTACGACCTCGTCAAGGAGGTCGCCCACGCCGGGAAGCTCCCCGTCGTGCTCTTCACCGCCGGCGGCATCGCGACGCCCGCCGACGCGGCCATGATGATGCAGCTCGGCGCCGAGGGCGTGTTCGTCGGCTCCGGCATCTTCAAGTCCGGCAACCCGGCCCAGCGCGCCGAGGCGATCGTCAAGGCGACGACGTTCTTCGACGACCCCGACGTCGTCGCCAAGGTCTCGCGGGGGCTCGGCGAGGCCATGGTCGGGATCAACGTCGACGAGATCCCCCAGCCGCACCGCCTCGCCGAGCGCGGCTGGTAGCCCGGCTCAGCCGCTCCCGGCCCGGAACCGGCGGAAGTCGCGCACGGCCGCGTTGATCGTCGGATAGTGCCGCAGCGGCCCCTCCGGCTCGAGGAGGGCGATCCGGCGCAGCCGGCGCACGACGTCCTCGTTGGCCCGGGCGACGGCGACCTGCGCGACCCCCGTGGCGGCGAGCTGGTCGAGCAGGTCGGTCAACCCGTCGAGGGCGGAGGCGTCCAGGGCGCCGATGCCCTCGAAGTCGAGGACGAGCCAGTCCTCGCGGCCGGGGTTGGCCTCGAGGGCCTCGAGCACGCGGGTGCGGAACCGTTCGGTGTTGAGGAAGAACAGCGGCGCGTCGAACCGGTAGACGAGCAGCCCCGGCTCGGTGCGGGCCTCGGGGTGGGCGTCGACCTCGACCCAGCCGTCGAGCTCGGGGCGGTCGCCGAGCACCGCGTCGTGCGGGCGGGCCATCCGGCCCAGGGCCACGACGATCGACAGGCTCACCGCGAGCAGGACGCCGACGAGCACGTCGACGACGATGACGCCGAGCGCGGCGACGAGCGCGAGCACGGCCTCCTGACGGCTGACCCGCCACAGCGCGCGGTACCCGGCGACGTCGATGATGGCGATCGCCGCCGACACGATGACCGCGGCGAGGGCCGCCCGGGGGATCTGGCCGAGCACGGGGCTGAGCACGAGGAGGGTGGCGACGACGACGGAGCAGGCGACGAGCGAGACGAGCTGGGTGCGGCTGCCCAGGGAGGCGGGAACTGCCGTGCGGCTCGCGCTCGACGAGACCGGGAAGCCCTGCGAGACGCCGGCCGACAGGTTGGTCAGCCCGAGCGCGAGCAGCTCCCGGTTGGGGTCGATGCGGTAGCCGTGCCGGGCCGCGATCGACCGGGCGGTGAGGACGTTGTCGGTGAACCCGACGAGCACGATCCCGGCCGCGACGGGCAGCAGCCGCACGACGTCGTCGAGCGTGATCGCGGGCAGCCCCGGGACCGGCAGCCCCTCGGGGATCGCGCCGACGACCGGGACGACCGGCTCGTCGCCGGGCAGCGCCCAGACGACGAGCGTGGCCAGCGCGACGGCGACGAGCGCGCCGGGCACCCGGGGTGCGTGGCGGCGCAGCAGGAGCACGACCGCCAACGTCGTGGCGCCGACGGCGAGCGTGGCCGGGTCGACCTCGTCGAGCCCGGTGAGCAGCTCGAGCACCCGGGGGAAGAACCGGTCGGCCTCGATGGGCACGCCGGTGAAGGCCGCGATCTGGCTGCTGAGCAGGGTGAGCCCGACGCCGGTGATGTAGCCGACGAGCACCGGCTTGGACAGCACCGACGCGATGAACCCGAGCCGGGCGACCGCGCCGAGCACGGCCATCGTCCCCACGACGAGGGCGAGCCCGGCCATGAGGGCGACGTAGCGGGCCGGGTCGCCGGCGGCGATCGCGCCGACCCCGGTCGCCGCGAGGATCGCCGTGCCGGGCTCGGGCCCGACACCCAGGTGCCGGCTCGTGCCGACGACCGCGTAGACGACGAGCGGGGCGATGACGGCGTAGAAGCCGTACTGCGGCGGCATCCCGGCGAGCTCGGCGTACGCCATCGACTGGGGGATGAGCATCGCGCCGACGGTGAGGCCGGCCACGACGTCGAGGCCGAGCCAGCCCCGTTGGTAGCCGCGGAGCACCGCGATGCCCGGAGCGAGGTCGGCGAGCCGCTGGCGCGGCGTCGGGCGGGTCACCCTCCGACCGTAGCGGGGCGTCGGCGCGTCCCTCCGTCAGGTCACCGTGGCCCGGGTGCGGAACTGGGCCCGTTCGTACTCGCGGTGCTCGAGCACGTCGCGCAGGTGCCCGGCGGCGCGCAGGACGTCGGCGTGGGTGAGGTAGAGCGGGGCGAACCCGAGCCGCACGATGTCCGGCTCGCGGAAGTCGCCGACGACGTCGCGCGCGATGAGCGCCTGGACGACGGCGTACGCCTGTGGATGCCGCACGCTCACCTGCGAGCCCCGCCGTGCGGGCTCGCGGGGGGTCGCCACCTCGAGGTGGGGGACGAGGGTGTCGAGGCACTCGAGGAAGAAGCCCGTGAGCGACAGCGAGCGCTCGCGCGCAGCGGCCGGCTCGACCCCGTCGTACGCCGCGAGGGCGGCCTCGAGCGCGAGCATCCCGAGCAGGGGCGGGGTGCCCACCCGGCCCCGGGTGATGCCCGGTGCCGGGACGAAGTCGGGTGCCATCGCGAACGGGGTCGCGTGCCCGTTCCACCCGGCGAGCGGCTGGTCGAAGTCGTCCTGGAGGCGGTGGGCGACGTAGAGGAAGGCCGGGGCGCCCGGGCCGCCGTTGAGGTACTTGTAGCCGCAGCCCACGGCGAGGTCGGCTCCGTGCTCGTCGAGCCCGACGTCGAGCACGCCCGCGGAGTGGCACAGGTCCCAGCAGGAGAGTGCGCCGACCGCGTGGGCCGCGCGGGTGATCGCGGGGAGGTCCCACAGCTCGCCGGTGCGGTAGTCGACGGACGAGTACGAGGCGAGCACGAGGTCGTCGCCGACCTCGGCGATGCGGGCGACGGCGTCGCCGGGGAACACCCGCTCGACGACGAGCCCGGCGACGCGCGCCGCGGCATCCGTCACGTAGAGGTCGGTGGGGAAGGAGTCGGGGTCGGTGAGCACGACCCGGCGACCGGGTCGCATGCGGGCGGCGGCGACGACCGCCTTGTAGAGGTTGACCGACGTGGAGTCGGTGCACACGACCTGTCCCGGCGCGGCGCCGACGAGGCGACCGAGCGCGTCGCCCACGCGGGTCGGCGCGTCCCACCAGCCGGCGTCGTTCCAGCTCGCGATGAGCTCGTTGCCCCACTGGCGGTGCACGACGTCCGCGACCGCCTCGGCGACCCCGGCGGGCAGCGCCCCGAGGGAGTTGCCGTCGAGGTAGACGACCCCGGCCGGCAGGCGGAACCGGGCCCGCAGGTCGGTGGCGGCGTGGCGGGCGTCGAGCTCGCGGGCCCGGTCGGTGAGCGCTGGCGACATGGCCCGACGCTACCCGCGCTACGTCCGGCACGTCGGGGGTCCTGGCGGCCGACCTGCCGACGCAGGCGATGGTGGTTCGGGGGAGGACGTACGCTCGTGCGTCGTGACCGGCACCCCCCTCATCGGCGTCCTCGCGGTCCAGGGCGACGTGCGCGAGCACCTCGCGGCCCTGGCGGCGAGCGGCGCGCGCACGACGACGGTGCGCCGGCCCGAGGAGGTCGCGGCGGTCGACGGGCTCGTCATCCCGGGCGGGGAGTCCACGACGATGGACAAGCTGGTGCGGGCGTTCGGGCTCCAGGGCCCGCTGCGCGAGCGGATCGCCGCGGGGATGCCGGTGTACGGCTCGTGCGCGGGGATGATCATGCTGGCCGACCGCATCGCCGACGCGCGCCCGGACCAGGAGACGCTCGGCGGTATCGACATCACGGTGCGCCGCAACGCCTTCGGCAGGCAGGTCGACTCCTTCGAGGAGGACCTGCACATCCGAGAGCTCGGCGGGCAGCCGGTGCGGGCGGTGTTCATCCGCGCGCCCTGGGTCGAGGAGGCGGCGGAGTCCGTCCAGGTCCTCGCCCGGGTGGAGCACGGGCCCGCCGCGGGTAGGATCGTCGCCGCCCGCCAGGGCGACCTGCTCGTCACCTCCTTCCACCCGGAGGTGACCGGGGACCACCGGGTCCACCAGCTGTTCGTCGACATCGTGAGGCACCACACCGCCACGCAAGACCAGAGGGAGCATTCATGAGCGGCCACTCCAAGTGGGCGACCACCAAGCACAAGAAGGCGGCGATCGAC
Organism: Fodinibacter luteus; assembly: GCF_039541575.1. Classification (NCBI taxonomy): domain Bacteria; kingdom Bacillati; phylum Actinomycetota; class Actinomycetes; order Micrococcales; family Intrasporangiaceae; genus Fodinibacter (ex Wang et al. 2009); species Fodinibacter luteus. The sequence goes on along the minus strand of NZ_BAABGM010000018.1, from coordinate 1,714 downwards.
GCCAAGCGGGGGAAGCTGTTCGCGAAGCTCATCAAGAACATCGAGGTGGCGGCGCGCTCGGGTGGGGGAGACCCGGCCGGCAACCCGACCCTCTACGACGCCATCCAGAAGGCCAAGAAGTCGTCGGTCCCCAACACGAACATCGACAACGCGGTCAAGCGCGGGTCCGGGGCCACCGCGGGCGGCTCGGACTGGGAGACGATCACCTACGAGGGCTATGCGCCGGGTGGGGTCGCCGTGCTCATCGAGTGTCTCACCGACAACCGCAACCGCGCGGCGGCGGAGGTGCGCACCGCCCTGACCCGCAACGGTGGCGCCCTCGCCGACCCGGGGTCCGTGAGCTACGTGTTCGACCGCAAGGGTGTCGTCATCGTGCCCAAGGCGGAGAAGAGCGAGGACGACCTCCTCGAGATCGTGCTCGACGCGGGCGCCGAGGAGGTCAACGACAACGGCGACACGTGGGAGATCGTGTCTGAGGCCACCGACTTCGTCGCGGTGCGCACCGCGCTCCAGGAGGCGGGCGTCGACTACGACTCCGCCGAGGCCGCCTGGGTGCCGAACCTCCAGGTGCCGCTCGACCTCGACGGCGCGAAGAAGATGATCCGCGTCATCGAGGCCCTCGAGGACTCCGACGACGTCCAGGACGTCTTCGCCAACGGCGACATCCCCGACGACGTCCTCGCCCAGCTCGAGGAGGAGTGACCGGATGCCGTCGCGCGGGCTGCCCGTGGACGGCATCGGGGTGCGGTGTGCTCGCCCCCTGAGCTCGTCAGACCCAGGGCTGTGGGACCGCGAGGCCGCGACCTTCGACGAGGCGCCCGACCACGGGTTGCTCGACCCCGAGGTGCGCGAGGCGTGGCGCGAGCTGCTGCTGGGGGTGCTGCCCGTCGCACCGGCTGACGTCGTCGACCTGGGCTGCGGCACCGGGACCCTGACCCGGCTCCTGGCCGACGACGGGTACACCGTGGACGCGGTCGACTTCTCGCCGGCGATGGTGCGGCTTGCCGACGCCAAGCTCGCCGGGTCGCCTCGGGCCGTGGTGCGCCTGGGTGATGCTGGCGACCCCGGCCTGGCGCCGGCCAGCACCGACGTCGTTCTCTGCCGGCACCTGCTCTGGGCGTTGCCCGAACCCGAAAGGGCGGTGGTGCGGTGGGTGCGGGCCCTGCGCCCGGGCGGTCGGCTCGTGCTCGTCGAGGGCACCTGGTCGACGGGGGCGGGCCTCACGGCGAAGCGCTGCGCGAGCATCGTCGAGGGCTCGTGCGCCCGGGTGGAAGTGCGGCCGCTGCCCGGGCCGGCGCTCTGGGGCGGCGAGACCACCGACGACCGGTACATCGTCGTCGCGCGCCCCTGACCGTCCCTCGAACACGTGGGGTCGAGCGTGGTCCGAGGGTGGGAACCGAGGAGCTGACGGTCGCTGGTCTCAGGACTGGGGCGCCGCCCCCCGCCGACGGCTCGATGGAGGGTGGTCATCGGTCGCCCCCACCGGCCAGGTCCGTGACCAGGCCGGGGAAGGCCGTTTCGCCCGTCGCAAGGTGCCGCGCGTCAGAAGGGTGGGGGCTGGACCGGCGCGGCGGTGGTGGGGGTCGTCTGCCGGGTCGTCGCACCCCTTCAGGACGCCGCGCGTCAGAAGGGTGGGGGTGGGACCGGCGCGGCGGTGGTGGGGGTCGTCTGCCGGGTCGGGGGCGGTGGGTCGTGGCGTCGAGGTGGTGGTGGT
>NZ_BAABGM010000017.1:0-68651 GCF_039541575.1 Fodinibacter luteus | reverse complement strand
GTAGTCGTGGGTGCGCTTCTCGGGCATGCCGGGCATCATCGGCAGCACCGGTGCGGACCGGGACAGTGCCTGGACCTGGCTCTTCTCGTCCACGCAGAGCACGACGGCGCTCTCGGGCGGATCCAGGTACAGCCCGACCACGTCGTAGACCTTCTCCACGAACAGCGGGTCCTTGGACAGCTTGAACGTGTCCGCCCGGTGCGGTTTGAGGTCGAACGCCTTCCAGATCCGCCCGATCGTGGTCTTGGACAGCCCGGTGCGCTGAGCCATCGACGCCCGAGACCAGTGCGTCGCGTTCGCCGGGGTCGACTCCAGCGTGGCGACCACGACGTCCTCGACCTGGTCGACGGTGATCGACGGCGGCCGGCCCGGGCGGGCCTCGTCCATCAGCCCGTCGAGCCGGTCGGTCACGAACCTGGCGCGCCACTTGCCCACCGTCGCCGGCACGCAGTTCAGCTTCGCCGCAACGGCTTTGTTGTCCAGACCGTCAGCGCAGGCCAACACGATCTTGGACCGCAGCGCCAACGACTGAGACGACTTCGCCCGCCGCGACCACCGCACCAGCTGCGCCCGCTCCTCATCACTGAGGACCAGCTCGGCCTTGGGTCGACCTGTTCTCGCCACACCCGATTCTACAATTTATCTTGCGAACTTCCGGTGCAACACACTAGCGGGTCGGCGGCTCTCCCGGGCCGGACTTGCCATGAGCGATTCGGTGGCCATAGACGGCACCACGGCAGAGGCCCGGACGTCAAGTGCCGCCCGCGGGGCAGGAAGACGAAGTGACCAAGGGCGGAATAGCTCCGAGCCAGAGCACGAGTGAACTCCCGCGCGGGGTTGTCGCCGCCGCTCCCGGACCCGCCCGAGGTGTGCTCCGACGGCATCCCAGCCGCGATCTAGGTCTGACGAGTGCAGTGTCGTCAGCAGGGACGGCTGGCACCGGTTGCTCTCCATCGAGGTGCCCGAAGGAGCTCGCGAGACACGCGATGGGCGCCTCGTTAGAACCTGCCCCTCGGCGACCCCGAGGCACGTCCACGGAGGCGGAACGTACGTCTTCAGAACGGCGCTCGGCCTGGCCCAGGGTCGGCCCGATATCGGCTCGCAGACGGCCTCAGGCCGGTGGCGCCAGCCCGAACTTGCTCTCGAGCCAGTCGAGGACGGACGCCAGGTCGACCCGCTGCGTCATGTCGATCGAGACGCAGTTCGGGTCACCCCAGCTGGTTACCGACACGAGGATGAGCGTGTCCTCCCAGAAGTGCGGTCCGCCCGAATCACCGCCACAGGTCCCGCCCTGCGCGGTGGCGCTGTGGTTCATCAGTAGCCGGAGGCTGTTCTGCGTCAGGCCGCTGTACGGAGAAGTCGACCAGTAGCGATCCTCGTTGGGCACGAGGTTCGGCGGCGTCGGCCCGTTCAGGACTCCGTACCCCACGTTCACGAAGGTGTCGTCCCGGATGTCGCCGGCCGCCTTGAGTTCGCTCAGGAATCCTTCCGTCGGTAGGACCGGGTACGTGGCCAGCAGGACGGGATCATCCAGGACCACCACCCCGATGTCGTTGCGAGGGAAGCGGTGATCGGGGTGCGTGTAGGGCGTGCCCTCGATCCCCGACGGGTTCGTCCGGAAGTCGTCGGGCACTTGGTACGAGAAGTACGCGTACACCATTGACGTGCCCTCGGTGCAGTGAGCCGCCGTCAGGACGATCGTCGGCGAGAGGAGCGTGCCCGAGCAGCGATGTATGTACTCGCCGTCGGCGTCATGGAAGGCGAGGAGCCCGACGAACGGGTACGTATTCTCCTCGTCGGGAAAGCCGTCGGTGATCGCGTGTGCCGACGCCGGGAACAGCAGCATCGCCGATGCAGCGACGATCGCAGCGAGGAACTTCTTCACCGTCCACCTCCTGGTTGGGCCCATGTTCTGGCCCGGGTTGCGACGCTACTCCGACAACCCAATCAAAACCAGAGGAGCTGTGAAGGCGTCCCGCCTCTGCCTTGGTGCTGTCAATAGCCACCGTCGCTGCGGGTCACTTGCCACCGCGTCGCTCGTGGCCCGCCCGGCCGGGGAGGGCCGTCGACCCTTAGGGGAGCTCAGGATGCCCCGCCTTACGCCTCACGCGACATGCCCTGTGCCGACCGGCCGGTACGACACCGGGCTCGCGCCCCAGCTCGGGAGCAGCGCTAGTGCAGGACCGTGTCTGGGCGTCACGCAGTGAGGCGAACCACGCCACCCGCTGTACGTCGCGGATGACACCCCGCTCAACCCTTGGGTGCCGGCCCGCTCAGCGCCGCACCCTGAAGACGAGAAGCTGAATACCGTCCTGTTGCGGGCCACCCCGGCGGCCCGCGAACGGGCTTCGAGCCGCCATCCAGGCCATGAAGAGCCGCACCGCGGCTGACCCGGCCCCCGTGACCTGGTCGCCGATGGCGGGCACAGGGACAACCGCGGACCCGCTGGTGCTGTCGTGCCCGAACTACGAAGAATCAGTTGAGGAGTTACTCGCTGCGCTGCGCGCCGTCAACGCCCAGCCGTGTTCGACTGGATGAGTTGGAACGGGTCTCGGCGATACCCACGCGGTGCAGGGTTGCCCAAAGCCCGGTCACACACGCAATGCGATTGATCACCGCCGTCGTGCGCGGCGAAAGGCTCTGAGACGGAACCATCGCCAGAGCCGTAGAGGACGGCAGCTTGGTAGCTGACGCGGAGCGAATCAACGCCGCGCTCGACCCGCCAGCACTCACCAAATGAACCAGCGCTCGCCGGCGGCTCGACCCACGCTTCAGCGGCCCGCGGACTGCCACCCACCTGGCGCTTCCTGCAGCGCCACGCGGCTACGCACTCTTGCGAATCGCGGCAGCATCGGCGAAGGCTTCCAGAACAGTCGGGCGCGCCCTTCGTCGGAGACCGCCAAGAGGCGCGCCCGACGGCGGCTGCGCATCCCTCCGGCACTCGACGCGGATTGCCGGCACGTGGGCACGGTTAGACTCGCTGAGTGCGCCAGCGTCCACGTCCGTGCATGGCTCAGGGGTCGCAGATGAGAGTCGGATATGTCGTCCTGTATGTGAATGATGCGGAAGTGTGCCGCAGGTTCTGGGTCGACCAGATCGGGATGGTCGAGAAGCGGCGCACCGAGGCGGGCGCGTTCACGATCGTGCAGGTCGGGTTTGCCAACCAGCCGTTCGCGTTCGAGCTCGTGCCTCTCGAGCTGATGAAGGAGAACCCGGACGGACTCGACCTTGCGACACCCTCGATCGCTTTCGCGGTCGACGACCTGGATGCCACGCGCGCCGACCTCCTGGGTTGTGGTGTGCAGGCGAGCGAGGTGGGCGATCACGGGGGCACGCAGAGCTTCGCGTTCGCGGACCCCGAAGGTCGCTGGTTCGCCGTCACGGCCGAGTGAAGCGGGAGCTCCACTCAGGCGGCCAGAAATCGGGTGCCACCACCGAGGATCCTTGTTCGCGTTCAGTCCTGGCGCGCCTCAAGAAGCACGACGTGCCCTCATGTCCCCTCTCCCCTCGTCCGCACGCGGTCGTGACGCACCTCGGTGGCCGCACTCATGCCACGGGCCGTGCGGTGCACAGCGGTCGAACGCGCATGGAGTGGCAGGCTGGTCGGATGATCTTGCCGAAGGTCCGCGACCCCCGACTGGTGACTATTCGCCGCGGGGGGACTCTCACCGACGCAGACCATCGACGCCTGGCACTGTGGGCTGCCACGTGCGCCGAGCACGTCCTCCACCTCTTCGAGGACGCGCAGGGGTCGGACCCTCGACCGCGAGAGGCGATCGAGGCGGCCCGGGCCTGGGCCCGCGACGAGATGTCGATGATGGACGCTCGCGCGTTGGGCGGACACGCCATGGGCGCAGCTCGCCGGCTCCACAAAGCACCCCGCTACGCCGCGTATGCCGCCGGTCAGGCTGCCTGTGTGGGCCACGTGGCCGAACATGATCTTGGCGCCGCCGCCTATGCCATCAAGGCCGTGCGCGCAGCAAACCCCGGCGTCCCGATCGCCGGTCGCACCGAGCGCGACTGGCAACGCCGCCAGCTCGACTCGTCGATCCGGTCTCTGGTCCTCGAGGACCAAGCGCGACGAGATGCCATCTGCTGGTCTGTCTTCACCGAATGACGCGACCGTCCCGTTCTGCCGCAGATCGTGGAGAGCGAACGCGGCTATGACGCGCATCGGCGTGCGATTCACCGGGAGCTCGAGCATGCCGCCGCGTGGCTTCCGTGCCCGGGGTCAGGGGGCCTCTCTACAGCGGGTTGACGGTGAACCTGCCACCGTCTTCGACGAGCAGAACGCCGGCGCCCTTGCCCAGCGGCTTGACCGTGTGACCTGTCAGGGCGGCCACAGCGGCTTCGTTCGTCGGGCTGTGGCCGACGACCAGCGCCCTACCACCATCGGGAAGTGAGTCGACGATCCCACGTAGCGCCGACCCCAGGAGGCGTTCCTCATGCTCGACCAGGTCCGGATCGACGCGTCGGATCTGCTCAACAGTGGCGCCCTTGCCGGCGGCCTTGGCCGCGGCTCGCCATCGGTCCTCGACGGTCGACCGCAGCCCCGGCACCTCGTGGATCACGACGTCGTCCTGCCCGGCGGCGTGACGAAGGAGGGTGACCATCTGGGTCGCGCGAGCCGCGCCCGAAGAGATGAATGCGGCGTACGGCGGCCGCAACTCCTTGCGGCCGATGGCTTCAGCCTCCGCCACACCCCGCGCAGTCAGGTCGTCGCCGTCGTTGTCGGTATGCCGACGGAGCTCCAGGTATCGCATCCCTCATCGTCGGCACAGGAGCGGAAGGGTGCAAGTGCGGCGCCAGGCGGCGCATAGACGCAAGTCGCGAAGGGCGGAAGGTCGACTCGTGAAAGGTCACTCCCCGTAGCGCGGTCGGTCGCGGTCCTGCTAAGCCGCTGGTCGCGTCCCGGGCGGTTCCACACCAAGTAGTCCATGAGCACCGATATCAGCAAGCAAGGGGGACCCACACCAGGAACCAAATGGTGCGCTCGGAACCATCCAGCACGAAGAGCCCGACGATGATGAGGTTGACTCCCAAGCACCGTGAGTCCGACACCCACGTGCACCGTGGCCGGATCACCAAGCAGGGCTCCAGACTGGTGCGCTGGGCCGCGATCGAGTCCGTCAAGCGACTCGGACCGCACACCGGGGTGGGCCCGCTGCGCGAACGAGTCGCCATCAAGCGGGGCCCGGAACATCGGCACCGTCGCGGCCGCTCGCCGCCAGGTCGAGCACGTCTACTACGGCCTGCGCGACGGGCACGTGCGCGCCCTGACCCACCGGGCGCGGCATGAACCACCAACAGGCTTCTTGGCCGGTGCTGGGTCGTGCAGGTCATGACCCCCGGACCGTTCGGCGCGGTCGCGCTCTCTGATTGACCACACCGGCCAAGACACCACGCACCACGTCATGCCACCGGCCATGGTGGTGAAGGGATGACTGACACCCACCAGGGCTAGTCCACCCGCACCGCATCAGGACTGACGAGGAACGACGTCCCACCACTGCGACCCACCAGGAGAACCCGGCACCAGACAACCACTCCCGGCTGTCCGCCGTCCACATCGTCGACTCGCCGGGCGCCGGCCTCAAGGCCCTCCGCCCGCTACGCGGTCGAGCTCCGCTCGAGCCTTGACCCCGACGCCCACCAAGTCATGCCTGCAACGGCCCGGACCAGCCCAAAATGGAACCACCACACTCTTGACCAGCCCCGCTCCTACAGGGATGACCTGCTCTTTCATCTGTCGGGCTGACAGGATTTGAACTTGTTTTCGGGGCCATCTCCAGCAAGCCTCGGACGAGCCGTTTCTGCCATCATTGGTAGTCTGACCTGCACAGATACCAAGGCGGTCGGGTGACACGGGTGGACACGACTGGCCAGGAAAAGACATTCGTTGTTGCACGTATGTTGCACGGAAGGGGTCCCAATGCCAGCGTCTGCGCTCCCCCACTCCCCCAGCGGCGAGCTTTTTTCCGCGGCCCCGAAGGCACGCACCAGGGCGCGAACAGCCGGACGGCGACGCGGCTTCGGCCACCTGCGCAGGCTGCCTTCCCGGCGCTACCAGGCGAGCTATCTCGGACCCGACGGTGACCGTCACATCGCGCCCACCACCTTCCAGACCAAGGGGGATGCGGAGGCGTGGCTGAGCATGCAGTCCGCTGCGATCACCGAAGGCCGATGGCGACCCGCCCCGACCGCCATCGCACCGCGTCCGCGTTTCGACGACTACGCCCGCGCCTGGCTGGGGAGGCGTGAGCTCAAGCCACGCACCCGGGTGGAGTACGCCCGACTGATCGAGGTCCTCGTCACCACGTTCGGGCACAGCCGGCTCGACACGATCACCCGGGACGACGTCCGTACCTGGCACGCCGCGTGGGGTCCGGAGCGACCGACGGCTCGAGCCCACACGTACGCCCTGTTGCGCACCATCCTGAACACCGCTGTGGAAGAAGAGCTACTGGCCACCAACCCCTGCCGCATCCGTGGCGGAGGCCGACCTGCGGGACGCTCAGGCATGCGCCCGGCCACCGTCGAGGAGATCGGGCAGATCGCCGCCAGCATGCCCGAGCGCTACCGGCTGATGGTTCAGCTGGCCGCCTGGTGCGCCATCCGGTTCGGTGAGCTCACCGAGCTGCGCCGCAAGGACATCGACCTACGCCACGGTGTCATCCGAGTGCGCCGCGCAGTGACGTGGCCCAACGGTCAGGCGCACGTCGGCACCCCCAAGTCGGATGCCGGGATCCGGGACGTGAGCATCCCGCCTCACCTGCTCCCCGACATCCGACACCACCTCGACCGGTTCGCGCGCAAGGGCTCGGACGGCTTGGTCTTCCCCAACACCGACGGCCAGCACATGCACCACGGCAGCCTCTACAAGGTCTACCGGCCCGCCCGCGCCGCCGCCGGTCGCCCGGACCTGCGATGGCACGACCTGCGCCACACCGGAGCCACGCTCGCTGCCCAAGCAGGAGCCACCACACGCGAGCTCATGGACCGCCTCGGGCACTCCACCTCTGCGATGGCGATGCGCTATCAGCACGTTGCCGACGACCGTCCCGCCGAGATCGCCAGACGACTCTCACAAATGGCCGAACCATCGCATGGCCTTGGCACCCCTTGACGTTCCCGCCCGCCGCCCGTTGCGAGAGGACGATCGGATGGCGAAGCTCCCGCGCTCCCCATGCAGCAGCGAGACGGCGGGCGGTGGCCCAATGGGCCTCGGCAGACTCGTTCATGCTGCGGCGAGAAGGGTGAGGGCCGTCACCGTGCCCGCGGTCGCGGGCTCCAGGTAGGACCGAAATGGCACGTTGGGAGGGCCACCACGCCGCTGAACAAATGATGACGAGGTCGTACCCCACCGCGGTCACCGACGATGGGATCTCGATCCTTCCCGACGTGCCTCGGAGCTCTGCCGGGAGCATGCCGAGGCCTCCCGCAGCGGTCGTGGCATCGGGAACTCCGAGAACCGCTTCGCCTATCTCTGGTCAGGGAACCCGATGCTGGCAAACTCGACGTCACACCCGCGCTCGGACAGGGTGTCGGCGGAGCTGGGTCCTTTAGCGTTGCCCGGTGGACGAACTACATGAGCAGCAACTTGATTGCTGGAGACGTGGGTGCGGGTCTCGTCCGGTCACCTGGCGACGAGGTGGGTCCTCCTGCTGGCTTGCCCACGGCCCCCTCCGCGCCACCAGGCGCCCACGCGTGGGCGCCTGGCTCGAGGCACGTAGATGCGCCGTCGCGGTGTGATGACGGCTGCGACAACGGCCGCCTTAGCCACCGGGGAGGGGCCGGGCGTGACGGCCTTGGCGACCACAGCAGTCTTTGCAACGGGATGACCAATGACGCCGACCGTCCTACGCGAGCTGGTCTGAGCGGCATGTCAGACTCCTTCCGGACGCGAGGTGTCGTCGGCCTCGATAGACGCGATGATCGCTTGGATCGGGATGCGGCCATCGGCGAAGATCTGGCCGCCGGCACGCCGTGCGGCGGAGGCGAACGGGGCCGCCCAAAGGTTCTCCCAGATGAGCACCCCCGCCGTGCTTCCTGGGTCCATCGAAGCAGCGAGATGAATGACGTCGTCCTCTGCGAGCAGCCCTGCCAGTTCGGTCTCGAGCACCTGCAGCGGTCCGAGGTCATCGAGGTCCGCGAACTCCGTTGCCTCGACCGTACCGTTCTGATCCTTCGTCAGGATCAACACGTCGATCAAGCGAATGGTCCCGGCCTCCACCAAGGACACCAGCTCGGTCGCCATCTCACCGCTGAAGGTGCTCTTCCCTACTGGGAACTCGACGACGAGGTAGTCGACAGGGCATAGTTGATCAATTGGTGTCCGTGTCATTGGTCGCCTTCTCGTGGTGTGCGGCGGTCAACCTTGGCGACTGAGCCGGCCGGCGGGTCCACCAGCCTCCGGGATCGGCATAGGACCGGTGGTGTGTCCACAGCAGGACAGTACTGTGGTGGACGTGTCACGCCAGCGATCCGGGGACCGCCGCGTTCACCCCTTCTCGACCTCGTCCGCGATCGCGCGGATGTCCTTGGCGACGACGTCGCTCACCGCCGACTCCACGATGCCGTTGGCCCTGGCCAGGGCGTTGCGGATCTCCATGGCACCGGGGTCGGAGACGAGGGCGACGATGCCGGAGTGCCCGGGGGCCACCGCGTTCTCGAGGTCCTTCTCCAGCCCGACCTTGTGGTGCAGCTGCGAGGCCTTGCCCAGCGCTGCGCCACCCGCGCCGAGCGCAGCCGCGCTGCCGATGATCGACGGCGGGAAGACCAGACCGAGGACGGCGCCACCCACGATCCCCCACTTCATACCGCTCTTGGTGGAGTGGTCGGTGGCCTTCTGGATCTCGAGCTTTCCTTCTGCGTCGCGGTTGACCACGACGACCCCGTCGATGGCGAAGTGCCGCCCGTCCTCAAGCGACTTCAGGGCCTCATAGGCCTCCAGAGCCGTGCCGGTGTCACTGAAGTCCGCGATGAACAGCGTCCTCGCGCCGTCGCTCACAGCGGCGAGCTCGGCAGTGAACTCGTTGGGAGTGTCGTCGGACATCCTGGGGTGCTCCGTTCGGTGGTTGGTCGGGGCGACGACGGCGCCCCGGTGATGGGTCTTGGTGTCGGTGCGCCTGGTGAGCCCAGCGGGCCTCAGCAATCAGCTGGGATGAGGAATCTGGTAGCGCTGCAGGAAGAGTGCCTCGGCGAGGGCCATTGCCGAGATCTCACTCGGGTGCACGCTCTCGTTCGGGGCGTGGATCATCGCGGCTGGTTCCTCGACGCCCATGAGGATGATCTCGGCGTCGGGGTAGGTGTCCGCGAAGACGTTGCACAGCGGGATGGACCCGCCTTGGCCGAGAGCGGCCATGGGCACACCGAAGGCCTCCTCCAGGGCGGCGGCCATGGCGGCGTATGCCGGACCGTCCACCTCCGCCCGGAACGGCGAACCGGCCGCTTCGAGCTCGACGGTCGACGTGACGCCCCAGGGCGTCGCCGCGGTGAGGTGCTGGCCGATGGCGACGTAGGCCTCCTCGGGGGTCGTCCCCGGTGGGATGCGAAGGTTCAGGCGGGCGGCAGCCCGCGGCACGATCGCGGATGCGGACCCCACGACGGGTGGGCAGTCGATCCCGATCACCGTCACGGCCGGCCGGGCCCACAACATGTCGGACACGCTACCGTCACCGAGCAGCTGGGCTCCGTCGACGACACCGGCATCGGCCCGGAACTGCTCCGGTGGGTAGGGTGCGCCGGTCCAGGTCTGAGTGGTGTCCAGGCCGGTGACCGTCGTGTTACCTCGGGCGTCGCGAAGCGTGGCGAGCATGGCCACCAGCGCGGCGAGGGCGTCGGGCGCGGCTCCCCCGAACATGCCGGAGTGCAACTCGGATCCCAACGCCTCCACGCTGACGACGACGTTGACCATCCCTCTCAGGCTGATCGTGGCCGCGGGCTCGCCAACGGCGGCGTTCCCGGTGTCGCACACCAGGATCGTGTCGGCCCGCAGGAGGTCGGGGTCCTGCGGGACGAAGGCCTCGAGACCTCCGGTGCCTTGCTCCTCGGAGCCCTCGACGACGAGCTTGAGGTTGACGGGCACCTGGCCGTCGAGGGCTCGCAGAGCCGTGAGGTGCATGAGGATGTTGCCCTTGCAGTCCGCCGCACCGCGGCCGTACCAGCGGCCGTCGACCTCGGTCAGCTCGAACGGCGGCGTGCGCCAGGCCGCCTCGTCGAGGGGGGGCTGGACGTCGTAGTGCGCGTAGAGCAGGACGGTGGGAGCGTCGGGGTTCCCGCAGGGTCGGGACCCGACGACAGCCATGCTCCCGTCAGCGGTCTCCACGAGGCGGGCATCGTCGAACCCGACGGCCGCGAAGCGCTCGAGCACCCACTGGGCGGCGCGCTCGCACTCCTCCGCGGGGAACTGGCGCGGGTCCGCGACGGATCGCAGCGCGACGAGCTCGGCGAGCTCTTCGCGGGCCTGGGGCATCAGCGCATCGATGCGCGCAGCGAGGTCCGTGCCACTCGTCATCGGTCAGTTTCCTGCCACGTCGTCGTCGAACTTGAGGTCGTCGACGAACTCCTGGAACTCGGCGAGCTCGTCCGGGCAGTAGACCTTGATGATGCGCAGCTGACCCTGGACCACCCGGCTGTCCGCGATGATCGGCCTCGACCCCGGGCCACCCGCACCGGTGGACAGCTGCGACAACAGCACAGCCCGGCTGAGTGAGCCGTTGGGATCTGCGCACACGGCACCGCCGTCATCGCCGAGCAGTCGCACGATCACCTCGCTCGACGGTGCGCGTGCCCCGGCGCTCTCGATCTCGGTGATGAGCTGGGCTGCCTTGTCCTGGGCAGCCTGCGACGACGAGGCCGACCTGAACATGAGCAGCGAGGTGACGACCAGCACGACCAGGGCCACGGTCACCCCGACGTAGAGGTAGCGCCGCTCCTCATCGCTCTGGGTCTCGAGGTTCGTGGTCATCACGAGCTCACCTCCTGCGTGGGCTGCGGCTCATCCGGCTGCGACTCATCGGGCTGCTTCCACGACGGCTTGCGGGACCTGTAGAACAGGTAGGGCACGAGGAGCCCCAACCCCAGAGCCCCACCGGCGACGATGAAGATGTACACCCCGGAGTTGCCGTTGCTGAACTGCGACGGCGGAATGAATCCGACCAGCAGGGCCGCGAGGGAGGCGGCGAAGCCGACACCGCACAGTGAGACCAGGATCGGCGCGCGGAACCCACGCGGGTGGTCGGGCTGGTTGCGGCGCAGACGGACCGCAGCGACGAACATGAGCAGGTACATGATCAGGTAGACCTGCGTCGTGATCACCGAGAAGATCCAGTACGCACTCGACACGGAGGGGATCAGGGCGTAGCCGAGGGCGATGAAGGTGGTGACCACGCCCTGGGTGACCAGGATGTTCTGCTGCACACCGTTCTTGTTGAGCTTCTGCAGGAACGGGGGAAGGTATCCCTCCTGCCGGGAGATCAGCAACAGTCCCTTCGACGGCCCGGCCAGCCAGGTCAGCATCCCGCCCAGGGAGGCTGCCACGAGCATGATGCCGATGATCGGTGTGAGCCAGCTGAGACCGAAGTTGGCGAAGACCGCCTCGAACGCCTGCATGATGCCCGCTGTCAGCGAGAGCTCCTCCGCCGGCACGAACCAGCTGATGGCCAGGGCCGGCAGGATGAAGATCATCAGGACCAGTGCCATGGCCGTGAACATCGCGCGCGGGAACTCCTTGGCGGGGTTGCGCAGCGACGACACGTGCACGGCGTTCATCTCCATGCCGGAGTACGACAGGAAGTTGTTGACGATGAGCACGAGGCTGGCCAGACCCGCCCAGGTGGGCAGGATGTGGTCGGCGTCCATGGGGGCCGCGGACTCGTTGCCCTGGCCGAGGAAGATGACTCCGAGTGTGACGAGGATGATCCCGGGGATGAGGGTGCCGATGATCAGCCCACCGCTGGCCAGGCCTGCGATGCCCTTGGTGCCGCGGGACGAGACCCAGACGCCTGTCCAGTAGACGACCACGATGATCAGCGCCGTCCAGACGCCGTTGTCGGCGAGCTCGGGGTTGATGACGTACGCCAGGGTGCTGGCGACGAAGCCCAGCAGGGTGGGGTAGTAGAAGATCGTCATCGCGAACTGACACCAGACCGCGAGGAAGCCCATGGGCTTGGAGATGCCCTCCGACACCCACTTGTAGATGCCGCCGTTCCAGCCGGACGCAAGTTCTGCGGAGACCAGTGAGGTCGGGAGCAGGAAGACGATGGCCGGAACGATGTAGAGGAACACGGCAGCCAGGCCGTAGACGGCCATGGTCGGCGCTGAACGCAGGCTGGCCACCGAGCTGGTGGTCATCATGGCCAACGCCGCCCACGAGATGAAGGCTGCCGAAGGGGCCCGCGTGCGCGGGGCAGCGGCGGAAGGGGTCGCGGGCACGTCGGCGGCACTCATGCTGCGTCCGCCCGATCCGGTGACGCGGCGGTGACGGCCCGGGCACCAAGGTGCCCCAGTCCTTGCTCGACGTGCTCGCGTGCCGACATCGCGGTCAACTCCTGTCGTGACAGTGGTGCACCAACGTTCTACGCCGACGCTAGGTGCGGGGGCGGGACTACGTATCACCCTGAGCGGGTGACGGTCGGGCACCGTCCTGGCGCCCGATCCGAAGGCCCCGACCGAGGTTCAGCGCATCGGCCCTAGGACACGACTGCGAGCCCGTGGTCGGTGGTGTTCAGCCTGAGACCGCCCTCGGTCGTCACCGTGACGATGTCCTCTATCCGCACGCCGAAGCGCCCGCTCAGGTAGATGCCCGGCTCGATGGAGAAGCACATCCCCGGCAGCAGGAGCTGCTGCTCGCCCTCCACTATGTAGGGGGGCTCGTGGGTGGTCACTCCGATGCCGTGACCGGTGCGGTGGATGAACTGGTCGCCGTACCCGGCAGCGGTGATGACGGCCCGGGCGACCCGGTCGATCTCCTGGCAGGGCAGGCCGGGCCGGACCGCCTCGAACGCCGCCTGCTGCGCCTCGCGGACGATGCCGTGCACCCGCACCAGCTCGGCACTGGGCTCACCAACGCTGACCGTACGCGTGGTGTCGGAGCCGTAGCCGTTCATCAGTCCGCCGAAGTCGAGCACCACGGAGTCGCCGACCTGGATGACCCGTTCACCGGCCTCGTGGTGCGGGTTGGCGCCGTTGGGCCCCGACCCGACAACCGTGAAGTCGACCTGTTCGTGCCCGAACTCGCGCAGCAGCCCGGCCAGATCGGCGGCGACCTCTGTCTCGGGTCGCCCGGCGAAGCGGAGCTTGACTACCTCGAGGAAGGTCGAGTCGGCCGCCGCGCCGGCCGCCGCAAGCCGGGCCAGCTCGGCGTCGTCCTTGACCGCCCGCAACATCGGCAGGCACTGCGTCATCGCCCGGTAGCGTGTGGCGGGCAGCAATGCCTGCAGGCCGAGGAGGTGCATCGCCCAGGCCGAGTCGGAGATGCCGTAGCGCCCGACCGGATCGAGAAACTCACCTGCAGCAGCGTAGGGGTCGGAGCCGTCGGTCCAGTCATAGATTGTGAGGGCTGCGGCTCCGGCTGCCGCCTCGACGTCCGGGCGTTCGAGCCGCGGTGCCAAGAGTGTCGGCTCCCGGTTCGGGCTCAGAAGCAGCAGGGTGAGACGCTCGGTGATGGCCGTGGGCTGGTACCCCGTCAGCCACACCAGGTCCGGGCCCGGTGTGACCAGAACCCCTCCGTCGAGGCCGACCGCGACGGCGTCCGCGACGACGCGCTCCATCCGGCCCCGGTAGTCGTGGGCCGTGAAGGGCGGGGGCACGGGCTGGGCTGTCGTGGCCATGGGCACTCCTTCGACTGATCCACACCGTAACCGTCGCGGTGCGGCTGCCGGCTCGCCCGCTGCGGATGAGTGCCCGCAGGGGCTACTCGGCAGCGTCGGTGGGGGCATCGGCGCTGGCGATGTCCGGCCTGCGCGCGTGTCGGAAGGGGCCGACCAGGTGCGGTCCTGAGAGCCGGGTCTCCAGGCGTCGGGCTTCTCGCTTGAGCGGGCGCGCGATGTACTGCCCGAGGGTCACCCCGGCCGCCAGAGCCAGGGCGGTCGCGAAGGCGGTGGCCAGCTGGAGCACGCCGTCCTGTCCGGTGGCCAACAGCGCAAGTCCTCGGTAGATGTCCAGGCCCGGGAGGAGCGGAACGATCGCGGGGACGACCACGACGAGTGGGGGCACCCGGAAACGGCCGGAGACCACGTAGCAGATGGCCCCGATGGTGAGCGCTGCGGCCGCAGCTCCCCAGGTGCGGCCGAGTTTCGCCTCGTCCACCAGCAACAGGACCGCCTGACCGACCCCGGCGACCAGGGCGACGGCCACCAGCGCCCGCAGCGGCGCGAAGGAGGCGAAGGCGAATCCGGCTGCGGCCAGCGCCGCCCCAACGACCGTGACCCCTGCCGCGGCCAGTCCGACGGCGCCGGGGGTGAACGAGCCGAGTTCGACGGTCAGCAGGCTGCCGAGGGTGAGCCCGGCGCCGACTCCGGCGATGATGCCGGTGGTGTTGAGCAGCGCGTCGAGCAGGCGGGCCGTGGCCGTGACCGGGAAGCCGGTCAGGGCGTCCTGGGTCGCCCCCGTGATGCCGACCCCGGCGAGCAGCATGACGATCCCGGCCGTGACGACCCGCGAGGGGTTGACCTCGAGTCTCGTCGCGGCCGCGATCACCGCGATCAGGGTGGCCACGAACCCCCCAGCGGCCTGCTGGTAGAACGGTGGGATGCGCCACATGGGCAGCAGGACCTGCGTCCGGTCGATGGCCACGGCTGCCAGAAACGCCAAGAGGCAGACCACTGCGTTGCCGCCCAGGGTCAGGGCGATGCCGGTGCCCATCACGCCCCACCCGAGGGTCACCGCCCAGGGCTGCCTGGTGCGTCCGGTGGACAAGATGCGCGCGACCTCGTCGCGAGCCTGGTCGCGGGTGAGGGACCCTGCGACGAGCTCGCGCACCACGCGGTCGACCGCGATCAGCTCGGCATAGTCGGGGTGTCGCCGCGCGACTCTGCGAACCTGGATGACGACGGGCTCCTCGACGTTCGGCTGGTGCCGCAGCGTCAGGTCGATGAACGTCACGTCCCCCGAGACGTTGTGCACGCCGCAGGCGTGGGTCACCGCGAGCATCCCCGAGGTCACGTCGGCTGCGGACGCGCCGGACGCCAGCAGCATCTCGCCGATCCGCAGAGCCAGGTCGAGCGAAGTGTGGACCTCGCGCCGCTCACTCATGTCTGCTCACTCATGTCTGCTCATTCAGGGCCGGCACCCGCTGCCGCCCGCGCCGTTGCCGACGTGGGCAGCGTGTGGGTGTGCGCGGCGGCGGAAGCGGCCGAGTCGTCCAGGGTGCCGGTCGCCGCGGGGTGGCGACCCATGACGACGGCCATGACGACACCCGCCACGCTGAAGGCCGCCATCACCCAGGCCGCGGTCCCCAGTCCGGCCGCGAGGGCGTCGGCCGTCGACTCCCCTTGCGCGGTGCGGTCCGCGATCACGGCGCCGTAGATCGTCGCGGCCAGCGCGGTGGCGACCGCCGCGCCGACGTAGCGGGCCATGTTGGAGACACCGGATGCCGACCCGACCTGCTCCGCGGGCACGCACGCCGTGGACGCCGACGAGGACGGGCCGTTGCTCAGCCCCATCCCGACGGCGATCGCGATGAGTGGCAGGACGAACGCGCCGTACGTCCAGGACGACTCCACGAGACCCACGGCGGCGAAGCCGATCGCCGTGATGAGGAAGCCGATGCCGATCACCTGGCGGCCGCCGAGCCTCTTGGCCAGGCGCGGCACGAGTGGTGCCACCGCGACCAGCCCGACGGTGGCGGGCAGGGTGGCCAGCCCGGCCTGCAGGGGCGAGAACCCGAGGGTGGCAGGGTCCTGGAAGTAGAGGCTGACCAGGTACATCAGGCCGTTGATGGTCCCGGCCCCGATGAGGATGGCAACGGTCGAGCCGACCAGGACCCGGTTGCGCAGCAGGCCGAGGTCGAGCATGGGCACGGCCACGCGCTTCTCCACCACGACGAACGCGAACCCGGCGGCGACCCCGACGGCGAGGCACCCGATCGTGGCGGGCGACACCCAGCCCCACGCACTGCCCTTGCTCAGCGCGAGGATCACCGGGCCGAGGGTCAGTGCGATCAACCCCGAACCGGCGAAGTCGATGGACCTCGAACGGTTCTCGTCCTTGGACTCCGACACCGTCTTCCACGTCAGGACCATGCAGGCGAGCGCGACCAGGGCGCCGACCCAGAACAGTCCCTGCCATCCCGTCACCTCGACGAGGACGCCGCCGAGGAGCGGACCCGCGGCGGCACCCACGGCGGCAGCGGCACCCCACAGGGACACCGCGCGAAGCTGCTCCTGCCCGCTGTTGGCCACCGACAGCAGGCTGAGGCCACAGGCCAGGATCGTGGCCCCTGCGGCGCCTTGGACGAACCGGCCGGCGATGACTGCCTCCCCGGAGGACGACAGCCCGATGAACACGCACGACACGACGAACAGCAGCAGGCCCAGCTGGAAGACCCGTTTGCGGCCGAAGACGTCGCCGAGGGAGCCCGACGTGACGATGACCGCGGCCCCCACGAGCGAGTAGCCGGTGACCGCCCACTGCAGGGTCGTGACGTCCATGCCCGTGTCGGCGCTGATCGCGGGCAGCAGGATACTCACCGCCGACGTGTTGGCGTTGACGATGAGGGTGGACAGGCAGGTCGCCGCGAGGACACCGCGTGCCGACGCAGTCGCCGGTCCAACCTGCTCAGCAGTCGGGTCCGGCGCCATGGTCAGCTCGTCGCCGACGGCTGCGGGCTGCCCGTCGGACTGGGAGTCGGGATGGGCGAGGGCGTGGCACCCAGCTCGGCGATGGCCTTCTCGAGTGCCGCGATCGTGGCTGCGTCGACGGTTCCGGTGACCTTGACCCCGAGGTCCTTCTGCAACGACTCGAGCGCGGCCGTGAGCTCTTCGGTCCACTGCCCGTCGACCGGGCCGTCCCAGTAGCCCGCGAGCTTCAGGGTCTGCTGCACGGCTGCCGTCGACGCCGTCTCCTCCTGGGCGGCGGCTCCGCCCTTGGCCGCGAGCTCGGAGCGCAGCGCCTGCTCGGTCGCCTTGTCGAGCGTGCCGGTCTGTGGGAGTCCGTTGGCCTTCTGCAGGGCCTGCACGGCCGCTACCGTCGCCGGTCCGTAGACCCCGTCGACCTTCCCCTCGTAGTAGCCGGCGTCAGCCAACGCCTGCTGGAGGGTCTTGGTGTACGAGCTCACGGCCGTGGCCGCCTTGTCCTGCTGGGCGTCACTGAGGCACCCACTGTCCCCGATGAGCTGGAGCCAGGCCATCTCCAGGGCGACGGCCGCGGCGTTGAACTGCTCGGACGCCTGCGCCAGTGGCGTCTGGTCGGTGATCCCTGCCTGGGCGGCCGCGAGCTCGGCCTCGGCCTCCTGCACACGCGTGACACTCGCCGGCGTCGGCGTGGGACTGGGGGCCTCACTCGACGGCACGGCCGAGGGGGTCGTGCCCGCAGCCGAGGCCTGCGCCGCCGCCAGCTCGGCCTGCGCCTCCGCCAACTCCTGCTCGGCAGCCGTCAGCGCCTCCCGGCTCTCGACCACCTCCGATGCTGCCTCCAGCGCGTCCTTGCCCGGCTCCTCGAGGTCACTGCCCGCATCCGTGACGTCACCGACGGTCGGTGCCGTCGCGTTGAGGACGTCGCCGTACCGGTCGATGGCCGTGACGTACGTCGTGCTCGCCGAGCAGAACTCCGCCGCTGCAGCCGTCGCGGCCGTTTCGGCCTCGGTGACCGCCTTCTCCTTGGCGGTCACCTTGGCCTGCGCGGCGCTCACGCCGTCCGGGCTGTCGCCGCTGCATCCGGCCAGGGCCACGAGCAGGAGTCCGGCGACAGCAACTGCGATAGGTCGGCGGCGGGGGTGGAGGCGGGTGACAATGCGGACCCTTCCTGCCCGTGGGCGCAGCGGTGCGCAACACCCTGCCGCAGGGACTGGGACCTCACGTCGGCGCACGCTGGTGCCGACACGTCTCACGGAGGTGGGAATGTCCGACGTCACGACGCGCCGGGACCGGTCTGCGTCGGCGTCACCACGGCGCTGGTGACGTCTGCAGCGCTCTCCCGGTCGCGCAGCGCCCACCCGATGAGGACAAGCAGGATGCCGAGCACGGTCGCCAGTGCTGCGACACCGAACGCGACGACCGAGGTGAAGAGCGAGGCCCGCAGGAACGACGCCTGCATCGCGGTCTCGCGGGCGGGGTCATCGCGCTCGAGCTCTGCGTAGGTCTTGCCCCCCGTCGCCTCGAGCGCGTGCTGGTTGATGACCTGGGCCTCGGCATACGCGGCGAACGGCCCTGTGACGTCGCTGCCCGCGAGGAACGCGGCGTCCTCGGAGACCGTGATGTTCTCCGCGGCGAGCTGGTCGGCCACGACGAACCACGTGACGACTCCCGCGACGGCGAAGATCACCCCCGCCACCATGACGACCAGCCCGATGGTTCCCGCCCTGTTCGACCTGCGTGCCATGACCTCGCCCTTTCAGTGCCGGATGCCGCTCTCCCCGAGTCTGACGGCGGGCCCACGCGCGGGGGTCACCCGGACGGGGTGAACGACTTCCAGCCGTTACGTCAGGCCCCGGCGACATCATCGTTCCCGGCGCGACGTCACCCATCGGCCGCGTCGCAGACGCCCCCCTCTTCGGCCGGCAGAGGAGCGCCACGGTCTTGCTTGGCGGACTCGGCCGCGGCACTCGCCGCACACTCGGACCTCACAAGGTCCAGCACGCCATACGCCCGCAGACAAACACACCGTAAGGCGGTCCGCCTGATCCGGAAGGAGGAACACCAGTGCACGGCGCGGACACGATGGCAAACACGGCATCCGCCCTCAGCTTCCTCCTCGAGGGCATCGACATCCCCATCGTGCTAACGGGAGCGCGGGGCCGGTCACCGAGCTGCGATCGGAGGCAGGGAGAACCTGGTGGCCACCCTCGCGATCGCTGCCGGGCGCCTGCGCGGCGACACCCTCGTGCCGGAGTTTGACGCTCTGCTTCGGCGACGTCGTCATCACGGGCAAATGAGCCACGAAGGTACACGCGGACAGCTACCGGGGTTTCCGATGTGCATCATGGCGCCTCGCGGGGTGTGCCGCCGTTCTTCGGGCGCCGCAGGGAATCGCTGTCACGATGACCAGCAGTTGGCGGGTGCGACGTCGTGTCCCCCGAAACCGGCCTCACCGGGTGACCTTCCCGTGTCGAGAACGGCCCAGAGTGCACCGCTGATCGACCGCGGGTCGTCCGAAGCGACGGTCATCAGCTGATCGGCCCACCGATCACTGACCCTGCGTACGGGTGCCGCTGTCGTGGCCTGGACGGCATACTGGCTGTTCGAGCTCTCGCCCGAGGGATCCCTCAGCGACGATGAGGAGCACGCGTAGGCCGCCACGGCGAGAGGCAGCCACGCACCATCGCTCATCAAGTCGTTCAGCCCGCGGATATGAGTGCACAACTGTGAGGACGTGGCGACCATGGTGGAGCAGGGCGAAGTCGTTCTGGACTGGAAGCGGCTTTGGGCTGGCGGCTTGGCTACCGCAGGCGTTGCAGCACTCATCGCATGGCTGGGAACCCTGATTTGTCGCGCCCTGCTGGACGTAGAAGTCGCCGCTTCGGCGGCGGTCCTCGACGTGACCGACACCTTCGTGGGGAACTACGCCCTCACTGCAGCCCTATTTGCCCTCGTCGCGACCGGACTGGCACACGTCCTGACCCTGACCACGCCGACCCCACGTGCGTTCTTCTCCTGGATTGTGGGCCTCCTGACGGCCGCAGCGGTCGTCATGCCGTTCACCCGAGGCGACGACCTCGCGGTTCAGGTGTGCGCCGCCGTCATCAACCTGCTCATCGGTGCAGCCATCGGATCTCTGCTCGCCACCGTCCTTTCGCGCACGGTATTCGATCGCGAACGTTCCTGGCAAAGGTGACTCAACCCGGCACCTGGCGAAGCAGCGGCGCGGCCCGACTTGCGCAAGTACTAGAACCCGACTCGGCCTGATCCACCAACGGGGATCGGGGCTGAGCGCACGCGACCCGTCACCGACGCCTCCCTTTGGCCATTCGCCGCCGCGGGGCCGACTGAAGGCAGGCTGACCCGGCCCGCGCACCTCGATTCCCCCGAGGACGCGCTGCACCACCACGTCGCTCACCTCGGCCGCGCGACCTCGACACCCCCGAGAAAGCTCCTCCCCGACGCCGCGATCTGGCCAGCAGAACCCCCAAACGAAATGCTCGTCGACTGCACACCCGGTGCATTGTCGGTAACGATTCGGTAACTAGTGGCCCCAACGACCCCTCCCGATGGCGTAGGGAAGTATGGCCATGTCTTTGCACAAGCTCACCGCCGGGACCGGCTACACGTACCTGACGCGGCAGGTGGCCGCTCACGACCGCGCCGGCAGGCCCCGCACCACGCTGGCGACCTACTACTCCGAGCGGGGTGAAACTCCGGGGCGGTGGGTGGGGTCCGGGATGGCCGGGATCGACGGCCTGGCGGTCGGGGACGAGGTCACCGCGCAGCAGATGCGGCTGCTGTTCGGGTTCGGGCTGCACCCCCTGGCCGAGCTGCGCGAGGAGTCCCTGGCGGGGCCCGGCCTGACCGAGAGGGACAACCGTGCCGCGCGACGGCTGGGGGTGCCGTACAAGGTCTACACGTCCGGGGCGACGGCGTTCCAGGTGCAGGTCGCGAAGCGCATCGAGGACCACGCGGCCTCCCTGGGGCACCCCCGCGACTACCCCGTCGCTGCTGCCGATCGGGCCCGGATCCGCTCCCAGGTCGCCGCCGAGTTCTTCCGTGCCGAGCACGGCCGCGACCCCCGGGATGCCCGGGAGCTGTCCGGGGCGGTCGCGAGGCTGTCAAGGCCGCGCACGAGCGCGGTGGGCGGGTTCGACCTGACGTTCTCCCCGGTGAAGTCGGTCAGCACGTTGTGGGCGATCGCCCCACCGGAGGTCGCGGCGCAGATCGAGATCGCCCACCACGACGCCGTCACCGACGCGTTGGCCTTCATCGACAAGCACGCCCTGTACACCCGTGAGGGCACCAACGGGGTGCGTCAGGTGGACGTGACCGGGCTGGTCGCGGCCGCGTTCACCCACCGCGACTCCCGCGCCGGGGACCCCGACCTGCACACCCACGTCGCGGTCGCGAACAAAGTGCAAACCTTGTCCGGGAAGTGGCTGGCCATCGACGGGCGGATCCTGTTCAAGGCCAAGGTCACCGCGTCAGAGACCTACAACACCGCCCTGGAGAAGCACCTGCGCACCCGGCTCGGACTGACCTTCGCGCAGCGGCCCGGCACCGAACCCGGGAAACGCCCGATCCGTGAGGTCGTCGGGGTCGACCCTGCCCTGAACCAGCGCTGGTCCACCCGCCGCGCCGCGATCCAGGCCCGCCGCGGCGAGCTGGCCACCACCTTCCAGAGCGACCACGGCCGCCCACCCAGCGTGGTCGAGGCCATCCAGCTCGCCCAACAGGCCACCCTGGAGACCCGAGAGGCCAAACACGAACCCCGCACCCTGAGCGAGCAACGCGCCGCCTGGCGCGAGCAGGCGGAAGAGGTCCTTGGCGGCCCCCACGGGGTCACCGACATGATCACGTCGGCCCTGTCCGCCGCGCGAGGCCACGCAGCGCCCGCTGCCACGGTCGATGCAGCATGGGTGCGGGACACCGCCACGCGTGTCCGCGACGAGATCGCGGCCCGCTGCTCCACCTGGCAGGTCTGGCACGTACGCGGCGAAGCCCACCGTCAGGTCCGCGCCGCGAACCTGCCCGCCGCCCAGGTCGAGCAGGTCGTGGACCTGGTCACCGACCACACCCTGACCATTGCCTCCGTGCGTCTGACCCCCCGTGGGGACGGCGTTGAGGAACCGCCGGAGCTGCGTCGCCAGGATGGGTCCAGCGTGTACGAGATCGCCGGATCCGCGGTCTACACCAGCCAGGACATCCTCGCCGCGGAGCAGCGGCTCGTGCACACCGCCGGCCTCGCCGACGGACACCGCGCCAGCCCGGACGCGGTCGACCTGGCCCTGCTCGAGCAGGCCGCCAACGGGAGCACCCTCAACCCCGGACAAACCGCCCTCGTCACCGGCATGGCCACCTCCGGTCACCGGCTCCAGCTCGCCATCGCCCCCGCCGGGACCGGGAAGACCACCGCCATGCGGGCGCTGGCCGCGTCGTGGGTCGAGGACGGCGGCACCGTCCTCGGGCTCGCACCCTCCGCCGCCGCCGCAGCCGTCCTGCGCGAGCAGACCGGCGCCACCACCGACACCCTCGCCAAGCTCACCTGGTCCCTCGCCCACGACGACCTCCCCGACTGGGCTCAAGCAGTGGGGCCACGCACGTTGGTGGTCATCGACGAGGCCGGGATGGCCGACACCCTCACCCTGGACACCGCCGTCCAGTTCGTCACCGCCCGCGGCGGGCAGGTCCGCCTCATCGGCGACACCCAACAACTCGCCGCGATCGGCGCCGGCGGCGTCCTACGCGACATCGCCGCTACCCACGGCGCCCTGCACCTTCACGAGCTGATGCGGTTCACCGACCCCGTCGAAGGCACCGCCTCCCTCGCCCTGCGCGAAGGGCGCACCGAAGCGCTCGGGTTCTACCTCGACCACGACCGGGTCCACGTCGGCGACCTCGCCACCATCACCACAAACGTGTTCACCGCCTGGGCCACCGACCGTCAACAAGGCCTCGACGCGCTGATGCTCGCCCCCACCCGCGACCTCGTCTCACAGCTCAACAGCCAAGCGCAAGACCACCGCCTCGCCGGGAGAGATCCCGGGCCAGGGGCGCCCCTGGCAGACGGCAACACGGCGTATGGCGGTGACACCATCGTCACCCGATCCAACGACCGCCGGCTCCGGCTGGGTGTGAACGACTGTGTCAAGAACGGCGACCGGTGGACCGTCCAGAACGTCCACCACGACGGGTCCCTCTCCGTGCACCACCAACGCGCTGGCAAGTCGGTGACCCTCCCCGCCGACTACGTGCGCGGATCAACCGAGCTCGGGTACGCGAGTACCATCCACGGCGCCCAGGGCATCTCCGTGGACACCGTCCACGGACTGGCCACCGGCGAGGAGACCCGCCAGCAGCTTTACACGATGCTGACCCGCGGCTCCGCCGCCAACCACCTCTACCTCCAGGTCGTCGGCGACGGCGACCCGCACGCGATCCTGCAGCCGGACAACGTTCACCCGCGAACCGCGACCGACATCCTCGAAGGCATCCTGGCCCGCGACGACGCACCCGTCTCGGCCACCACCACCGCCCGTACTCAGGCCTCCCCCACGCTGCGGCTCGGCGCCGCGACCGCCCGCTACCTCGACGCCATCCACGTCGCCGCCGAACACCACCTCGGCACCACCGCCCTCGCCCACATCGAGACCGGCGCCGACCGACTCCTGCCGAACATCGCCGACGACCCCGCCTGGCCAACCCTGCGCGCCCACCTCATCCTGCTCGCCGCCGACGGCGCCGACCCGCTGATGGCCATCAAGGCCGCGGCCAGCGCCCGAGAGCTGGACACCGCCGACGACCGCGCCGCCGTGCTCGACTGGCGCCTGCCCGACCCCAACACGGCGGATACGGGACCACTCCCCTGGCTCCCCGGCATACCCGAGCCCCTCCAGAGCGACCCGCACTGGGGCACGTACCTGACCGCCCGGTCCGACCTGGTCACCACCCTCGCCGCCCAGGTACGCCAGCAAGCCACCGACACGCCGAACACTCCGACCTGGTGGGCCCCGGGTCGATCACTGCCCGACCCCAACCTGCTCGGAGATCTCGCTGTCTGGCGAGCCGCCAACGCCGTCCCGAACAGTGACCACCGACCCACCGGCCCGACACAACCCGCCAAAGCCCAGCACCTTTGGCAGCACGAGCTCGACACCCGCCTCCGCAGCAGAGGCACCGCCACCGTCGCAGACTGGACCAGGCTCATCCACACCCTGGTCCCCGCCACCCGGCGCGACGACTACACCCCGCACCTGGCCGAACACCTCGCCGAGCTCTCCGCGACCGGCGTCGACGCACATGCTTTGATCCACACCGCCACCAATCCCGGGGTGCCCCTGCCCGACGACCACGCCGCATCAGCCCTCTGGTGGCGCATCCAACGCCACCTGCCCGACCCAACGGACCCTGACGCGCCCGAGCCGCCCACCTGGTCGGTACCTCAGGCGCCAGCGACGGTCCCGGAGCCGGACGCCCGCCTCGAGGACAGCCGCGACCCACACGACCGCGCCACCCAGGCCCGGCGCAACAGCCCGGTCCACCGTCCCCAACCCCGAGGACCGGGCATGTCGCGATGACCCACCACACGCTCGCTTCGTCCTCTGACTGCGCAAGTCGTGGACCAGCGGATCTCCCGACACGTGTCCACAGACGCCACTCAGCGGGCTTTAGGACTGCAGGAGGTAGACATGACCACGAAAGTCCACCGAGAGTTCGAGTCCCTGTCCTCAGCCGCACAGCGCACCGGGCTGAGCATCCGCACCCTACGCAGAAGAGTCGCGCATGGGGACCTGCCCGCCTACCGCAGCGGTCCCCGGGTCATCAGGGTCGACCCGGACGACGTCGACCGCATGATGGTGCGCATACCGACCGTCTGGCACTGATGCCGACTCGTCATACGATCGGCGTGCGGAGACGCCTGGATGACGTTGCCCTACGGCACCGAGGCGGTGCGACCGACCCTTCCCTAGCCTCGGAACTCGCACCCGACGGCACGCCCAGTTGGTGCCTGCTCCATGGGATTTGTCAACCGCACCTGCCACCAGGACGATGTCGGTCATGGCGGCACTGCAGCTCGCGGGGGTCAAGTCGTGGGATGTCGTGATCCTTAGCGGCGCCGGGATGGCACGGCCTTGGACCACGCCGCCACGCGCCGCTCCTGAGGAAGCGAGAAGCATCTGGGCGTCCCAGAGTCCTTCCGCGCTCGAACGACAGCAGGCGCACCTACGGGACGTGAACGCAAGGGACGCCCACGTCCAGGTCGGTCACAGCGCGGGGGTAGGAGCACGCCTGTGCCGCACCACGACCCGGATCTCGGAGGCGATCAGGACGGGCAGCGCCGCCCCGAGGCAGACGAGCCACTGCCCGGTGTCGAGGGCGACCGTCTCGAGGAAGGCCTGCAGGGGTGCGAGCACGGTCGTCAAGACAAGGACCGTCACCGAGGCGGCGGTGGACCGGACCAACGTCTTGTCGGCCAGCGTGTCGAGGGTGAACACTGTGCGGGACTCATCCCTCGTGGCCAGGGAGAACAGCAGACTGGCCAGCGAGAAGGTGACCACGCCCATGGT
The DNA here is from genome assembly GCF_039541575.1 of Fodinibacter luteus. Taxonomy (NCBI): domain Bacteria; kingdom Bacillati; phylum Actinomycetota; class Actinomycetes; order Micrococcales; family Intrasporangiaceae; genus Fodinibacter (ex Wang et al. 2009); species Fodinibacter luteus. The sequence goes on along the minus strand of NZ_BAABGM010000017.1, from coordinate 43,282 downwards.
CAGGGCCACCGGACGGTCGAAGGCTTGCTCTGCCCAGCTGATGACGGCGAGCGTGGCGACGCCCATGATCAGGCCGATGCTCACGAGCCACATCATGGTGGGCCGCGGAAGGATCGGTTCCTCGGGATCGCGCGGTCGGCGCTCCATCAGCCCGGCACCCGGCTCGCCGTAACCCAGACCGACCGCCTGGAAGAGCATGGTGGTGAAGTTGATCCACAGGGTCTGCAGCGGCAGGAACGGGATCCCACCGGCGAGGTTGAAGATGGCCGCGCCCAGGAAGGACACGATGAAGCCGAAGAGGCAGCCCATCTGGAAGCGAACGTACTTGACCAGGTTGTCGTAGAGCCCCCTTCCCAGTTCCACCGCCTTGACGATCGTGGAGAAGTTGTCATCGGTCAGCACCATGACCGCGGCGTCCTTGGCGACCTCGGTGCCGGTGATCCCCATGGCGATGCCGATGTCCGCCCTCTTCAGCGCTGGCGCGTCGTTGACGCCGTCACCGGTCATCGCCACGATCTGACCCTGCCGTTTGAGCAGGTCGACGAGACGCACTTTGTCCTCGGGGGTGACCCGGGCGATGACCCCGACGTCGTCGATCCGCGCGAGCACGGCGTCGTCGTCCAGGGCGCCGAACTCCGCCCCGGTCATGACGGTGCCGTCGATGCCCAGCTGGCGCGCGATCGCCCCGGCGGTCACCGCGTGGTCGCCGGTGATCATCCGCACCCTGATGCCGGCGGCTGTCGCGGTCTCGATGGAGGCGCGGGCGGTGGGCCGGGGCGGGTCGACGATCCCGACCAGTGCCATCAGTTCCAGGCCGTCCGCGACCAGCGCCAGCAGGTCGGCCGAGGGGTCGAAGTTCGCTGCGTCGAAGTCCTTCCGTGCCGTGGCCAGCACCCGCAGGCCGTCCGCCCCCATCCGGGTGTTCTCGTCGAGGTAACGCTCGCGGAAGGTGGCATCGGCGGGAACGGCGCCTGCGTCGGCGTCGTGCACCGTCGCTGCCCGCGCCAGCAGTTCGTCTGGGGCGCCCTTGACGTAGCAGCGCACCACCGGTGCACCCGCTTCGTCGGTCATCTCGTGGAACGTGGCCATGAGCTTGTAGGCGGCGTCGAACGGGAGAAGCGCCACACGAGGATAGGCCTGACGGGTCGAGACGGCGTCCACGCCACCCTTCGCGGCCAGTGCCACGAGCGCACCCTCGGTGGGGTCACCGATTAGGCCACCGTCGCCCAGGACGGCGTCGGATGCCAACACCATCGGCAGGAGGAAGGGATCCAAGGGGATCTCGCCCTGACCGCCGACGTGGGTGATACGGCCCTGTGTGGAGTACCCGGATCCTTCGATCGCGTAGCGCCGGCCGACCAAGGCCATCTGCACGGCAGTCATCTCGTTCAGGGTGAGGGTGCCGGTCTTGTCCGAGTTGATCGCCGAGGTGGATCCCAGGGTCTCCGTCGACTGGAGCCGCTTCATGATCGCGCCGACCTTGGCCAACGCCTGGGTGCCGTAGGCCAGGATCGTCGTGACGACCGCGGGCATGTTCTCGGGCAGGGCCCCGATGGCGAAGGCCACCGCCGCGTGGAAGATCGCCGTGAAGGTCTCCCCGCGGGCGAGGTTGATGACCACCGACACCAGGAGTGCCAGCCCGGCGATCAGGAAGATCTGCCGGGTGAGGTGGTCCAGCTGTCGGGTCAGCGGCGTCTTGGACTCGGTCGTCGACTGCAGCATCCCCGAGATGTGGCCGACCTCGGTGTTCATCCCGGTGGCGACGACCACGAACACGCCGGAGCCCCGCGTCACGTTGGTGTTCATGAACACCATGTCGTTCCGATCCCCCAATGGGGTGTCCACCTGGTCGACCGCGGCCGTCCCCTTTGACACGGGCAGGCTCTCACCGGTGAGTGCGGACTCGGCGACCTCCAACGTCGCCGCGTGGAGCAGCCGCCCGTCGGCCGGGACGATGTCGCCGGCTTCGATCGCGATGACGTCGCCGGGCACCAGCTCCTCTGCCGGTAACTGGGCCAGCTGCCCGTCACGGGTGACTCGAGCCTTGACGATCATCATCTTCTGCAGGGCTGCCACCGCTTCGGCGGCCTTGCCCTCCTGACGCAGGCCGAGCACCGCGTTGAACACGGTCAGTGAGAGGAGGAGGAGGCCCGTGCCCCACTCCTTCAGTGGGTAGAGACTGCCCACTCCGGCAACCAGGAGCACCACTTGCATCGGGTCGGCGTACTGCCGCAGGAACGCATGCAGCCGGGTCTCGGACTTCCCCGCGGTGAAGCGGTTCGGCCCGAACCGTGCGGACCGCTCCTCAGCCTCGCCCGACGTCAGGCCGCGCTGCGGGTCGACGTCGACGCGCTGGAGCACCTCCTCGACGGTGAGGGTGTGCCAGGCCGTCGAGTCGGGCGACGTGACGACGGCGGGGACCGGCGGAGTTGGTGGGGTCACGGGTTGTCCCTCCCTGGGAGCGCAAAGCATCGCCTGCAGCATGCTTTGTCGGCGAACCCTAGGGCACCACCCGACGCGGGTGGCCGGATGACGGGGCCCCGGCGACTGGGTGCCGGCTCCACACGACAAGGCACCGAAACCTCGAAGGTGTCGACAGGTCCCTCCATATGCACTCCGCGAGCCAACGGGACGTTCATCGTGGTACCTAGCCTTCGTTGAGGGTCCAGTCCCGGATATCTGGCATGTCCTCGAGGTGCTCCACCACGTAAGCCTCGTGCTCGGCCAGGCGCTGGTGGCACCAGGTCTTGAGCTCGGCCGCCCCGGCCGGCGTCCGGCGCGCGTTGTTGATGGCATCGATGACGAGGTGGAAGCGAGAAGCGCGGTTCAGTACGACCATGTCGAAGGGCGTCGTGGTGGTGCCTTCCTCGATGAAGCCACGTACCCTGAACCGGTCCGCATCGGGGCGCCCGTGGACGAGCTGGTGGATGGCTCCCGGGTAGCCGTGGAAGGCGAACACGACGTCAACGTGGTCCGTGAAGAGCTCCCGGAACAGCGTGTCCTCCATGCCGTGGGGGTGGTCCGTGGGACGTGGCAGCGCCATGAGGTCGACGACGTTGACCACACGCGTACGCAGCGCCGGCAGACGCTCCCGCAGGATCTGCGCGGCGGCGACGGTCTCCATCGTGACGACGTCACCGGCGCACGCCAGGACGATGTCCGGGTCGCTCTCGCCGTCGTCGGTCCCTGCCCATGTCCACACCCCGGCACCACGGGCACAGTGCTCGACCGCGTCGTCGATCGAGAGCCACTGCAGCTGGGGTTGCTTGTCGATGACCACGAGGTTGACGTACGAGCGTGATCGGAAGCAGTGGTCCGCCACTGACAGGAGGCAGTTCGCGTCCGGCGGGAAGTAGACCCGCCCGACATTGCCGCGTTGCGTGATGACGTTCTGGATCAACCCGGGTCCCTGGTGGCTGAACCCGTTGTGGTCGTTGCGCCACGCGGTTGAGGTCAGCAGGATGTTCAGGCTGGGGATCTTGGCCCGCCACGGCAGGTGCGCCGCCTCCTGGAGCCACTTGCCGTGCTGGATGGTCTGGGATGCGCTGACCATGGCGAACGCCTCGTAGGTGGCGAACCATCCGTGGCGCCCGGTGAGCGTGTAGCCCTCGAGCCAACCGTGGCAGTTGTGCTCCGAGAGCACTTCCATGACCCGGCCGTCGCGCGACAGTGAGACATCGTCGGGGGTTGTCCGTTCGGCGAACGCGCGGTCGGTGACCTCGAAGACGGCACCGAGCCGGTTGCTGTTGGTCTCGTCGGGGCAGAACAGCCGGAACCGGTCGTCGTTCGCGGCGTAGACGTCCCGCATCATCTCGCCCAGCTTGCGGGTGGACTCGGCTCGTGACGACCCGGGGGCCGTGACCGGCACGGCGTACGAGCGGAGGTCGGGAAGCTCCAGGTCTCGGGTGAGGAGGCCCCCGTTTGCGTGCGGGGTTGCACTCATCCGCAGGACTCCCTCGGGGTTCGCGCGTGCGACCACCTCCCGCGGGGCGCCGGTCTCGTCGAAGAGCTCCTCGGGGCGGTAGGACCGCATCCAGTCCTCGAGCAGCCCCAGGTGCGCCTCGTCTCCCTTCACCCCGGACAGGGGCACTTGATGGGCCCGCCACGTCCCCGCCACCTGTACACCGTCGACGACGTCGGGGCCGGTCCAGCCCTTGGGCGTGCGCAGCACGATGAGCGGCCATCGCGGGCGGGAACCGTCCCAGCTGCCGCTTCGGGCCTCGTCCTGGATGCGGCGGATGGCGGTCCACGCACGCGCAAGGGCGCCCGCAAAGCGGTAGTGCATGCCGGGCAGGTCCTCGCCCTCCACCTCCAGCACGTCGTAGCCGTGTCCTTCGAACAGCGCGCGGACCTCGGCGGGGTCCTTTCGCGCAAGCACCGTCGGGCCGGCGATCTTGGCGCCATTGAGGTGCAGGATGGGAAGTACGGCGCCGTCCCGCTCCGGGTTGAGGAACGAGATCCCCTTCCATGAGCCCTCCAGTGGGCCGGTCTCGGCCTCCCCGTCGCCCACCACCGCCAGTGCGAGCAGGTTCGGGTTGTCCATGACCGCCCCGAAGGCGTGCACCAGCACGTAGCCGAGTTCCCCGCCTTCGTGGATCGACCCCGGGGTCGGGACCGACACGTGGCTTGGGATGCCCCCGGGGGCCGAGAACTGCCGGAAGAGCCGCCGCATCCCGACCCCGTCCTGCGTCACCTGCGGGTAGGTCTCGGTGTAGCTGCCCTCCAGGTAGCCCGCCGCGACCAGGGCCGGGCCACCGTGCCCCGGACCGGCCAAATAGATGGCCTGCTGACTGGTCCGCTGGATCAGGCGGGAGGCGTGGACGTAGACGAAGGCGAGGCCGGGGCTGGTACCCCAGTGCCCCAACAGACGTGGCTTGATGTGGTCGGACGACAGCGGCTCGCGAAGGAGTGGGTTGTCCAGCAGATAGATCTGGCCAACGGTCAGGTAGTTGTTGGCACGCCACCAAGCGTCCATCACCGCCACCTCGTCGGACGTCGGCGTGGACAGGGTGTCCTCAAGATCTTGTGCTCCGCTGCTTGTCGTCACTGCCGCTCCGTTCGTCCGAGTCGTCCAGGGCCGGCCCGTCCCGGTTCCGACGACGTGTTCGGATGCTGGCAGCCGTCCAAGGGAAGGGGCTTCACCCACCCTGGGTGAGCGTGATCGAGGCTGTGCAGGCCCGCGACCTCGGGTGGGATGTGGTGCCGACCCACTAGGTCACAGGACTTCACCGCTGGCCGAGCCAGTCGGGGGCTCCCCGCGAGGGCGACCGCCGCGCCGCACATGCGACGCGGCTACACCCAGACCGGACTGAACCACCATGAGTCACTTCGACGGAGCATCAGGGACTGAGCGAGATGACGGTGAGGCCTACGGGGCCGGCCCACCCGTCGTGCCCCCCACCCGGTGCGGGTGATGCCCGACGCGGCGGGCGCACCCAGACTTTGACCTAGCCAGTGACCGCGACAGGAAGGCCCTGAGATGGACACTCACACCCCAGGCGAAGCTCGAGTGCGGGCGTCCATCCTTCCGGTGACCATCCTCGCCGTGCTGCTCCTCAGCGGCTGTGGAGGTGGTGGGGGCAACCTGCCGTCTCCGACCCGCACCCTGCCGTCAGCCTCCGTGACTGTTCCCGGCACCTCCCCGAGCAGCGAGGTACCCGAGACCGCCACACCCTCGCAGGCACCGTCCGAGACCCAGGAGCCCACGCCGACACCAACCCCCAGACCGACGAGGTCGGTGATCGTCACCCAGACAGTGCCGCAGACCCCCTCCGAGACCCCCACGCCGACGGAGAACGCAACACCCACGCCCACTGCCTCGGCGGCACCGACTGGGACCGACACCGCCGAGGGCGGGCTGCCCCCCTGGCTCTGGTGGCTGCTCGCCGTGGTCCTGACGGGACTGGTGGCGTACCTGATCCTCCGGGCGCGCCGACGCAGCGCCTGGGACGCCGAGGCAGCCGAGACGGAGGTGGACGTGCGCTGGCTGGCCCTGGAGCTGCTGCCACAGTTGCAGCAGTCGGGGACCCCCGATGCCCTCGCCGGCGGCTGGCACGTCAGCGCCGCCCGTGCCAGTGCCGTCGAGGACCGGCTGACCGGCCTCGAGACGTCGGCGCCGGACGAACTCCGCGCTACCCGGGCACGGCACCTGCGCGATGCCGTGCGCGCAGCACGCGCCGACGTCGAGTCCCAGATCTCGTCCGGGGACCAGGCGTCCACCCCTGTCGTCCTGGCAGCCTCCATCGCCCGGCTACAGGAACTGCTGAACCCCGCCCCACCGACCGGCTGACCCATCGCTCGCTCTGGAGGGGCACGGCCGAGCTCAGCGTCAGCGTTCTGTAGGTGACGAGCCGAGGTTACCCAGAACGCTTGAGCGCTGTGGGGTAGGTCCTCCGGGCTCGTCGGCAAAGGGACAACTTCATCGGTGCGCCATTGCCTGTGGCGGCGTGAGGTGCACCTTGCCGTCCAACAGGGAGTCGGCGGCGCCCGGTGACACCCGTTCGCTCATTCCGAGGCCGCACATGGGTGCGCTTGTCCGCCAAGCGACGACGTACTGGTGCCGTCAGCCGACGTCCATTCCCGCTCCAGACAAGCACGAGAGTTGTCGAGAGCTGAAGCCCGGCCAGCGGTGGGGCGGATCTTTCCCAGGACCCGTGCAGGGCCCGCTCCAGTGCAGCGGGGCTGCCGCCACCAGGGCATTCAGGCCCGCGTGATGTCCCGCCCGTGGACGGTCAGCGCCCAGATCACGAAGACGTCAAGGGCGATGATGGCAAGACCCCAGAGCGGGTAATGGGGCAGCCAGGCGAAGTTGACGAGGGCACTGAGCGACGCGACGATGACGCCGACGGTGCGCGCCCACACCTTGCCCTGGAGCACGAAGTAACCCGCGACGGCAACCACTACACCGAGGAGGATGTGGATCCATCCCCAGGTGGTGAGGTCGAAGGTGAAGATGTACTCCTGCCCGGCGACGTAGAACGTGTCGTTGACCAGGGCAACCAGGCCCTGGATTGCCTGGAGGACGCCGATCATGATCAGCATGACGGCGGCGAACACGGTCACGCCGACCGCCGTCCTGCTGGGCTCGGTGGCGGGCTGGGCATTCATGGTGTTCTCCTCGAAGCGCGTGGCCGACAGTGGTGCATCACACATCCTCCCGGGTACTGGAGCCCCCATAACACCTGACACGCCGCCGCAATGAGATCTGGCCTGTTCCCAGACCGTCATGCGGACCACGCCCCCGCTCAACGTGCTCGACCGAGCGCAGGCCCGGCCCCCAGCCCATTCACTTTCTCGACAGCGACGCGATTTGCCCTGCACCTGCAAGGGCATGCCGACTCGGTCCCAGCGCACTGGGCCCTCGTCATGCCCGCAGCGACGAGTGGACCGCAGGCCCAAGCCGGGTAGAGGGGCCCCTCTCAGGGCTGCTGCTTGGACGTCCTGACAGAGGTCAAACGACGGCTCGGATGCCCAACACCCCTGCCGTGGGTCTCAACTCAGGCGCCCTGATCCGAGTCTGCTCCGGACAACGCATCCGTGGCCGGGCTCAGCCCAGGCTGAGCCCGGCCACGGATGCAGCAGAGTCGGTCAGCCCTTCTGGACCTCGTTCGCGATGGCGTGGATGTCCTTGGCGACGACGTCACTGACGGCGTGTTCGACGATGCCGTTGGCCTTGGCGAGGGCGTCGCGGATCTCGACGGCTCCGGGGTCGGACACCAGGGCGACGATGCCGGAGTGGCCGGCGGCCACCGCGTCGGAGAGGTCCTTCTCGAGCCCGATCTTGTCGTGGAGCTGGTGGGCCTTGCCCAGCGCGGCTCCGCCGGCGCCCAGGGCCGCGGCGCTGCCGAGGATCGACGGCGGGAAGATCAGGCCGAGGGCTGCACCGCCCACGAGGCCCCACTTCAGGCCCTTCTTGGTGGAGTGGTCGGTGGCCTTCTCGATCTCGAGCTTGCCGTCGGCGTCGCGGTTGACGACGATGACACCGTCGATGGCGAAGTGGCGTCCGTCCTCGAGCGACTTGAGGGCCTGGTACGCCTCGTGGGCCGCTGCGGTGTCGTTGAAGTCGGCGATGAACAGGGTGCGCGCGCCGTCGCTCACCGCGGCGACCTCGGCGGTGAGTTCGGACGTCTGGTCGATGCTGTCGTCGGACATGGAGGGTTCCCTTCGGTGGTGGCCTCGTGGCGCCGGTGGACGTCGATGGGCCAGTGGTGGATTTGACGAGATGACCTGGGTGGCATCACCCGCAACGGGGTCTGCACAGCAGCACCTGTTCAGTCACAAATCGAAGGTGCCCGAACAAGCCCATGGGTGCCCGCCGACCCTTGACATTACCGTCGTCGTCGGGGAAGCCGCGACAATGGACCACGGACCACAGCCAACCTCTGCACCGGGCGGCCCTCCCAGGACCTGGGGCGGGAGCTGCTGTCGAGGCCTCACAGTCTCAGCGCCGCCAGCCGTCCCTCCTGACGGTGGCAAGCCGGCGAGGCTGCCGCGTTGGCCTGCATCGCCGCGACCGTTGCAGTTGGGAGCAGCGTGGTCGCTATGCGGGGCTGGCCAGACTGAGGAACGAGAGCAGCGCAACGGCGGCGCCGCCCACACCAGCGAGAAGCGCAGCTTTACGGCGACCATCTCGCTTCTCGCCAACCACTCGAACAGCAACGCCGGCAGCAGCGAGGCCCAGGAGGATCGCCGCGATTTCGGCCACCAGCCATGGCGAGATGTTCAGAGTGAGCAAGAGCGCCATCGGGATGACCAGAGCCAGGACATCTGCCGGAACAATGAGGCCGAGAACCCACGAGTAGGACGCCAGCCAGCAAGCCGCGGCCGCCGTCGAAAGCGCGAACACAACATCACCTGCCGTGGTTCGGTTCATCGGGTTCAGCCTCCGTTCTCCAGTGAGGGCTGGCCAGGTCATGACGTCGGTCGCTCGGACATGGACATGGTGCCCAATGCGGCACTCATCCACTGGCGGAAACCCGCGCGTACTCGGCCTCGAGAACGGCCCCGTCCAAGGACCGGACGACCCGCACTGGTCCGTCACCGTCTGGCACGAGCCGGCCCGCAGCGGTTGGGTGCAGGACCCATTGTGCGGTCTGGGCGCGACCGGCTTGCGGTGCCACGAGTGCGGCGACGGCGGCGAGGTCCCACCATGCTGGCAGCGTGCTCGCGGCGATGACCGCGCGGGCGGCCGGGATCGTGAGCGTGTCCGGATTCGCCTGCGGCACGGCGTCTTCCGGGACCAGTGTCAGCGGGGTGTGGGCCCCGAGCACCGTCTGCAGTGCAGCAGGGTCCGCTGCTGCGTTCCACTCGGCGACGCCGTCGACGATCGGCCCGCTGACCGAGCCGGCCATCGCATGGACGGCGGCCAGTTTGGCGTAGTCCTGTGGGTGCTGCATCGCGACGTCGGCGACGTTGGTCAGGGGTCCGAGTGCCACGAGAACGAGACCCTGCGTGCTCTGTGCGAGTCCGGCGATGAGCTGGGCGGCAGGTTCCGGGCTGGCGGTGAGGGCGCCGGCATCCGGTGTGATTCCGGACCCGGTGGCGGCCGCCGCAGCCCAGGCAGCGGGGAAGCTGCGGGCGCCCGGGCCGGGGTTGCTGCGCCCGCACGCGACTGGTGGTGGGGACGCGTCCAGGGCTGAGATCAGCCCGCCGAGTACGTCGAGGCCTGTGTCGCAGTCGAGGAACCCGGTGGCCGTGATGGTGATGGCTCGCACGTGGACGTCGGGGTGGCGGAGCAGGAAGGTCAGGGCGAGCAGGTCGTCGGCCCCCAGGTCGGTGTCGACGACGAGGGGGGTGGGGTCCTGGCCCGGGGCTGCGGTCGGGGTTGGCCCGAGGGGCAGGCCGACCTCGGTCGTCTCGCCGTCGAGGTCGGCGGGGGCTGAGCACCCGGCCAGCACGGCGCAGCTGGCCAGGAACGCGACCGCGGTGGCTCGCTTCACGGGGTCACGCTGCGCTGGAGCGCGATCGCGACGATGGCGAGGACGGTGCCGACGACGAGGAGCGGGCGGCGGTACCGACCGGGCAGGGCGACGGCTGCGGTGAGCAGGGTGAGGGCAACGAGGTAGAGGTCGTGCCAGGCGGCCAGCTCGGGCAGGACGAGGAGGCGTGCCCAGTGGTCCTGGAACGGACCCGGGCCTTCCAGCAGCCAGGTGGCGGGCAGGGTCAGCGGGTCGGTGGTCGCCGGGGCGGCCTCCACGGAGATGGGCTGGACCTGTACCGGGGTGAGCCATCGCAGCACGGGTCCGTTGATCGTCCAGTAGGCCGGGCCGGCGATGAACCAGAACACGAACAGCACGATGGATGCCGTGAGCGGGTGGCGGGCCAGGTGGACGACGGCGGCTCCCAGGGCGACCGCGAAGGCCGCGACGAGCACTGGCTGGAGGAGTTCGGGGAGGGAGAAGTGGGCGTGCAGGGTCCGGCCCGGTTCGGCTCCGAGGGGGAGGCCGCCCCGCAGTCGCAGCCACGCGGCTCCGGCGGCGACGACGACCGCCACGAGGGCCACGAGCGACAGACCGCCGAGGAGCCGGCCCGCGGCCCGTTGGTCGGCCGGCATGGATGCCTCCTCCGAGACGTTGGTGCGCTCTCGGCCGAAGGCGTACGCGACCGCGATCGAGACGCCGAGGGCGAGGAAGGTGGCGGATGTGGTCAGCTCCATGTACTGGGAGCTGACCCACCCGGGGGCACTGGTCAGGGTGAAGGCGTTGGATGCCGCCCACAGGGCGATGCCGATCCACGGCGCTGGGGAGCGCAGCATCCGGCCGGCCTCGACGCGGGCCAGTGCCCACATCGGTGCCTGTGGGGTGGTGGCCAGCCGGGGGCTGGCCTGGGTGGTGGTGCTCATCGGTTCCTTCCCATCAAGAGCGCGGCTGCGGCCGCGGCGGTCACGATCCACGGGTGGTGCTGGAATGCGAACACCACCTGCGAGTACTGGTCGTCGATGACGACGCCGGTCCTGGCGAGCGCGACCCAGATCAGCGGGGTGGCGACGCCGGCTTCGACGGCGATGCGATCCGGCGCCCAGGCGACGACGGCCAGGCCGGTCGCGGTGAGTGCGACGGCGGGGCCGACGGGCCATCCCATGCCGGGTGCCACGACGTGGCCCACGGCGAGGTAGGCGAGCCACAGCCCCACCGCTGCCGGCACGAGCAGCACCTGGCGCCGGGCGCGGCGACGGGCGGCCGAGGTCGGCACGGCACTGAGGAGGTTGGCCGCAGGGTCGCGCAGGCCGGCCACCACGGCGGCGGCGAGGCCGGCGGCGGCGACGTCGAGGACGCCCCAGGGCCAGTGCCCTTGGGTGAGGGCGAACGCGCACACCACGGTCAGGCAGGCGGCCACGCCGGCGAGGGGTTGCCAGGGCACGGCGCGAGCGGTGGGCGCCAGCCAGGCCGGGTTCACCGGTGTTCCTGGCGGGCGAGGAAGAGGTAGCCGTCGTCGAGGGTGGGGTCGACGACCTGCGCCCCGGCGGGCGGCTCGCCGAGGTGCCGGAAGGCCCCGGTCGCGGTCATCCAGCTGCGGATGGCGCGCGGGTCCTGGGAGTCGTCCTCCCACACCCGTCCGGCCGCGAGCCCGGCCAGCTCGGCGGGGGTGCCGGCGAAGCGGACGCGTCCGGAGAACATGACGTAGACGCTCTGGCAGAGTGCCCCGACCTCCGAGATGTTGTGTGTCGACATCAGCACCGTTGAGGACTGGCTCAGCAGGGAGCGCAGCTGGAGGCGCTGGTCGGGGTCGAGCCCGTTGGCCGGTTCGTCGAGGACGAGCAGGTCCGGGCTGCCGACCATCGCCGCGGCCAGGGCGACGCGCTGCTTCATCCCCCCTGACAGGCGGCGGATCTTCTGGTGCATGACGTCGGCCAGTCCGACGGACTCGAGCACCCGTCGGGTCTCGTCGCGACGCCAGTCGCGGTCGGTGTGCTCCTTGAGCACGGCCACGTAGTCGACGAGGTCGAACGGGGTGAACCCCGCGTAGAGGCCGGGGGACTGCGGCAGGTACCCGAGCCGGCGACGGATGTCGATCCGCTGGGCGGGGTCGGCCGGGTCCAGGCCCAGCAGCCGCAGGCTGCCCGAGTCCGGGGCAAGCACGGTCGCCACCATCCGCAGCAGTGTGGTCTTGCCGGCGCCGTTCGGGCCGAGCAACCCGATGACGCCGCGACCCGCCGAGAAGGACACGCCGTCCAGCGCCTTGGTGCGCCCGTACGTCTTGGTCAGCTCGTCGATCTCGAGAGATGCAACCGAGGTCAGGATGGTCATGCGGTCCTCCGGTAGGAGACGAGGTCGCGTCGGGCGACCGTGGTGAAAAGGGAGACGACGACGATCGAAAGGGCGGCCGTCTGGAGCTCAGGGGTCGCCAGAACGTGCAGGACGGCCTCGGGGCGCAGGCTGCGCGGCGCCCAGGAGCCGGCCACGACCGCGGCCGCCCAGGTCAGGCCGAGGCCGAGGGCGACGCGCAGCGGATCCAGCCGGGTGGTCCCGGCGAGCATCACCAGCGCCGACAGGGCCAGGCCCGGCAGGCACCAGGAGAAGAACAGGGCGGCGGGTGCGGCGACCCACGTGCTCACGACGAACAGGCTGACACCCGCCGCCAACAGCGCACCCACGGAGACGAGGAGGGCCCGCTTGGCGACCAGCGGGAGACCGGTCGACGGTGTCGCCAGGCTGATCTCGCCGGCGGGGTCCGCCCAGTCGCGGTAGGCCAGCCCCGCAGCGGTGACCGGCGCGAGGGGCGCACCGACGAGCAGCGCGACCAGGGCGGCATCCCCCGCGACGACAGCCGCCACGAGGGGTACAGCCACCACGAGCGCGATGCCGGCGAGGGCCGCAGCGAGCATGGTGGGGGTCGCGACCGAGGACCGCAGGAGGTGGTGCCGCCCGGTGAGCCGGCCCAGCGGGCCGGTCGACGGCCGGTCGACGGCGTCGGCCAGGGTGAGCCAGGCGTCCTCGATGTCCTGCGGCTGCCCAGTGCGGGCGAGACGCTCGCGGCATCCTTCGCAGCCCATCAGGTGCGCCTCGACGGAGGTGGCGGGCACCGAGGCGAGTGACCCGGTGCCGTACGCGGCCAGGTCCTCGTCCTCGACGTGCCAGTCGGTGCGGTGGGTGTTCACAGGAGTGCCTCCCTCAGCTCGAGCCGGGCCCGGCTCATGCGGCTCTTCACGGTTCCGCTCGGGATGCCGAGCAGCGCGGCGGCCTCGCGGGTGGTCAGGCCGTCGATGACGGTTGCCTGCACCACGGCGAGGAGCTCTGGAGACAGCTTCTGCAGCGCCTGGCCCACGTCGCTGTGCTGGACCTGCAGGAGCACGGCCTCCTCCGCCGAGGGGTGGTGCTGCGGGCGGGACTGCACGAGGCGCTCGAACACCGACTTGCGCGGGCGGAGGCGATGCAGGAGCGTGCGGATGGCGATACCCCACAGCCACGCGGCGACCTCGCCCTCGCCCTTGTACCTGGTGGGCTGCTGCCAGACCGCGAGGAAGGTGTCATTGACGACCTCGGCGACGATGGCCGGGTCGGCGCAACGACGGCGGACCCGCGCCGCCAGCCAGGGCTGGTGACGGGTGAACAGCGTGTGCAACGCACCGCGGTCGCCATCGGCGATCTGCGCGATGAGCTCCGCGTCGCTGGGAGCGCCCTGGTCGAGTGTCACACCTACTTGTTCCCTCGAGTGGCCGGATCGGTTCACGGACATCGTGGGGTACCAGTGCCCAAGTCGTCAGCCGGATGGCGCGCCGGCCTCAGGTCATGGAGTCAGGCGCGGGTCGTCGGCGCCGAGCCCCGCCCGACGTGCCCGCTGCACCGCGTCAGCGCGGTCGGCGGCTCCCAGCTTGGTGAGCACCGACGGCACGTGGTTGCGGATGGTCTTGTCGGAGAGGAAGAGCGCCTTGGCGATGCGCCGGTTGTCGTAGCCACGGGCGAGGAGGTCCAGGACCTCACGCTCTCGATCGGTCAGCTGTGGGAACAGTTCCCGTCCGGACTGAGCCGCCAGTCCGCCGAACCACGCGCCCAGCCGGTCCGCGATCGCCGGGCTGAACATGGCGCCTCCGGCGGCGACCGTCCGCACTGCCTGGAGCAGGTCCTCCCGTCCGCCACCCTTGACGAAGTAGCCGCGGGCGCGAGCTGGTCAGCGGCGTAGGGCATCAGGACCGCACCAACGAACAGCGCGAGCGGCGTGAGCACGGGGTCGACGGAGATGGTTCCGCCCAGCCGCGGCCGCAGGGGAATGGCGGCCCACAGGAGTGCACCGGTCACCGCCACCACCGCAACGAGCACCCGTGCGCCGCCACCGGCGGCGATCGCCGAGGTGACGACGCCGGCACCGATGAAGGCCAGGTGGCGGTAGCCGACAGCGGTCGACGGACGCCGCCCGCGCCAGCCCGCTCGGATCAGGGGCAGGACCGAGCCGAGCCAGAGGGCCAGGAGAACCAGGCCCTTCCCGGTGAGCTGGTGGAATCGATGGTCGACGTCGGCACCGGTGACCAGCATCGCGGAGATCGTCACCGTGAAGGTGACGGGAAGGGCGCAACTGACCAGCGCGGCGGCTGCGACTGCGACACGACGGAGTGCGCTGGGACGGGAGGCTCCGCTGGAGACCTCGATGGATGGGACAGGGGCTGTGGTGGTTGTCATGACCGCAACGCTCCTGCGCCCGATGTCCCGGGCACATCGCCGCAATGTCCCGAGAATGTCCCGGGACGGCGCCCGTGGGGTGGTGTCGCCGCGCTGGAACTGTGGCCCGCGGCGCCCCCGGACCGACGACCACGCGGCGCCGGCCTACAACGCGTCAGAGATCCGACGCTTCACACGTGAGGCTCTCGTCGCCCCCTGATCGTCGCGCGGCTCGGGCAATCGCGCTCGCTGGTTGTGGTCGTCCCTCGGGTGTCGAGCGGATCTCCCGCAGCAGCTATGGGCCCCCGAGCAGCTCCATCGCAATCGAAGGCACGACCCCGCCGGTGGCGTCGCCGGCGGGGTCGCGCCCTCAGGACCTCCGGGTCATCCCCGAGGGCCTCGGAGCAGGATCCGCGCGAGGGCGACGTTCGCTCCGGCGGTGAGTGCCGCGCCGCCGATGGTCACGACGTCCGGGAACTCGCCCGACGCGAGCACGGCACCGATGAGCAGGGCTGCGGGTACCCACAGCGGGGCCAGCCGTGTGCGCAGCAGGGCACCGATCCACACCATGGTCGAAATCGCCCCGAGCGCGAGCGCGGGCACGACCAGGGCCGCGAAGAGACCGTTGTCCTGGAAGGCGGTGTAGCTCTCGACGGCGGATGCGGGCACGGTCCCGTCGAGCACCATGGAGACCACGAACGATCGGAAGCCGGCCTGCGCCCAGAGCCCCAGGCCGGAGAGCGACATGGTGGCCACGAGCAGGGCGGCCGTGCGCGGCATCCGGGGACGCAACAGGCGGCCGACGCCGAGCGCGGCCGGGATCGCCAGGGCGCCGGCCAGGGCGAGGAACACGGTGGCGAGCAGGTAGCGCCCGGGGGCGGCCGCCACGGACGCGAGGAAGACCGTCGGCTCTTCGCGGGGAAGAACGGCCGGTTCGACGAGGAACCATGCGGTCATCGCGATGGGGCCGGCGACCATGGCGGCGGCCAGGCCCCGCACACCGTTGCCGGGGCGTGGCTGCGACCCGGTGGCCTCAGGGGACGGGCCGGCGACGTCGCCGGCCCAGCGGCTGACCGGTCCGCGGGTGGTAGTGGAGGTGCTGATGGGGGTGGTGCTGGGGGACATCTGAGTTCTCCTTGGGGTGGGCACCGGACCTCCCGGTGCGTCATGGACACGCTCGTGGATCAGGCGTCCCGTCGTCAGCAGACGCCGCGTCACCTCGTTCGCGGGACGACCTGCCCCGTTGCCGGCGCGATGTCCCGGGCAGGTCGGGACGGCCTGTCCCGTGACAGGGCCCCCGGGCGTTGGGCACGATGGCGCCCATGCCTGTGGTGCCCGAAGGACGCGCAACGCCCATGACGCCCGTCCCGTCCGTCGAGCCGGACGTCGTCACGCGCACATCCACGCTTGCCGTCGTGGCTGGTGCGCTCACCCTCACCCTGACCGCGTGGTCGATTGTGCTCGGGCTCGCCGACGACGTGCCTCCTGCCGCCCCGGGTCTGGCCGGCGCCGTCTTCGGTGTCACCGGCGGGCTCGTCGCGTTCCGCCGTCCCCGCCTCGTCATCGGGTGGATGCTGCTGGTCGTGGGCCTCGCGCTCACGCTCGCCTCGTTCTGCCTGGACTGGGCCAGGCACGCGCTCGTCGTGGACCCCGGGTCGCTCCCGGCGGGCGAGCTGGCGCTGTGGCTCGGGACGTGGGTGTGGGTCGTGGGGTACTGCGTCCTTGCCGCGCTGCTCCCACTTCGGCTGCCCGACGGCGCGTACCCGGTCGGCGTGTGGCGGGTCGTGTGGTGGGCCGCGCTGGCGGTCAGCGCGCTCGCGGTCGCCGGGTGGGCGCTCACCCCCTACGACCAGCTCGACCGCCCACCCCTGGACGGGCTCGACCCGTCCGTCACCTCACCGACGGGTACCGCGATCGGCCCGGTGCTGCTCGCCGCTTCCCTGCCGCTGCTCGCGGTGTGCTCCGTCGCGGGTCTGATCTCGCTGGTGCAACGCCTTCGTCGCTCCGTCGGGGAGGAGAGGCAGCAGGGGAAGTGGGTCGTGTGGGGCGCCGTGCTGAGTCTTGCCCTTCTCGCGCTCGGGCAGGTCTTCGGTCCCGAAGGTGGCTCCGACGTCCTGCTCGCGGTCGCCGTGCTGCCGCTGCCGCTCGGCATCGCCGTCGCGAGCCTGCGCTACCGACTGTGGGACGTCGACCTCGTCATCAACCGCACGCTGGTGTACGCCGTCCTGACTTCCGTGGTCGTCGCGGTGTATGTCGTGGTGGTCCTCGCGGTCGGGGACCTGCTCGGCGAGCGCACCGGCGCACCGCTCGTCGCGACGGTGCTCGTCGCGCTCGGCGCCGAGCCGGTACATCGACGAGTGCAACGGTTCGTCGACCGCGTGGCCCGAGGCGACCGCGCCGACCCCTACCGGGCGCTGGTGCGACTGGGACAACGCCTCGAGGCGGCGTCCGAGCCGGTCGGACCCGAGGCGCTGCGCGGTTCTGCGGATGCCGTGCGGCACGCCCTCCAGCTGCCCTGGGTCGTGGTCGAGGTCGAGGACGGCCCGTCATCCGCCAGTGGGACCCCCGCGTCCGACGGCATCCGGGTGCCGCTCGTGTACTCCGGAACCGTCGTCGGGCACCTCGAGGTCGGTCCCAGGCGCGTCGGCCGCCCGCTCTCCCCCGGTGACCTCAGGCTCCTCGACGACCTCGCCCGCCACGTCGCGGTCGCCGCCCACGCCGTGCAGCTGAGGGAGGCGCTCCAGACCTCCCGCGAACGGATCGTCACCGCACGCGAGGAGGAGAGGCGCCGGCTACGTCGCGACCTGCACGACGACCTCGGCCCCGTGCTCGCTGCTGTGGCGCTCCAGGTCGGGGAGGTGCGCAGCCGCACGACAGACGAGGAGGTCGCCGCCCTCTCGGCCCGGGCGGAGTCGCTGCTGACCGGAGCCGTGGCAACCGTACGGCGCATCGTGGACGGGCTGAGGCCCGCTGCCCTGGACGACCTGGGGCTCAGCGAGGCGATGCACGCCGTGGCCGACGGGTTCGCCACGGCGGGCCTCGACGTGCGCGTCGAGGTCCGCGGCAACGTCGCCGGCCTCCCCGCCGCCGTGGAGGTCGCAGCCCTTCGCGTCGCGACCGAGGCGCTGCACAACGCCGCCCGGCACTCCGGGGCCCGAAAGGTGCGGCTAGGGGTCGAGCGCGTGGCCGACGCCCTCGAGGTCACCGTGGCCGACGACGGGCGAGGCCTGCCGCCCGCGCCGACCCCCGGCGTCGGCCTGGTCTCGATGCGCGAACGGGCCGAGGAGATCGGTGGGACCTGCACGGTCTCCCCCGGGCCGGCCGGCGGCACGCTCGTGCTCGCCCGGCTGCCCGTTCCCGACACCCTGGGGGCCGAGCTCCCGCCCGGCCGGACCGGCGCGGAGGTTGGAGCATGAGTACAACGGACCGCGAGGTTCTGCGCGTGGTGGTCGCCGACGACCACCCGGTGTACCGAGAAGGCCTGACCATGGTCCTCGGATCACTCGCCGGTGTCGAGGTGGTCGGTGAAGCTGGGGACGGTCACGAGGCCGTACGCCTGGCCGAGGCGCTCAGCCCGGACGTCGTGCTGATGGACCTCTCGATGCCCGGGCTTGGCGGCGTCGAGGCCACCCGCGAGGTCGTCGCCAGGTGCCCCGCGACGCAGGTGCTCGTGCTCTCGATGCACGAGGGTGCCGACAGTGTGCTCGCCGCGCTGCGCGCAGGGGCACGGGGTTACCTCGTCAAGGGCGCCACCAAGCAGGAGGTCGCCCGTGCCCTGCACGATGTCGCGGCCGGCGGAGCGGTGTTCGGCGGCACCGTCGCCGAACAGGTCCTCAGCAGGGTGCGCGAATCCGCCCAGACGGCCAGACGCGGAGCGGAGTCCTTCCCGCACCTCACCGACCGCGAGCTGCAGGTCCTCGATCTCGTCGCGGCGGGCCTGTCGAACGCCGCAATCGCCTCCCGGCTCTACCTTTCGGACAAGACAGTGCGCAACGTGGTGTCAAACGTCCTGGCCAAGATAGGAGCCAGCGACCGGGCCACCGCAATCCTCATGGCACGCCAGGCAGGGCTAGGGTCGGGGTGAGCCCGGGTCGTCGGCAGTCCTGACGAATCGACCGATATGCACGCGCGGTAGGCGCGTCCGTGTGCGCCACACCCGCGGGGAGGCGACCGGTTGTCATGGCGGCGGATGCGTGGAGTTCAGCGGAGCCACGGCCATGACCGAGCTGAACGTCTCGCTTGGTGTGAATTTGCGCGCTGTTGTTGGTGTGACGCTCATTCCACTGCCAGGAGCCTGGACAATCCAGGTGGCCTCGCCACCCGTCGGGCGCACCGTCAGCGTGTGATGCGTGTTGATCCAGCATTTCTTCCATCGTGGCCGCTGATCGATCTAGTCGGCGGATCTGGTGCGTCTCAGTGCCCCCAGGCGACCAGCTGATGGGGTGCACCGCCGGGGTGTCGGCACGGCGCATCGTCGACGGGCTGAGGCCCGCTGCCCTGGACGACCTGAGGCTCAGCGAGGCGATGCACGCCGTGGCCCACGGCTTCGCCACGGCGGGCCTCGACGTGTGCGTCGAGGGGCGCGGCATCGTCGCCGGCATCCCCGCCGCCGTGGAGGTCGCCGCCCTTCGCGTCGCGACCGAGGCGCTGCACAACACCGCCCGGCACTCCGGGGCTCGAGACGCGGCTGGGGGTCGAGCGCGTGGCCGCCGCCCTTCAGCCCCGGTCCACAATCGTTGACTCGCGGCTGCGGCGGCGGCACTGACCGCCTCAGGCCCCGCCGGCACGAACTCGTCCCGGCTGCCGCTGCACGTCTCAGGTGATGAGACCAGCGGGGCCACACAGACAGCTGTCCGGTGGCGGCTGACGGGGGCCCGTCTTGCGCGTTTCCCCAGTTCAGGCGGGTGGCCCTGCCCCTCGGCTGGACCGCCACGATGACGCGGTCCCCGCCTCCCCCTCGGCGACGGCCAACGATCCCCTTGTTGCACGTTTGTTGCACGAAACCGGGCTTCGTGACCCCCCTAGGTCTCTGACCTGCATAAACATCAGTCGGGCTGACAGGATTTGAACCTGCGACCCCTTGACCCCCAGTCAAGTGCGCTACCAAGCTGCGCCACAGCCCGTGGCTGCCCCCTGCGGGAGCGTCGAAACCCTATCCCATGCGCCGGGTGCCGTCCCAATCGCCCCGGCGCACCCCAGGGCACCCGGGGCAGGTCGACGTCAGCGGCGGCCACGCTTCTCGCGCACCCGCACGGAGATCTCGATCGGGGTGCCGACGAAGCCGAACTCCTCACGCAGCCGGCGCTCGACGAACCGGCGGTAGCCCGCCTCGATGAAGCCCGACGCGAAGAGGACGAACCGCGGCGGCCGGGTGCCCGCCTGGGTGGCGAACAGGATGCGGGGCTGCTTCCCGCCACGCACCGGGTGCGGGTGGGCCGCGACGACCTCGCCGAGGAACGCGTTGAGCCGCCCGGTCGGGATCCGGGCCTCCCATGAAGCGAGGGCGGTGTCGAGCGCGGGGACGAGCTTGTCGGTGTGCCGTCCGGTGCGGGCCGAGACGTTGACCCGGGGCGCCCACGGGATCTGCACGAGGTCGCGCTCGATCTCGCGCTCGAGGAAGTGGCGGCGCTCCTCGTCGGTGAGGTCCCACTTGTTGTACGCGATGACGAGGGCCCGCCCGGCGTCGATGACCTGCTGGATGACCCGGACGTCCTGCTCGGAGATGACCTCGGAGGCGTCGACGAGCACGACGGCGACCTCCGCCTTCTCCAGGGCCGTCTGGGTGCGCAGCGAGGCGTAGAAGTCCGAACCCCGGGTCTGGTGGACCCGGCGCCGGATACCGGCGGTGTCGACGAAGCGCCAGGCTCGCCCCCCGATCTCGACGAGCTCGTCGACGGGGTCGCGCGTCGTGCCCGCGACGTCGTCGACGACGACGCGCTCGTGGCCGACGAGCTTGTTGAGCAGCGAGGACTTCCCGACGTTCGGACGGCCGACGAGGGCGACCCGGCGCGGGCCGCCGCGCTCATAGGCGCCGCCCATGGCCGAGACCTCGGGGAGCACCTCGAGGAGGGCGTCGAGGGCGTCACCGCTGCCCCGGCCGTGCAGCGCCGAGACCGGCCACGGCTGGCCCAGTCCGAGGCTCCACAGGGCCGCGGCGTCGGCCTCGGTGCGCTGGTCGTCGACCTTGTTCGCGATGAGCACGACGGGCTTGCCGGCCCGGCGGAGCAGCCTGACGACGGCCTCGTCGTCGTCGGTGGCCCCGACCGTCGCGTCGACGACGAAGAGCACGGCATCGGCCAGCTCGACCGCGATCTCGGCCTGCTCGGCGACGCGCAGGTGGATGCCCTTGGCGTCGACCGCCCACCCGCCGGTGTCGACGAGCGTGAACCGGCGCCCGACCCAGTCGGCCTCGTAGGCGACCCGGTCGCGGGTGACGCCGGGGACGTCCTCGACGACGGCCTCGCGGCGGCCGATGATCCGGTTGACGAGCGTGGACTTCCCGACGTTCGGGCGGCCGATGACGGCGACGACCGGCAGCGGGCCGGCGGCCACCTCGGTGTCGAGGGCGTCGTCGCCGCGGTCGAGGAGGGCCCGGTCGTCGGCGCTGAGCTCGAAGTCCTCCAGCCCCACCCGCAGCGCTCGTTCGACGATTGCGGGGTCCTGGGTCTGGGTCGTGGGCTCCTCGGTGCTCATCCGGCCATTCTCCCCCACCGCGGGGGTGGCTCAGTCCAGGAGGTCGGGGGGCAGGTCCGTCGGCAGCGGGATGCCGTGCCGGTCGGCCGCCGCGTGGACGTGCTCCACGAGGGCGACCCTGATCTGCTCGGTCGCCAGGGCCAGCCGGTCACGGCCCGGGAGCCCGTCGGGCAGGTCGAGGGTGACCGGCGCGCCGAAGTCGACGACCATCCGGGACCGCAACCGCGGCCAGGACGCGGCGAGCTGTCCGGTGCGGCGGGTGCCCAGGCAGGCGGTCGGCACGACGGGCGCGCCGGACTGGAGCGCGAGCCAGGCGACGCCCTTGCCGGCGGCGGCGAGGTCGCCCCGCCCCCGGCCCCCTTCGGGGAAGATGCCGACGACACCGCCGCGGCCGAGCACGTCGAGGGCCCGGCCGAGCGCGGTGCGGTCGCCGCGCCCCTGGTCGATGGGGATCTGCCCGCTCCAGCGCAGCAGGTGCCCGACGACGCCGTCGAACGTCTTCGCGAGGACGAGGAAGTGGCTGGGCCGCGGCGCCATCGACAGCACGAGGGCGCCGTCGAGGTAGCCGGTGTGGTTGGCCGCGAGCAGCACCGGGCCACGCGCCGGGACGTTCGAGCGGCCGGCGGACCGGGCCGCGTACAGCAGGAGGAAGAGGGACCGGCCCACGAGGTGCCCGAGCCGGGCCCGAGCCGGCCCGGGGGCCGCGTTGTCGTCGACCACGCCGGTCGTCGTCAGTCGGAGGTCTCGGCCGCGACGACGTCGAGCACGGCCTCGACGCTCTCGTCGAGGTCGAGGTCGGAGGTGTCGACGAGCACGACGCCGTCGGCCGCCTCGGTGAACGTCGAGACGGTCGAGTCGTCGCGGTCGCGACGGACCACCTGGTCGCGCGTGGCCTCGACCGCGGCGGCGTCGTCGCTGCCGTGCAGCTCCGCCGAGCGGCGGCGCAGCCGGGCCGCCTCGGATGCCGTGAGGAGCACCCGCACCCGGGCTCCGGGGGCGACGACGGTCGTGATGTCACGCCCCTCGGCCACCACTCCCCCGGTCTGCGCGGCGATCCGGTCCATGAGGTCGCGCTGCAGCTGCTGCAGGACCGCGCGCACGTCGAGGTTGGTCGCCACGGCCGACACGGCGGTGCTGACCCGCGTCGTGCGGATCGCCTCGGTGACGTCGGTGCCGCCGACGGTGACGGTCGGCGCCCCCGGGTCGGTGCCGATCTCGAGCGGCAGCCGGCGCGCGGCATCCGCGACGGCCCCGGCATCCGTGAGGTCGAGCCCACGCTCGAGGCACCACCACGTGAGTGCGCGGTACATCGCGCCGGTGTCGAGGTAGCCGATGCCGAGCCGGCGGGCCACCGCCTTCGAGACGGTGCTCTTGCCGGAGCCGGAGGGACCGTCGATCGCGATCGTGAGGGGGGCGGTCATGGGGCGTCAGCCTAGTGGCCGGCTCAGCCGTGCAGCCGCCAGCCCCGGTCGGCGAGGGCGTGGGCGAGCCCCGCCGCCGCGGCCGGCACGACGTCGACCTCGGCGAGGCCGAACGGCTGGCCGAGGCCGTGGTCGAGGTGGAACTCCTCGATGTTCGTGCCGATCACCGCGATGTCGGCGAAGAGGCGACCGAGCTGGCCGGGCTCGTCCGGGATGAGGACGCGCACCGTCGTGTACGCCGTCGGCGCTGCGCCGTGCTTGCCCGGGATGCGCGCGTGGCCCGCGTTGCCCGCGGCGATGGCCCGGGCGAGGGTGCCCCGCGCGCCGGGCGCGTCGCTCGACGTGCTCAGCTCGTCGAGGGCGTCGACGACCCGCCCCAGGTCGTCGACGAGTGCGGTGAGCACGTCGCGCACGGCCGGCGCGTTCCCGGCGAGGATCTGGGTCCACAGGCCCGGGTCGCTCGCGGCGATGCGGGTGACGTCACGCAGGCCCTGGCCGGCGAGGGCGACGGCCGCGTCGTCGAGGCGCTCGAGGCGCGCGGCGACGAGGCTCGCGGCCAGCTGCGGGACGTGCGAGACCGCTGCGACCGCGGCGTCGTGGTGCTCCGGGGCCAGGGTGCTGACCGCCGACCCGGCGGAGCGGGCGACTGCGGTGACGAGCGCGACGACGGCCGGGTCGGTCTCGGTCGTCGGGGTGAGGACCCACGCCCGTCCGTCGAAGAGGTCGTGCCGCCCCGAGACGGCGCCGGACCGCTCCCGGCCGGCCATGGGGTGCGAGCCGCAGTACCGGGTGAGGTCGGTCCCGGCGTCCCGCAGGGCGTCGAGCACCGCACCCTTGACCGACGCGAGGTCGGTGACCGCCGCGGACGGCCATCGTCGCAGGGCGCCGGCGACGCAGTGGGCCGTGACGTCGGGGGGCGTGGCGACGACGACGAGCTCGGGGTCGACCGGGCCGTCGGGCAGCCGCCCGGCGCCGAGGTCGCGGGCGAGGGCCGCGTGCGTGGGGCTGATGTCCTCGAGGGTGACGTCGTCGCCGAGCCGGCGCAGCGCGAGCCCGAGGCTCGTGCCGAGCAGCCCGGTGCCGATGACGTGGACGCGGGTCACAGCCCCGCCGCGGCGTAGAGGGCCCCGACCTCCGCGCTCGTGAGGTTGCGCCACCTGCCCGGCCTGGTGTCGGCGAGGTGGATCGGGCCCACCTGGGTGCGCACGAGGCTGAGCACGGGGTGGCCGGCCTCGGCGAGCATCCGCCGCACGATGTGCTTGCGGCCCTCGTGGAGGACCACCTCGACGAGCGCCTTGCCGGGCGCGGAGTCGACGACGCGGAACGAGTCGACCCGCACCGGCCCGTCGTCGAGCTCGATGCCCTCGCGCAGCCGGCGGCCCAGGTCGCGCGGGACGGGGCCCGGGATCTGCGCGAGGTAGGTCTTGAGCACGCCGTAGCGCGGGTGCTGGAGCCGGTGCGCGAGGTCGCCGTCGTTCGTGAGCAGGAGCAACCCCTCGGTGTCGGCGTCGAGGCGTCCGACGTGGAAGAGGCGTTCCGTGCGGTTGGCGAGGAAGTCACCGATGTCGACCCGGCCGAGCTCGTCGCTCATCGTCGTGACGACCCCGAGCGGCTTGTTGAACGCGAGGTAGACCCGCGACTCGTCGAGCTGGATGCGCACCCCGTCGACGTGGACGGCCTGGGTCGGTCGGATGCGCACCCCGAGCTCGGTGACGACGTGGCCGTCGACCTCGACCCGGCCCGCGGTGATGAGGTCCTCGCAGACCCGGCGCGACCCGACGCCGGCGGCTGCGAGCAGCTTCTGCAGCCGCACGCCGTCCGGGTCGTGGACGTCGACCGCCGGTCGGTCCGGCCACTGCGGGGCCGCCGTCGGCTGGCTCGGCCGGGTCGTGCCGACACCGCGCGGCTTCGCGCCCCGTCCGGTGGCCTGACCGGGCGCCCTCCCGGGGGTCTTTCCGGGGGTCTTTCCGGGGCTCTTTCCGGGGGCCTTTCCCGAAGCCTTCCCGGAAGCCTTTGCGGAAGCCTTTCCGGCACCAGTGCGGCCGCTCGGCGTGCCGGGACCCCGGCCACCGCCCTTGCCCTGCGGCGCGGGTCCACGTCTCCTCGGCGGCGTCATGCGTGGCCTCCTTCGGCGATCTCGTCGAGCACGTCGACCTCGGGCAGGTAGGGCGCCAGGGCCGGTAGGTCGTCCAGGCTCTGCAGGCCGAGCCGCTCGAGGAAGTACGACGTCGTGCCGTACAGGATGGCGGTGGACTCCTCGTCGTGGCCGCGTTCCTCGATGAGCCCCCGGCTGAGCAGCGTGCGGATGACGCCGTCGACGTTGACGCCGCGCACGGCCGCCACGCGCGAGCGCGAGACCGGCTGGCGGTAGGCGATGACCGCGAGCGTCTCGAGCGAGGCCTGGGTCAGGCGGGCCTGCTGGCCGTCGAGGACGAAGCGCTCCACGACCGGGGCGTACTCGTGGCGGCTGTAGATCCGCCAGCCCCCGCCGACCGGGCGCAGGGTGAAGCCGCGGCGCTGCTCGACGTACCCCTCCTCGAGCTCGGCGAGGGCCGCCTCGACGTCGGCGACGGGCTGCTCGAGGGCCGTCGCGAGGGCCACCGCCGTGACGGGCTCGTCGACGACCATGAGGACGGCCTCGAGGGCACCGTGGATGCCCCCCGGGAACTCGGCGACGTCGAGGGCGAGCTGCTCCTGCGAGGCGTCGGCCGCCTCGGCAGCGTCGGCCGCGTCCGCCGCCTCGGCCGCCTCGGAGCCAGCGGGGGTCGGGGGTGCCTCGGGGACGTCGACCGCCCCGGGGTGCTCGTGCGACTCACTCATCGGTGCTCTCCTGGGCTGCGGTCGTGGGCTCGTCGTGCTCGGCGAGCGGCTCGTCGAACTCGTCGTCGACCTCGATCTCGCCCTCCTCCGGGCCGGTCCACCGGACGGTGAGCTCGCCGAGGGCCTCGGCCTGCTCGAAGCCGATCGCCGACTCGCGGAACAGCTCGAGCAGCGCGAGGAAGCGGGCCACGACGACGAGGGTGGAGTCGGCGTCGGCGACGAGGCTGCGGAACGAGGCGACCCGCTCGCGGCGCAGCCGGGCGCCGATGAGACCCGCCTGCTCACGCACGCTCACCGCCGGCGCGTGGAGGTGGCCGAGGCCGACCGTCGGCACCGGCTTCGGCGTCAGCGCCCGCGCCGCGACCATGGCGAGCTGCTCGGGCGTCACGGTCATGACGAGCTCGGGCAGCAGCGCGGCGAGGTGGGGTTCGAGGGATGCCGTGCGCGGCTGCATGCGCCCGGCCGTCGCCATCCGCTCGCCGAAGGTGTGGGCGATGTCCTTGAAGGCCCGGTACTGCAGCAACCGGGCGAACAGGATGTCGCGGGCCTCGATGAGCGCGAGGTCCTCCTCGTCCTCCGGCCCGGACTGCGGCAGGAGGCGGGCGGCCTTGAGGTCGAGCAGGGTCGCGGCGACGAGGAGGAACTCACTGGCCTGGGAGAGGTCCCAGCCGCCGGGTGTCGCCCGCTCGGCGCGGATGTGCGCGATGAAGTCGTCGGTGACCCTCGCGAGGGCGATCTCGGTGATGTCGAGGCGGTGCTTGCTGATGAGCCCGAGGAGCAGGTCGAAGGGCCCGCTGAAGTTGTCGAGGGTGACCTCGAAGGCGGTCGCCGGCGCTCGCCGGGTCAGCACACCGCCGGGGGTGACGTCGGTGACGCCCCCGGCCTCGTCGGGGGCCGTCGCCATCGGGTCAGGCCGCCCCACCGCGGGCGATGAGCTCGCGGGCGAGCTGCCGGTAGGCGTCGGCGCCCTTGTGGCTCGCGTCGTAGGTCGTGAGCGGCTCGGCGGCGAGGGAGGCGTCGGGGAACTTGACGGTGCGCGAGATGACGGTGTGGAAGACGTCGTCGCCGAAGTGCTCGACGACGCTCGCGACGACCTCGCGCGAGTGCAGGGTGCGGCCGTCGTACATCGTCGCGAGGATGCCGTCGACCTGCAGTCGCGGGTTGAGCCGGTCGGTGATCTTCTCGATCGTCTCGACGAGCAGCGCCACCCCGCGCATCGCGAAGAACTCGCACTCGAGCGGGATGATGACGCCGTGCGCCGCCGTCAGGGCGTTGACGGTGAGCAGGCCGAGGGAGGGCTGGCAGTCGATGAGCACGACGTCGTAGTCGTCGACGACCGGGCGCAGCACGCGGGCGAGGATCTGCTCGCGGGCCACCTCCCCGACGAGCTGGACCTCGGCGGCGGACAGGTCGATGTTCGCCGGGATGATGTCGAGGCCCTCGACCTTGGTGCGCCGGATGACCTCGCGCACGTCGTGACCGCGCTCGGTGAGCAGGTTGTAGATCGTGACGTCGAGCTCGTGCGCCGGGATGCCGAGGCCCACCGACAGCGCGCCCTGGGGGTCGAAGTCGACGAGCAGCACGCGCCGACCGACCTCCGCGAGCGCGGCCCCGAGGTTGATCGTCGTCGTCGTCTTGCCGACCCCGCCCTTCTGGTTGCACATCGCGATGATGCGCGCCGGGCCGTGGGAGGTCAGCGGCTGCGGCTCCGGGAAGTCCGGGAGGGGCCGCCCGGTCGGCCCCACCTGTCCGGCAAGGCGGATCTGCAACGCCGCGTCGGAATCCAACTCTCCACTCCCCGGTAGCGGTCTCTCGGTCAGCCTCTCGCTGATCGTGCCGACCCTATCAGCGGGCGAGGCCCGGGCCGCGAAGGCGGGTTGCCGCGCGGGCTCAGCGGGCCCGGGGGTGGCTCTGGGCGTAGACCTCGCGCAGCCGCTGCACGGTGACGAGGGTGTAGACCTGCGTCGTCGTCACCGATGCGTGGCCGAGCAGCTCCTGGACGACGCGCACATCGGCGCCACCCTCGAGGAGGTGGGTCGCGAACGAGTGGCGCAGGGTGTGGGGCGAGAGGTGGCCCTCGAGGTGAGCCCGCTCGGCGCAGGCCCGCAGCACCGACCAGGCACTCTGCCGCGACAACCGCCCCCCACGGGCGTTGAGGAAGAGCGCGGGGGTGCCGACACCCCGCGCGGCGAGGGTGGGCCGGCCGCGCACGAGCCAGGCCGACAGCGCCGCGGCGGCGTACGACCCGAGCGGGACGACCCGGTCCTTGCCGCCCTTGCCCCGCAGCCGGACCACGCGGTCCTCCCCCTCGACGTCGTCGACGTCGAGGCCGACCGCTTCGGAGATGCGGGCCCCGGTGCCGTAGAGCACCTCGAGGAGGGCGCGGTCGCGCAGGGATGCCGGGGTGTCGCCGACCGAAGCCGCCTCCAGGAGGCGCTCGACGTCCTCGACCGGGATCGCCTTGGGCAGCCGCGACGGGGGCCTCGGCGGGCTCACCGTGCGCGCGGGGTCGGCGTCGAGGACGCCCTCGAGCGCGAGGAAGCGGTGCAGGCCGCGTACGGCGACGAGGGTGCGGGCGGCGGACGTCGCGGCGAGCGGCTGGTGGTGCTCGTCGCCCTCGCGCAGCCCGGCGAGGAAGTCGCTGACGTGGGCCTCGCGGACGTCCTCGGGACGGTCGACCCCGACGGAGGCGAGGTGGGCGGTCCACCGGGCCAGGTCGCGCCGGTAGGCCGTGAGCGTGTTGCGGGACACCCCGCGCTCGACGTCGAGGTGGGTCAGCCACGCGTCGACGGCCCGCGCCACCGGGGTGGGGCGGGCCGTCGGCGGGCTCGCGGCGTCGGTCAGGACAGGGCCTCGTCGAGGGTGATGCTGTCCATGCCGAAGGCCTCGGCGACCGCGGCGTAGGTCACGTGGCCGCCGTGGGTGTTCAGGCCCAGGGCGAGGGCCGGGTCGGCCCGGGAGGCCTCCTTCCAGCCCTGCTCGGCGAGCTTGGTCGCGTAGGACAGGGTGGCGTTGGTCAGCGCCCACGTCGAGGTGTGCGGCACCGCGCCGGGCATGTTCGCCACGCAGTAGTAGATCGAGTCGTGGACCTGGAAGGTCGGGTCGGCGTGCGTCGTCGGGCGGGAGTGCTCGAAGCAGCCGCCCTGGTCGATGGCGACGTCGACGAGAACCGACCCCGGCTTCATCTGGGCGACCATGTCGTCGGTGACGAGCTTGGGGGCCTTGGCGCCGGGGATGAGCACGGTGCCGATGACGAGGTCCGCGCCGAGCACCTGCTCCTTGATCGACATCGAGGACGACGCGATCTGGGCGACCCGGTTGTCGTAGCGCCAGAAGCTCATCCGCAGCTTGTCGAGGTCGGTGTCGAGCAGGGTGACGTCGGCACCCATCCCGAGGGCGATGTTCGCCGCGTTCTGGCCGGCGACGCCGGCGCCGATGACGACGACCTTGGAGTTGGCGACGCCGCCGATGCCGCCCATGAGCACCCCACGGCCGCCCTGGGCCTTCATCATCGAGTGCGCCCCCACCTGGGGGGCCAGGCACCCCGCGACCTCGGACATCGGGTAGAGCAGCGGCAGCAGGCCGGAGGGCAGCTGCACGGTCTCGTAGGCGATCGAGGTGACCTTCCTCGCGACGAGCTCCTTGGTCAGCGGCTCGTCGGCCGCGAGGTGGAGGTAGGTGAACAGGGTGAGGCCCTCGCGCAGCCGGTGGTACTCCTCGGCGACGGGCTCCTTGACCTTCATGACCATGTCCGCCTCGCCCCAGACGTCGTCGGCGGAGTCGATGATCGTGGCGCCCTGGGAGACGTACTCCTCGTCGCTGATCGAGGAGCCGAGGCCGGCGCCCTTCTGCACGAGCACGTCGTGCCCACGGCGCACGAGCTCGTGGACCCCCACGGGGGTGATGCCGACCCGGAACTCGTTGTTCTTGACCTCGCTGGGGATCCCGACCTTCACGGCTATCTGGCCCTGTCTCGCTCGACGATCGCCACGGCACCGTTGCCGTGGCGGGCGCGCCCCCGCTGGAGCGCGATGCGAGTCTAGACCCGGGTCGCACCCCGACCCCACGACCGGGAGGAAGCCCCATGAAGCTCTACAGCGACATCCCCGCGAGGCGCCTGGCCCAGGTCGTCGCCGACGTCGGCGTCGTGCTCTGGGTCGTGCTCTGGGTGCGGGTGGCGCAGCGGGTGTACGACACGACGATGCTGCTCGCCGAGCCGGGTCGCGACCTCTCGGGCGCGGGGGCCAGCTTCCGCGGCACGATGACGAGCGCGGGCGACGGCTTCGACGACCTGCCCCTCCTCCAGGACCGGGTCGCGACCCCCTTCCGGGCCGCCGCCGGTGTCGGCTCGGAGATCGAGCAGGCAGGCGCCGACCTCGTGAGCGCGGTCGAGCAGGTGTCGCTGCTGCTCGCCCTCACCACGGCCCTGATCCCGATCCTCATCGTCGGGCTGTTCTGGCTCGTGCTGCGGGTGCGCTTCGCGCGCCGCGCCGGGGCGGCCCAGCGCTTCATCGACGCCGCACCGGACCTCGACCTCTTCGCCCTGCGCGCCATGGCGAACCAGCCGATGCCGCGGCTCGCCCGGGTGTCCGACGACCCCGCCGGCGCCTGGCGCCGGGGCGAGAGCGACGTCATCCACGCCCTCGCGCTGCTCGAGCTCAGGGAGAGCGGGCTGCGTCCGCCACCCACCGCCGCGAGCTGACCACCAGGTCGGCTCGCTCGGTCCCGGTGCCACCGAACCCACCAACAGGCAGTCGGCACGGATGAGCCGCGCCGTGAGCGTGACCGGACAGCGTCGTGGGCCCCACTGCCTGTTGGCGGGTACGCCTGCCGGATGCCGGGCTGGAGCTACGGCGTGACGACGGCCGGCCGCAGGTCCTCGGGTGGGCACTGCCAGGTCGCCGCGTCGGCGTCGACCTGCTCACCGGAGCGGATGTCCTTGACCTGGTCGCCGCCCTCCCCCGCACCCGGGAACCACACGAAGGGGATGCCGCGCCGGTCGGCGTAGCGGATCTGCTTGCCGAACCTCGCTGCACTCGGCGCCACCTCGCACGGGATGCCGCGCGCCCGCAGGGCCGTGGCCACCCGGCGCGACGTCTCCCGGCTCGCCTCGTCGACGACGGCGACGAGCACCGCGGCCGGCGTGGACCTGCTCGCGGTGAGGCCCCGCTTGGTCACGAGGAGGTGGACGAGGCGGGTCAGCCCGATCGAGATGCCGACCCCCGGGTAGGTCGTGCGGCCGTCGGAGGCGAGCGAGTCGTAGCGGCCACCCGAGCACACCGACCCCCACGCCTCGGCGCCCACGAGCTGGGTCTCGTAGACCGTGCCGGTGTAGTAGTCGAGACCGCGCGCGACCCGCAGGTCGGCCACGAGCACCCCCGGCGCCTGTTCCATGCCGGCGGCCACGACGGCGGCGAGGGCGTCGAGCCCTTCGTCGAGGGTCGGGTGCCGCACGCCGAGGGCGTGCACGGCATCCACGAAGGACAGGTCGGTGCTGCTGACCGACGCGAGGGCCAGCACCTGCCGGGCCTGGTCCTCGCTCGCCCCCGACTCGATGAGCATCTCTGCCACCGGCCCGGGCCCGACCTTGTCGAGCTTGTCGACGATCCGCAGCGTCGTCGCGACGTCGCTGATGCCGATGCCGCGGTAGAAGCCCTCGGGGATCTTGCGGTTGTTGACCTGGATCCGGAACTCCCCGACCGGCAGGCGGCGGAACGCCTCCGCGATGACGAGTGGCATCTCGGCTTCGAAGTGCGGGGCGAGCTCGCCGACGTCGACGACGTCGATGTCGGCCTGGGTGAACTCGCGGAAGCGGCCCTCCTGGGGTCGCTCGCCGCGCCACACCTTCTGCACCTGGTAGCGGCGGAAGGGGAAGTCGAGCCGGCCGGCGTTCTCGAGCACGTAGCGCGCGAACGGCACCGTGAGGTCGAAGTGCAGGCCCAGCGCGGCATCCCGGTCGTCGTCGGCCGCGAGGCGGCGGATGCCGTAGACCTCCTTGTCGGCGTCACCGCCCTTGCCCAGCAGCCGCTCGACCGGCTCGACGGCGCGCGTCTCGAGCGGGGCGAACCCGTGCAGCTCGAAGACCTCGCGGACGACGTCGAGGAAGTGCAGCTCGACGAGACGCTCGGCAGGCAGGAACTCGGGGAACCCCGAGATGGGGGTCACCTTGGTGGGTGCGCTCACGCGGTCAATCCTCGCAGGTACGGGTTGGTCGCCCGCTCACGGCGGATCGTCGTGGCCGGCCCGTGCCCCGTGAGCACGAGCGTGGAGTCGGGCAGGGGGAGCACGACGTCGCGCAGGCTGCGACGCATCGCGGCGTCGTCGCCCCCGAGGAGGTCGGTGCGCCCGATGGAGCCCGCGAAGAGCACGTCGCCCGAGACCATCGTGCGCTCCAGGGCCTCCTCGGCGGGGAGGCCGTCGGGCACCTCGTCGAGGCCGAACATCACCGACCCCTCGGTGTGCCCCGGCGCGTGGAGCACTTCGACGTCCAGGCCCGCGAGGGCGAGCAGCTGGCGGTCGGTGACCTCGACGACCCGTTCGGGCTCGCGCCACGTCGCCCGACGACCGAACTGCTGCTCCATCATGGCCAGGGTGCCCGGGGCCAGGCCGGCGACGGGGTCGTGGAGCCGGTAGCGGTCCTCCCCGTGGATGTACGCCGCGGTCGTCCCGCCGCACACCGGGGTGACGGAGTAGACGTGGTCGAGGTGTCCGTGCGTGAGCAGCACGGCGGCGGGGCGCAGCCGGTGCTCGGCGAGCACGTCGCGCAGGGTCTGCTCCACCCCGATGCCGGGGTCGACGACGACGCACTCCTCGCCCGGGCCGGCGGCGAGGACGTAGCAGTTCGTGCCGAAGGCGGCGGCGGGGAAGGCGACGGCGAGCACGGTGCGAGCGTAGCCGCAGCGTGCCTGCCTAGACTGGGCCGCCGTTGCCGCCACACGGAGGGACCCAGCGTGACCAAGGAGCAGGAGCGCGCCCGGGCGCGTCGCCGCTACGAGCGCCAGCAGGCGACGCTCGCCCGGCGCGAGGCCGACCGGGCCCGCAGGATGCGGGTCGCCGCCATCGTGGGCACCGTCGTCGTCGTGCTCGGCGGACTGGCCCTGCTCGGCACCGTCTTCGCCTCCGAGGAGCCGGCCACGGAGCCGACGACGACGATCGCGGGGTGCGACCAGCCGCCGGCGGCCCTCGGCACCGCAGCGCAGCTCGAGCTGCCCGATGCGGCGACCGCCGAGGGGAAGACCTTCGTCGGGACGATCGCGACGAACTGCGGCGACATCGAGGTCACCCTCGACGGCACGAAGGCCCCCCAGGCCGTGGCCTCGTTCGTCGAGCTGGCGCGGCAGAACTACTGGGTCAACGCCCCGTGCCACCGGCTCACGACCGCGGACTCGCTCAAGGTGCTGCAGTGCGGCGACCCGACCGGGACGGGGCAGGGCACCCCCGGCTACGGCTTCGCCGTGGAGAACGCCCCCGCCGACGGCGCGTACCCCCGCGGCACGCTCGCGATGGCCCGTACCGCGGACCCGGAGCAGGGCAACGGCGGCCAGTTCTTCATCGTCCACGGGGACTCCTCGCTGCCGGACCCCGACGGGTACACCGTGTTCGGCGAGGTGACCGCCGGGTTGGATATTGTCGACAAGATCGCTGCCGCCGGGGTCGCCCCCGGCGGGTCCAGCCCCGACGACGGCTTCCCCGCCGCACCGATCAGCATCCTCAGCGTTGCTGTGACCGAGAAGAAGGCCTGACCGTGTCCGACGACAAGCCCGACGACAAGCCCGACGACAAGCCCGACCAGCCCACGCCCCGCCCGACGATCCCCTCGCCGGCCGCCCTCGCGGCACGGATGCACGCGCGTCCGGTGGCGGTGCCGGCCCCCGTGGCGCACTCGGAGTCGGCACGCTTCGGCAGGGTCGACGACCAGGGCCGCGTGTTCGTCACCGTCGACGGCGAGGAGCGCGAGGTCGGGTCCTACCCCGGGGCGACGCCTGAGGAGGCCCTGCAGTACTTCGCCCGCAAGTACGACGAGCTCGCGGCCTCCGCCGACCTGCTCGAGGCCCGGCTGTCCATCCCGGACGTCTCCGCCCGGGAAGTCGCCGACGGGCTCACCACGCTCAAGGAGCACGTCGCGACGACCGGCGTCGTCGGCGACGTCCCCGCCCTGCTCGCGACCATCGAGCGCGTCGAGGCCGGGCTCGAGGCCAAGCGTGCCCTCGAGGCCGAGCACCGTGCGGCCGCCCGGGCCCAGGCCGTGCAGCAGCGCGAGGCGATCGTCGAGGAGGCCGAGCGGATTGCCGGCCAGCCCCCGGCATCGACGCAGTGGAAGACGAGCGGTGAGCGGATGCGGGCCCTGCTCGACGAGTGGAAGCAGCACCAGCGCACCGGCCCCAAGCTCGACAAGACGACCGAGTCGGCGCTGTGGACGCGGTTCAGCCACGCCCGCAACTCCTTCGACAAGGCCCGCCGCGCCTGGTTCGCCGACCTCGAGGTGAGCCGCGCCGACGCGAGGGCGACGAAGGAGGCCCTCGTCGCGGAGGCCGAGCAGCTCGCGACGAGCACCGACTGGGCACCCACCGCGCGCGCCTTCAAGCAGCTCATGGACCGCTGGCGGGCCGCGGGTCGCGCCTCGCGCGCCGAGGACGACGCCCTCTGGGAGCGCTTCCGCAGCGCCCAGGACGCCTTCTTCACCGCCAAGGACGAGGTGGCCGCGGCGGAGGACGAGTCCTTCCGGGCCAACCTCGCCGTCAAGGAGGAGCTGCTCGTCGAGGCCGAGGCACTTCTGCCGGTCACCGACGTCGAGGCGGCCAAGGCCGCGCTGCGCGGCATCCAGGACCGGTGGGAGCACGCCGGGAAGGTCCCGCGGGCCGACCTCGAGCGCGTCGAGAAGCGGATGCGTCGGGTCGAGGCGAGCGTGCGCGAGGCCGACGAGCAGCGCTGGCGGCGCACCAACCCCGAGGTCGCCGCGCGGGCGCGCTCGATGGTCGAGCAGCTCGAGGCGTCCGTCGCCGCCATCGAGGCCGAGGTCGCCCGGGCCGAGGCCGGCGGGGACACCGGGGCTGCCGACGCCGCTCGGGGGCGTCTGGCCACTCAGCAGGAGTGGCTCGCGCAGGCCCGCGCCGGGCTCGACGAGTTCGGCGGCTGACCTCTCACCGCCGCCCGCCAGGCCAACGAGGTGGGTCGGTTCGACGCCCCACGTCAGGGGCGCAGCGAACCTCGGAGCCGGTCCCGTGCCGTCGCTCAGTCGTTGGCGCGCTTGCCCCCGGTCACCCGGTGCGCGTCGAAGACCCCGTCGACCCGCTGCACGGCGCGCACGACGTGCCCCAGGTGGCCGGGGTCGCCCATCTCGAAGGTGAAGTGCAGCTTCGCGACCCGGTCACGGGAGGTCGTGACCGCTGCGGACAGGATGTTGACCCCGTTGTCGGAGATGACCCGGGTGACGTCGGAGAGCAGCCGGGAGCGGTCGAGCGCCTCGACCTGCAGCTGGACGAGGAACATGCTCCCCGACGTGGGGGCCCACTCGACCTCGATGATCTTCTCGGGCTGGGAGAGCAGGGCGTCGGCGTTCGTGCAGTCGCGACGGTGCACCGACACACCGTTGCCGCGGGTCACGAAGCCGAGGATGTCGTCGCCGGGGACGGGCGTGCAGCAGCGGGCGAGCTTGACCCACACGTCGGACATGTCCTTGACGACGACGCCGGGGTCGCCGGACCGACGCTGGGTCGGCCGCGACGTCGTCGGCCTCGCGGCCTCGGCGATGTCCTCGCTGGCTCCCTCCTCGCCGCCGACCGACGCCACGAGGCGCGAGACGACGTGCTGCGCGGAGACGTGGCCCTCGCCGATGGCGGCGTAGAGGCCGTCGATGCCGGCCAGGCGCAGCTCCTCGGCGACGCCGGTGAGCGACTCGACGGACGTGAGCCGCTGGAGCGGCAGGCCCTGCTTGCGCATGGCCTTGGCGAGGGAGTCCTTGCCCTCGTCGATCATCTCCTCGCGACGTTCCTTGGTGAACCAGTGCCGGATCTTGTTGCGCGCCCGGGCGGACCGCACGAAGCCGAGCCAGTCGCGCGAGGGCCCGGCGGAGTCGGCCTTGGACGTGAGGACCTCGACGACGTCGCCGTTGTCGAGCCGGCTCTCGAGCGGCACGAGGCGGCCGTTGACCCGGGCACCGATGCAGTGGTGGCCAACCTCGGTGTGCACGGCGTAGGCGAAGTCGACCGGGGTCGAGCCGGCCGGGAGGCCGACGAGCTGGCCCTTCGGCGTGAAGACGTAGACCTCGCTCGCGTTGATCTCGAAGCGCAGTGACTCGAGGAACTCCCCCGGGTCGGAGGTCTCCTTCTGCCAGTCGAGCAGCTGGCGCAGCCACGCCATGTCGTTGATCGGGCCGGACTGGCCGTCCCGGGCCTGCGCCCCGCCCTGGGCGCCGGTGCCCTTGGCGTTGGGGTCCTCCTTGTACTTCCAGTGCGCGGCGACGCCGTACTCCGCCCGGCGGTGCATCGTGTGGGTGCGGATCTGGATCTCGACGGGTTTCCCACCCGGCCCGATGACCGTCGTGTGCAGCGACTGGTACATGTTGAACTTCGGCATCGCGATGTAGTCCTTGAACCGCCCCGGCACGGGGTTCCACCGTGCGTGCAGCGCCCCCAGCGTGGCGTAGCAGTCCCGGACCGTCTCGACGAGCACCCGGACCGCGACGAGGTCGTAGATCTGCTCGAAGTCGCGACCCCCCACGATCATCTTCTGGTAGACGGAGTAGTAGTGCTTGGGCCGCCCCGTGACCGTCGCCTTGATCTTCGCGGAACGCAGGTCGGCACTGACCTCGTCGCGGACCGTGGCGAGGTACTCCTCGCGGGCCGGGGCGCGCTCGGCGACGAGGCGCACGATCTCGTCGTAGACCTTGGGGTAGAGCGCCTGGAACGACAGGTCCTCGAGCTCCCACTTGATCGTGTTCATGCCGAGCCGGTGCGCGAGCGGCGCATAGATCTCGAGGGTCTCCCTGGCCTTGCGCTGGGCGCTCTCCTGCGAGACGTAGCGCCAGGTGCGGGCGTTGTGCAGCCGGTCGGCGAGCTTGATGACGAGCACCCGGATGTCGCGGGCCATCGCCACGACCATCTTGCGCACCGTCTCGGCCTGGGCGGCCTGCCCGTAGGTGACCTTGTCGAGCTTCGTGACGCCGTCGACGAGCATCGCGATCTCGTCGCCGAAGTCGCTGCGCAGGGCCTGCAGGCTGTAGGCGGTGTCCTCGACGGTGTCGTGCAGCAGCGCGGCGGCCAGCGTCGTCGGGGTCATGCCCAGTTCGGCGAGGATCGTCGTCACCGCGAGCGGGTGCGTGATGTAGTCGTCGCCCGAGCGACGCTTCTGGCCCTCGTGGGCGCGCTCGGCGACCGCGTAGGCGCGCTCGATGAGGCTGAGGTCGGCCTTGGGGTGGGTACTGCGGACGACCTGCAGGAGGGGCTCGAGGACGGGGTTCTCGGGGCTGCGGTTGCGGCCCACGAGGGCGAGCGCAGCCCGGGCCCTGGCGCGCGAGGACAGGCCGGGGGGCGGGGTGCCCGCCGGCGCGGTCGTGAGGTCCTCCGCCATGACCGGAGTGTAGTCGTCCGCACTCTCCCGCCGTCCCGGGCGCCCGGGTTGCGGGCGGGCGGCAGCGGGCGGGCTGCAGCGGGCGGAGGCGGGCGGTTCCCGCCCGGGCCGGTCCTAGCGCTTGGACTTGGGGGTGCGCCGGGGCTGGTTGCGCGGACCGGACTGCGCGTACTTGTGCACGGCGCGGCCGGTGAGCGTGGCCCCCTCGCCCGCGGCGGCCGCAGGGGCGCCGCCGGCCCCGACGACGACCGGCACCGGCGACTCACCGCCGAGCTCGGCGGCCTCCTCGGCGGCCTCCTGGGCGGCGAGGTCCTTGGCCTGGCGCGCCTGGTGGCGCGTCGCCCGCTTCTCGAGCTCGAGGACGGCGGGCTCGTTGCGGCGCAGCGTCACGAGGAGCGGCGTGGCGATGAAGATCGAGGAGTAGGCGCCGACGAGGATGCCGACGAAGAGCACGAGCGAGAGGTCGAGCAGCACGCCCGGGCCGAGGAAGACCGCCCCGACGGCGAGCACCGCCGCGATCGGCAACAGGCCGATGACGGTCGTGTTGATCGAGCGGACCATCGTCTGGTTGACGGCGAGGTTGGCGGCCTGCGCGAAGGTGAGGCGCCCGTTGGCGAAGGCCTCGGTGGTGTTCTCGCGGACCTTGTCGAAGACGACGACGGTGTCGTAGAGGCTGTACCCGAGCACCGTGAGGAACCCGATCATCGTCGCCGGTGACACCTCGAAGCCGCTCAGGGCGTAGATGCCGACGGTGATGAGCATGTCGTGGGCGAGCGCGATGAGCGCCGCCGCGGCCATCTTCCAGTTGCGGAAGTAGACCGACATGACGACTGCGACGAGCACGAGGAAGATGACGAGCGCGCGCAGCGCCTGCTGGCTCACCGAGGCACCCCACGACGGCCCGATGAAGGTGCCGCTCACCTCCGACGAGGCGACGCCGAAAGCCTCGGCGAGGTCGGCGCGCACGGCCTGGCTGTCCGCGTCGGAGAGCCGTTCGGTCTGGACGCGCACCGTGTCGTTGCCGACGAGGGTGACGTTGACGCCGCGCTGGTCCTCGGTCGCACCGACGGCCTGGCGGGCGACCTGCTCGTAGTCGTCGGGCACGCTCTGGGCAGCCACCCGGAACTCGGAGCCGCCGCGGAACTCCAGGCCGAGGTTGAGCCCCTGGACGACGATGCCGAGCGCCGCGATGAGCATGACGAGCCCTGAGGCGAGGTAGAACTTGCGTCGCTGGGCGACGACGGGGACCGAGCGCTGGCCGGTGTAGAGGTCGTTGCCCAGGGTGGCGAACGTCGAGCTCATGCCACACCTCCTTCGGTGCCGGCAGCCACGGGTGCCGGGGTCGTGACGCGGCCGCGACCGGCATACCGGGGCTTGGCCGAGTGCAGCGCGAGGCGCTTGGGGTCGAGGCCGGACCACGGGTGGCCATCGCGGAAGAAAGGTCGTCGCGCGAGCAGCGAGACGACGGGGTGGGTGAACCAGAAGACGATGAGCAGGTCGATGAGCGTCGTGAGGCCCAGCGTGAACGCGAAGCCGCGCACGCTCGAGCTCGCGAGCGCGTAGAGCACGGCGGCGGCGAGGAAGTTGACGCCGTCCGCGACGAGAATCGTGCGCTTGGCGCGGTTCCACCCGGTCTCGACCGCGGCGCCCAGGGAGCGCCCGTCCCGCAGCTCGTCGCGGATCCGCTCGAAGTAGACGATGAAGGAGTCCGCGGTGAAGCCGATGGCGACGATGAGGCCGGTGACACCGGCCATGTCGAGGCGGTAGTTGTGCGACCAGCCGAGGATGGTGATGGCGAGGTAGGTGAGCAGCCCGGCCACGACGATCGACGCGACGGTCACCAGGCCGAGCACGCGGTACTGGAGCAGTGAGTAGACGAAGACGAGGAACAGGCCGATGGCCCCGGCGATGAAACCGTAGCGCAGCTGCTCGCTGCCGAGCGTCGGGCTGATGTCGATGCTCGTCTGCTCGATGAAGGACAGGGGCAGCGCACCGAACTTCAGCTGGTCGGAGAGGCTGCGCGCCTCCTCGAGGGTGAAGCCACCGGTGATGCTGGCGCGCCCGTCGAGGATCGCCTCGTTGAAGCGGGGGGCGACGATGACGCGCGAGTCGAGGGTCGCGGCGAGCTGGTTCTGGGGCTCGGGGAGGGCCACCATCGTCCGGCTGATGTCGGCGTACTGCTCGGCGCCCTCGCCGTTGAGGGTCAGCGCGATCTCGACCTCGTTGGTGACCGCGCCCTGCTGGTTCGTGCGGTAGCCGGAGGTGGCGTCGCTGATCTTGTCGCCGGAGACGACGACCGGGCCGAGGACGAACTTCGCGGAGCCGGTGTCGTCACACGTGACGAGGGGCTTCGTCGGGTCGTCGACGAGGTCCTCGAGGGCTGCGGGGTCGGAGCAGTCGAGCTCCTCGAACTGCTGGGTCAGCTCGGGTGTGATCCAGGCGAGGTCGGTCGCGTCGGTCGGCGTCGAGCCCTCGCCGGAGGGGTTCGGCGACGGCGACGGCGACGCGCCGGCCGTGGCGGAGGCGCTCGGGGCGGGCGTTGGGGCGGTGAGCGCCTCGGGCACCGAGCTGTTGCTCGTGGGTTCGGCGCTGCTCGCGGTC
This sequence comes from Fodinibacter luteus, assembly GCF_039541575.1. Lineage (NCBI taxonomy): Bacteria > Bacillati > Actinomycetota > Actinomycetes > Micrococcales > Intrasporangiaceae > Fodinibacter (ex Wang et al. 2009) > Fodinibacter luteus. Next base: position 3,588 of record NZ_BAABGM010000017.1, on the reverse strand, counting down.
TCCGGCGTGGGCGTCGGCGACGGGCTCGGGGAGGCGGTGCCCGAGGCGGTCGGCTCGGGCACGGGCGTGCCGGAGGCGAGGGCGAGCACGGGGCGGAACTGCAGCTGCGAGGACTTGCTGATCGCGTCCCGGACCTCCTGCGTGGGGATCTCGGGGATGCTGACGACGATGTTGCGGTCGCCCTGGGTCGTGACCTCGGCGCCCGACACGCCACCGGCGTCGACGCGCTGGACGATGATGTCGCGCGCCTGGTTGAGCTGCTCGGCCGTGACGGTCTGGCCCGCGGTCGTCTTCGGCTCGAGGATGATCTGCGTGCCGCCCTCGAGGTCGAGGCCGAGCTTCGGGGCGGACTGGGCGTCGGACCAGTACATCGCCCCGGCGAGGAGCCCGACGAGGGTCAGGGTGAGGACGGTGAGGCCGAGGAGGGCCCGGCGTGCGTACGAGCGCTGCTGCTGCGCGGCCATGGTCAGGCGACCTCGGAGACGCGCATGCCGATGGCACGGCGGTCGAAGCGGACGGTGACCCCGGCCCCGGTGTCGAGCGTCACGACCCGCTCGTCGAGCGCGACGATCGTCCCGTACAGGCCCGAGGTCGTGACGACCTCCTCACCCACCGTCAGGCTGTTCTGGAGCGCCTGCACCTGCTGGGCGCGCCGCCGCTGGGTGAACATCATGAACACCAGGAGCAGGAACGGGAGGAGCAGGATGAGCACGTAGCCGAGGCCGGAGCCGGTGAACATGAGTGAGATGGTCCTTCGGGGTCAGGTCGCCCGCTCGCGGCAGGCAGTGGTTCGGCCCGGACGCGCCGGGCCGAGGATTGAGTCTAGGCGACGCCTTCCTCACCCACCAACGATGCCGGGTCCCGTGGCGTGCCCGGGCGGCTGTCCGCCCGCTCAGGAGCCGAAGCGCCCGTTCGCGTCGCTCGCCCCGCCAGGTCCGGAGCCGTCGGCGGCGGTGCCGGGCTCCTCGAGCGGCAGGAGCTCCTGGAGGGGCGCCGAGCGCGGGGGCTCGATGCCGAGGTGGGTCCAGGCGCGCGGTGCCGCGGCCCGGCCCCGCGGCGTGCGCACGATGTAGCCCTCGCGGACGAGGTAGGGCTCGGCGACCGTCTCGACGGTGTCGGCCTCCTCCCCCACGGCGACCGCGAGGGTGGACAGGCCGACCGGTCCGCCGCCGAAGCGCCGGCACAGGGCCTCGAGCACCGCCCGGTCGAGGCGGTCCAGGCCGGCGTCGTCGACGTCGAAGAGCGTGAGGGCCGCGTGCGCCGCCGCGAGGTCGACGTGCCCCTCGCCGTGCACCTGCGCCCAGTCACGCACCCGCCGCAGGAGCCGGTTGGCGATCCGGGGGGTGCCCCGGGACCGCCCGGCGATCTCGAGGATGCCCGCGTCGTCGGCCTCGACGCCAAGCAGGCGCGCCGACCGGTGGAGGATCGTCACGAGGTCGGCGGTGTCGTAGTAGTCGAGGTGCCCGGTGAAGCCGAACCGGTCGCGAAGAGGGGCCGGCAGCAGCCCGGCCCGGGTCGTGGCGCCGACGACGGTGAACGGCGGCAGCTCGAGCGGGATGGCGGTGGCGCCGGGTCCCTTGCCGACGATCACGTCGACCCGGAAGTCCTCCATGGCCAGGTAGAGCATCTCCTCGGCGGAGCGGCTCATCCGGTGGATCTCGTCGAGGAAGAGCACCTCGCCCTCGTCGAGCGAGGAGAGCACCGCCGCGAGGTCGCCGGCGTGCTGGATCGCGGGCCCGCTCGTGAGCCGCAGTGGTCGCTCGAGCTCGGCCGCCACGATCATCGCGAGCGTCGTCTTGCCGAGCCCCGGGGGACCGGAGAGCAGCACGTGGTCCGGGGTCCCACCGCGCCGGCGGGCCGCCTCGAGGACGAGGCCGAGCTGGTCGCGCACCCGCGGCTGCCCCGGGAACTCCGAGAGCCGCCTCGGTCGCAGCGCCGCCTCGGCGGCACGGTCGTCGTCGGTGCCGGCGGGGTCGACGACCCGGGCCGTCGCCTCGGAGGAACCGTCGGCCTCGACGAGCTCGCTCGCGAACCCGGGCTCGGTGCGCCCGCCGCTCACGGCCGCAGCTCCCGCAGGGCGAGCCGCAGGTAGGCCGCGATGTCGGCATCCGGCGGGGCGCTCGCCGCGACCCGCTCGACGGCATCCCCGGCCTGCTTCGCCGACCAGCCGAGGCCGACGAGCGCCTCGGCGACCTGACCGCGCCAGGGCTCCTGCCCCGGCACGACGCGGACGCCGCCGGATGCCGGTGCGTCGCCACTGCCCGTCACCGCCCCGACCTTGTCGCGCAGCTCGAGGACGAGTCGCTGTGCCGACTTCGCCCCGATGCCCGGGATCGTCGTGAGGGCCTTGCTGTCGCCGGTGGCCAGCGCCGCGGCCAGCTCGTCGGGCCCCATGACCGAGAGCATCGCGAGGGCGAGCCGCGGCCCGACCCCGGAGACCGTCTGCACCGTCTCGAACATGTCCCGCTCGTCGGGCGACGCGAAGCCGAACAGGGTGAGGGAGTCCTCGCGGACGACGAGGGTCGTGGCCAGCGACACCTCGCTCCCCCGGCGGCACGTCGATGCCGTGGCGGGGGTCGTGTGGACGAGCAGGCCGACGCCACCGACCTCGACGACGACGCGGTCGAGGCCGACGTGGGCCACCGGGCCGCGGACGGAGGCGATCACCGGGGCACCCGCGCGGCCAGGGCGGCGAGGCGGGCCTCGGCGGCCCCGCGCCACGCGTGGCAGATCGCCAGCGCGAGGGCGTCCGCCGCATCCGCGGGGCGGGGCGCGACGTCGAGGCCGAGGATGCGGGTCACCATGGCCGTGACCTGCGACTTGTCGGCCCGGCCGGATCCCGTGACGGCTGCCTTGACCTCGGTGGGGGTGTGGAAGACGACGGGGATGCCGCGCTTGGTCGCCGTGAGCAGGGCGATGGCGGTGGCGTGGGCGGTGGTCATGACGGTCGTGATGTTGGTGTCGGCGAAGACCCGCTCGACGGCGACGACCTCGGGCTCGAAGCGGGCCAGCCACGCGTCGAGCTCGCGCTCGAGGAAGACGAGGCGCTCCCCCGGGTCGCCGCCGCTCGGAGTGCGCACCACCCCGACGGCCACCATCACCGCCCGGCCCGGTCGACCGTCGACGACGCCGAGGCCGCACCGGGTGAGGCCGGGGTCGACACCGAGCACGCGCACGAGCGGGAACCCTTTCCGACGGTGCCGCCCGATGCCGGGCGGGTGGGTTAGAACACCTGTTCGGAGGCCACGCTACACAGCGGGGCGCGGGCCGGCGTGGAGCAACACGCGGAGGCCGGCCATCGATGGTGCTGGGTGTACGGGATGCCGGGTGGCAGGGGGCGGTGGCCGGCGCGGGGCCGTGGCGGGCGGCGACCGGTCTCACCGGTGCGGGAGGTGCGGGCACCGCTGCTGCACCCGGCAGCTTCCCTGTGGTCGGTGACTTGCTGGATCGCATATGGACACTGACTTGCGGATCGTACGTGTGTTCGGTTATGATGGGGTATGTCGACCAGCCAGCTCCGGGACCAGATCGCCGCCCTGCGCGCGCAGGCCACCGAGCTCGGCCACGACCTGGCCGCGCAGGCGTGCG
>NZ_BAABGM010000016.1:0-158312 GCF_039541575.1 Fodinibacter luteus | reverse complement strand
CACCGTCCACGTCGCGAGCATCGACCACTGGCTCAGACGACTTTCGTAACAGGTCCTAGGCGTGAGCCTGAAGACCGTGCAGAACCACGTCTCCCAGGTCCTGGCCAAGATGCAGGTCCAAGACCGCACCCAAGCCGCACTGCGCGCTCGAGGGCTGTAACCACAGGCGACGACTCGACCACCCGTACCAGGCACGATGGCTTGGCCCATGGGTGACGGGTGGTTCGCGCTCTACGCACGTGGACCTCACCGTCGGCGCATAGCGCCAACTCCTCCCACTCGGCCTCGGAACGGCGATCCTCGCGAGAAGCGTCTCGCTGTTGTCGGCAACACCTGAAAACTTGATCAGTGAGCTACGCGAAGTTCGGGCTGAGGTAACTGCAACGTCGCCAAGTATCTGGGCGAAGTCGCAAGGCTTAGCGGGCGAACAGGCGGCGCAGAGACGCACCTCGATGTTCTCGCTCATGCCGAATGTCGGACGTTTCGCGATCGCTGACTTGTGGTCACTTTGAGCGGACTCGAGCGGCCCGAGCCCTTGTCAGAGCGGATGCGGTTCGGTGCACTCAACGCGATGCAGAGGCAAGCTCAGCCGCGCCCCCGGCATCGCACACAGCCCAGGAGCAACGTCGGGATGTACCGCCTCGCGGATGACGTGGCCGGGAGCAGTGGTGAACGAGTCAGACGAGGTGGCAGGCCACACCTCTCGCGGCAGTGCCGAAGGCTGTTGCGGATTGCGGACTCCGTCGGTGCCCGACTCCACTTCGGCAGGGGGCCACCTGGAGATCTCCAACCAGGCACAGGTCGACATGATCGACCGCGTCGAGGTCAGGCGGCGTGGCGGCGGACACCTGCTCGTCGCCTTCGAGGTGGCGGATGCCGCTTCGATCACCGGCAAGCTGGTGGATGCCGGCGCCCAGCTGGACGCGGCACCGACTCGCACGCCGTTCTGGGTGAGCCCGGCCTCGTCCCCCAGTAGTCTGCACGACCACCGTGTTCCAGGAGCAGGACGTCCCCGCGATGATCGCCTGATCGACCGCCGCGAGACGGGGTCAACCACGTGCTGGTCCCGCCTCCACGATGCCCATCATCCCCTGGTCCTCGTGGTCGAGGACGTGGCAGTGGTAGACGGTGCGGCCGCCGAAGTCCGCGAAGCGGATCCGCACCGTCACCTGTGACCGGGCGGGGACGATGACGACGTCGCGCCAGTCGGGCCGCCCCGTGGGGTCCACGTCGGCGGAGGCCACGACCTGCATCGGCCACACGTGCAGGTGGAAGGGGTGGTCCATCGGCGAGGCGTTTGCGATCGTCCACTCCTCGACGGCGCCCAGGGCCACGGACTGGTCTACGCGCTCGGGATCGAACTCTTGGCCGTCGAAACCGAATGTCATGCCTCCGCCGCCTCCCATCCCCATGCCCATGCCCATGCCCATGCCCATGCCCATGCCCATGCCCATGCCCATCGTGAAGGTGATGGTCCGCCGACCGTCCACAGCCTCGCCGCGCAGGTCGGCGACCTCGGTGACGGGGCGATCACCACGCGTCGGGAGTGCCGTGGCGCCGGCGCCCGTGGTGTCGTCGGTGACCTGTACCGTCGCGAGGACGGTCTCGGCCGAGGTCGCGGTGGCGCCCCGGCCCATCATCCCCATGCCGCCCCGGTCGTGGCCGAGGGTGCGCAGGGTGAAGGTGCCGGCAGCCACGGGCTGCACGAGCAGGTCGACGCGGTTGCCCGGGGCGAGGACGACGGTGTCCCGCTCGTCAGGGTGGCCGAGGGCCTGTCCGTCGTAGCCGAGGAACGCCCAGGTGTGCTCGTCCAGTGCGAGCTCAAGGAACCGGGAGGTGCAGGCGTTCACGACACGCCAGCGCTCCGGGGAGCCGGCGCTGACGTCGATGCGCGGACGCAGCTGACCGTTGACCAGGACGAGCTCGCCCTCGCGCCCTTGCATGACCTGCTCCCGGCTGACCGCGGCGACCTCACCGTCACCGGTCAGGGTGGTGTCGCTGACCACCAGCACCCGCTCCCGCTGCTCTCCCGAGTCGTCTGCCTCGGCCACGAGCAGCGCCCCGAACAGTCCGCCGAACATCTGGTCGGCCACAATGCCGTGGTGGTGCGGGTGGTACCAGAACGTCCCGGTGGGGTGGTCGGCTGGGATGGCGTACTCGTAGCGCGCGCTGTGTCCGGGCTCGACCATGCGGAAGACGTTGTCGCTGTTCCCCTCCGGTGACACGTGGAGCCCGTGGGTGTGCAGGTTCGTGGTGGCGTCAAGGTCGTTCGCCAAGGTCACACGCAGCACGTCCCCGGGGGCGACTCGAAGGGTCGGGCCAGGGCTCGTGCCGTTGTAGCCCAGGGCCTGGGTGCGCCGCCCGGCCATCACCACACCGGCGGCCGCTGTCAGCTCCACCTCGAGGACCCCTCCTCGGCTGGCCATGACCGGAGGTTCGCGCAGAGGTTGGTCCGCCCGCGGCTCGAGAGCGGCGGACGCCGGCGCGACCAGCAACCTCCACGTCCCAACTCCTCCAATGACCGCCGAGGCCGCGCCGAGCGTCGCGACCTGCAGGGCACGGCGGCGGCCGATCTCAGTGCTCATCCAGCACGCGCACCCGTTCGCGATACTCCTGCTCGGTGAGTTCCCCGCGCGCGAAGCGCTCCTGCAGAATCTCGCGCGCCCGTTCGTGCCCACTCGGTCCATGGCGCCCACCGCCGGTGCCGGCCCGCGACAATCCCCAGACCAGGGCGGCAACCCCAGCGAGGAGCAATACGGGCCAGATCCACCCGAACCCCATGCCGAAACCGTTCATCATGGCGACCACCTTCTTTGCGCAATCGTACCCCCGGGGGTATGACGGCGAAGGTCCGCGGCCAGCAGCACGGCCTCCGAGCGGCGAAGCCGCCTCCCAAGGCGGCTCCACGAGATGCCGCTACGCGCTGGGGTCCGTACCCCTCGCGGGGTCGGGGACGTGACGCCTGACCGGGTCCGGGGGTACCGCCGGTGGGCAGCAGGGTTGGACGCGAGCCCGGCCGGTGACCATGGCAAGGAGGAGCAGGACGAACGGTGCGAGGGCAACTGCTCCCAGCATGTAGCGCATCGTGGTCTCCTCGACGGTTGGCGTGTTGGTGAGCCTATGTGGCCGGCACGCGTGACCACCACGGCCATGGGCACGGCGGGGGCCGGTTCAGGTCGCAAGGCGGGCGCGCAGCTCGGTCATGAGCTGGTCGGGGGAAAGCCACATCGAGGGGTACTCGCCGTACCAGCGCTGTTCTCCGGCTTTGTCGATCAGCACGAAGCTGTGCCCCGGCAGGCCGGCGTGCATGCCCTTGCCGAGGGTGCCGTAGGCCTGTGAGACGGTGCCGTCGTCCAGCAGGAAGGGTGTGGCCACGCCGTTGGCTTTCATGTCGTCGGTGATCTGCTCGCGGGTGTTCATGACGATCGGGAGCACCGTGACGTTCAGGTCCTTCAGGGCGGCGGCCTCCTTCTCGATTTCGGCCATCTGCACCAGGCAGGACTGGCAGCCGGCGCCCTCGTTGAAGTAGAGGACGACGTTGCTGCCGCGGTAGTCGGACAGCGCCACCTCTTGGCCCGTGGTGTCGGTGAGGGTGAAGTCCGGGGCCGTCTTGATCGCTGTGGAGGACTCGGGCTGCGACGTCGCGAGCATGAACCCGACGATGCCGAGGAGAACGACCAGGACGGTCGCCCAGGCCGCCGCGAGCCGGCCGCGGTGACCGTGCTCGGCGGCCTGTGCCACTTCCGCGACCTTGGCTTGGCGGTGTTCTCGCGCTGCCTTCGTGGACATCGGTACTCCTCGGTGTGGTCAGTGGTGGTCGTGTGGGTCGTCGATACCGGCGGGGGCGCCGCTGGGTGCGTGGCAGGCGTGGGTGGTGTCAGCGTCCGGGACCTCGGCCGGCTGCTCGCTGCGGTGGACCTCGCCGGGGGACAAACGGCGGCGGCGGTCCCTCAGGGTGGCGACGACGAAGACTGCAGCGATGGCGAGCACGGCCAGCCCCAGCAGCGGCTCGGGCACGGGGGCCACCCATGCCTCGATCCGCGAGAACAGGCTCGCGAGGGCTCGCCCCATGCCGACCTGGAAGCCGGGCCCGCTGGTCATGGTGCCGGTGCCGGCCAGGTAGAGCACGAAGCCGCCCATGACGGCGAAGGCCGCGGCGACCCCGACGTTGATCGTGTTGGTGTGCAGCGTGTGGCCCGCGGTCCGCAGCGTGACCGGCTTCGCCGTCAGGAAGCGTCGCTCGCCGAGCCGGTAGCGGTCCCACACCAAGGCCATGACAAAGAGTGGGAAGACCATGCCGAAGGTGTAGGCCAGCCCTAGGGTGAGGCCCCCCACGACCGAGCCGGACAGGGCGGAGAGGGTCAAGACGCCAGCGAGGACGGGGGCGCAGCAGCTGCTGGCGACGCCGGAGAAGACGCCGAGGCCGAAGAAGCTCAGGGCGTCCCCGCTGCTGGTGTCCGGGGCCCGCAGGAACCGTGGCAGCGTCATCATCCGCCCGGACAGGCTGAGCGCCGCCAGGGCGAGCATGAGTGCGCCCCCCGCGTAGTACAGCGGTTGGTGGTAGTTGGCGATGGCGGAGGCCACCAGGCTGATGCCCAAGGTGATGGGCACCAGGACGAGCGCGAGCCCGGCGGCGAACACGAAGGTCAGGGGCAGGAGTCGCCAACGTCGGTTCTTCACCGCGACCGCCAGGTAGCTGGGGGCCAGGAAGACGATGCAGCACGGGGCGAAGAGTGCGACCCCGCCGGCGAGGAACGCCGCCAGAACTGAGCCGGTGGTGAGAAGCTCGCCCATCGTCAGGCGCCGGTCGTGATGTGAGGTCGCTCAGCACACTTGCGCAGGTGCCGGGCCAGCTTGCGCCGGGGAAGCCGGCCTTGGCTGAAGAAGGCGCCGTCGACCAGGACGAGCGGGCTCATTCCTGCACCGTGCCGTCGCATGAGGTCCTGGCCGGCGGGGTCGCGCACGTCGAGCGTGGTCACCTCTAGTGGGTGGCCGTCCCCGGTGAGCTGCTCGAGCGCCTGGTGCGCGTCAGCACAGTAGTGACAGGAGGGGGACTCGACCACGGTGACCTTGATGGGCCCGTGGGGCGGGCCTGGATGCGTGGACAACGGGGCCTCCTCGACGACGGTTCATCGGATGCTTCGAGCATCGCGGGGCCACCCGGTGGTCACCGTCGAGGTTCGGTCAAGATTCGCTGAAGATGCCGTCTGCCGAACCGATTTCGCGATCGGCTCGGCAGATCGGGACATGTCAGCGGGAGGGGTCGAACCGTCGCAGGCGCAGGCTGTTGCTGACGACGAACACGGAGCTGAAGGCCATGGCAGCGCCCGCGATGAGGGGGTTGAGCAGGCCGAGGGCCGCGAGGGGCAGAGCGGCCACGTTGTAGGCGAACGCCCAGAAGAGGTTGCCCTTGATGGTGCCCAGCGTGGCGCGGGCGAGGCGGATCGCGTCCGGCGCGGCCCGCAGGTCTCCGCTGACCAGGGTCAGGTCGGAGGCCTCGATCGCGACGTCTGTGCCGGTCCCCATGGCCAGGCCCAGGTCGGCCTGCGCAAGGGCCGCTGCGTCGTTGACGCCATCGCCGACCATGGCGACGACGGCACCCTCGCGCTGCAGGCGCTTGACGACGTCGACCTTGTCCGACGGCAGCACATCGGCGATGACGTCCTCCGCGTCGATGCCGACCTGGCGCGCGACCTCGCGGGCTGCTCGTTCGTTGTCGCCGGTGAGCAGCACCGGGCGCAGCCCGAGGCGCTGGAGGTCGGCGATGGCAGCGGGTGAGCTGTCCTTGATGGTGTCGGAGACGACGATCACCGCCCGGATGCTGCCGTCCCAGGCGATCCAGACCGGTGTGCGGCCCTCGGTCTCGGCGGACTCGGCCAGCTCGACCAAGTTGGCGGGGGCGGTCAGGGACCACTGCTCGGCGAGCCAGGAGCGGCGGCCAGCCTGGGCGGCGTGCCCGCCCACGACGCCGGTGACGCCGTTGCCGCCGTGCCCGGTGAAGTCCTGGACGGTTGCCAGGTCGAGGCCGGTCTCGCTGGCGTGCTTGGCGATGGCGCGACCGATGGGGTGTTCGGAGGCGTCTTCGAGGGCGCCGGCAATGGCGAGCACCTGCTCGAGTGGCTGCCCTTGGGCCGGGTGGACCTGGCTCACGCCCATGTGCCCGGTGGTCACGGTTCCGGTCTTGTCGAGGACGATGGTGTCGACGCGGCGGGTGGACTCCAGGATCTGTGGGCCCTTGATGAGGATGCCGAGTTGTGCGCCCCGGCCGGTCCCGACGAGCAACGCTGTGGGGGTGGCCAATCCGAGCGCGCAGGGGCACGCGATGATCAACACTGCGACGGCGGCGGTGAAGGCCGCGGTCGTGGAGTGGCCGGTCAGGAGCCAGGCCGCCAAGGTGACCAGCGCGAGCCCGATCACGATCGGCACGAAGACCGCGGAGACCCGGTCGGCGAGCCGCTGGACGTCCGCCTTGCCGTTCTGAGCGTCCTCGACGAGTCGGGCCATCTGAGCGAGCTGGGTGTCGGAGCCGACGCGGGTGGCCTCCACGACCAGGCGTCCTCCGGCGTTGACCGTCGCACCGACCACGGTGTCGCCGGGGGCGACCTCGACGGGGACGGACTCGCCGGTGAGCATGGCGGCGTCGATGGCCGAGGTGCCGCTGATGACCCTGCCGTCGGTGGCGACCTTCTCGCCCGGGCGTACGACGAACCGGTCGCCGACAGCCAGCTGCGACACCGGGATCCGGATCTCGGCGGGTCCCTGTGGGCCGTCCCGGAGCACGGAGACGTCCTTGGCGCCCATGTCCAGCAGGGCACGCAGCGCGGCACCGGAAGTGCGCTTGGCCTTGGCCTCGAAGTATCGGCCGGCGATGATGAAGGTCGTCACCGCGGCGGCGACCTCAAGGTACAGGTGGGCCTCTTCGGCTCCCGAGCGGCCCGGGAAGAGGTCGAACGGCATCCGCATGCCAGTCATGCCGGCGTCGGTGAAGAACAGGGCCCACAGCGACCACAGGTACGCCGCTCCAACGCCGACTGAGATGAGGGTGTCCATCGTGGCCGCGCCGTGGCGCAGGTTGGTCCAGGCCGCACGGTGGAACGGCAACGCCCCCCACACGACGACCGGGGAGGCCAACGTCAGGGAGAGCCACTGCCAGTTGTCGAACTGCAGGGCCGGGACCATCGACATCAGCAGCACCGGCACGGTCAGCACGGCGGAAACGACCAGGCGCTGGCGCCAGGCGGCGGCCTCCTCGTCCTTGGCGCGCTGCGCAGCATCCTCTGCGGGAGCGCCCGTGGTGTCCGAAGCCGGTGGGGCGGGCAGGATCGCGGAGTAGCCGGTGGCCTCGACGGTGGCGACGAGGTCCGCCGGGTCGACGTCCGACCCGAAGCTGACCTTGGCCTTCTCCGTCGCGTAGTTCACCGTGGCCGTGACACCGGGCATCTTGTTGAGCTTCTTCTCGATCCGGGCGGCGCAGGACGCGCAGGTCATGCCCCCGATGACGAGCTCGACGTCGCGGTCGTGCTGCTGGGTGTCGTCCAGGTGCGTGGTCATTGCTGTCCTTCCGGGCCCGGGTGGCGGGCCGTGCTGCGTGTGTCAGGCGGTGGCGAGGTGGTAGTCGCCCGCCTCGTCGAGGGCCGCGGCGACATCGGTCTCGCTGACCGGGACCGCACTGGTGACGTTCACCGTGGAGGTGCCACCGGCGACGAGGTCGACGCTGACGACGGTGACGCCGGCGATCTCTTTGATCTCGCTGCTCACGGCGTTGACGCAGTGGCCGCAGGTCATGCCGGTGACGGGAAAGGTCTGGGCGCTCATCGTGGTGTCTCCCTCGGGTGCTGCTGGTCGGTGATTGGTTTTCAGGATCGGACGAGTCGAGCGATGGCCGAGGACGCCTCGTTCAGCTTCTCCTCGAGGTCTACGGGGTCCTTCACTGCATGGACCAGGCAGTGCCGCAGGTGGTCATCCAGCAGCCCCAGGGCGACCGCCTCCAGCGCCTTGGTGGCAGCTGAGACCTGGGTGAGGATGTCGATGCAGGAGGTGTCGTTCTCGACCATCCGCTGCAGCCCGCGGACCTGTCCTTCGATTCGGCGCAGCCGGGTGAGGTGGCTGTCCTTGTCGTCGATGTAGCCGGGGATCGTGGCGGGGTGGGCGGGCTGGTCAGTCATGGCGGTCCTTCCCTCATCCTCGTCAACGATACCCCCGGGGGGTGTATTCCTGTGGGTGGCTGCTGTCAGCCGTGGGCGGCCGGCAGGCGGATGCTGAACGTGGCGCCCTGCCCCTGGCCGGCGCTGTGCACCGACAGGCCACCGCCGTGCGCTTCGACCAGGGCGCGGCTGATCGTCAGGCCGATGCCGCTGCCGCTACTGCCGGGCTGATGGCGGCGGGCGGGGTCCGCGCGGTAGAACCGCTCGAAGACGTGCGGGAGGTGCTCGGGGGTGATGCCCTCGCCGGTGTCGGTCACGTCCAGCTCCACCCAGTGGTTGTCCGGACGGGTCGCCGAGAGCCAAACAGAGCCGCCGGGCGGGGTGTGCCGCAGCGCATTCTCGAGCAGGTTCGCCAGGACCTGCCCGATGCGCTGGGGGTCGACGTGGACGTCCGGGACTGCACCGCTGGCCTCGACGGCGAGCCGCACCTGCCCGGCGTCATAGGCGTCCTGGGCTGCGGCCGCCGCTGACTCCAGGAGCACCTGAGGGTTGGTTCGGACCGGACGCGAGTCCAGCTGACCCTCCTCAGCGCGCGAGACGGCACTGATGTCCTGCGCCAGGCGATGCAGCCGCTGGGTGCCTCCGTGCAGGGCAGCCAGGGTGGGCTCGTCAAGCGTCCGCACGCCGTCCTCGAGGGCCTCCAAATGCGCCTCGATGGTTGCCAGCGGGGTGCGCATCTCGTGGGCGAGGTCGGCAAGGATGCGGCGCCGTGTGCCCTCGACGTCACCCAGGCGCTCGGCGAGGTCGTTGATGGTGGTGGCCAGCTGGTCGAACTCAGGTCCCAGGCCCGGGTTGGGGACGCGCGCACCGAACTGTCCCTCGGCGATCCTGGCCGCGGCGTGCGAGACGTGCGTGGTGGAGCGCTGGACCCGGCGGGTGAAGTAGCCCGTGACCAGCAAGGCCATCAGGACCGAGGTCAGCAGTGCGACGGCCATCGAGATGATCAGCGCAGAGCTGAACGCCTCCTCGATGTGCACGGTCTCCGCCGCGGAGTGCCCCGCGCCGGCCTGGACGAGGTGGTCGTGGAAGATGCCGGGGGCGACGAGGGAGGCCACCACCCAGGATGTGGCGGCGCCGGCCATCAGCACCATGGCCTGCGCGACGAGCAGTCGGGTGGACAGGCCGGCATCGGTCCGCTGCCTGGCGAGCCAGGTCTGCGCGCTCACTCGCCCGTGCCCATCCGGTAGCCGACCCCGCGCACGGTGCGGATGAACCGTGACGCGTTGGCCTCGTCGGCGAGCTTGCGGCGCAGGTGCCCGATATGGACGTCGACCAGGTGCTCGTCGCCGACCCAGGTCTGCCCCCAGACGGCATCGATCAGCTGGCGTCGGCTGTAGGCCAGGCGGGGGCGCTCGGACAGCACGGCGAGGAGGTCGAACTCGGTGCGCGTCAGGGCGACCGGCTCGTCGTCAAGCCACACGTCACGTCCCGTCGGGTCGATGGTCAGCGGTCCGAACGCCCGGAACCCGGCGTCATCGGGCGCCGGTGCGCCGATGGGGCGCGGGCGCCGCAGCATGGCACGCAGACGGGCGACGAGCTCGCGAGGGCTGAACGGCTTGGTCAGGTAGTCGTCCGCCCCGACAGACAGCCCGATCAAGGTGTCCACCTCGTCGCTGCGTGCGGTGAGCATCACGACGTAGGCGTCGGAGAAGGTGCGCAGCTGGCGACAGACCTCGAGGCCGTCCTGACCGGGCAGACCGAGGTCGAGCACGACGATGTCCGGGTCGACCTCGCGCGCCCTGTCCACGGCATCCAGGCCGTCATGGCTGAGGTGGACCTCGAAGCCTTCTCGCTCGAGGTAGCTGCCGATCACCCTCGCCATCTCGACCTCGTCCTCCACGACGAGCGCCCTGACGGCAGCTCGTGCCGGTGAGCCGGCGTCGCCGGTCGCCGACCGCATGAGGGGATCCTTGTCAGGCATGCCGCCATCGTCGCAGCCACCGGGCGTGGTTCCCGGACGAGCGGGGGCCGCAGCGCACATCTTCAGCGAACCTTCACGGAACCGCGACCGCGCAGCCGGGGGTGGACGAGCAGGGTCGACTCATCGACTTCTTGGGAGAGGTGAGGACCATGATGTGGGGCAACGGCATGGGCTGGGGTGCATGGGTCCTCATGGCACTGACCACGGTGGGCTTCTGGGCCTTGGTCGTCTTCGGGATCGTGGCGCTGTTCCGCGGCACCGGCGGTGCCGGCCCGCGCGACCGTGACCCCGAGCGTTCGGCCCGCCAGATCCTCGACGAGAGGTTCGCCCGCGGCGAGATCGACGCCGAGGAGTACCACTCGAGGCAGAGTCTGCTTCCCCCGGCGCGTTGATGGCACGGCGAGGACGCTCCGAGACGACGTCCGTTGAAACCACCAGCCGCACGCCGGCCATCCACCACCGACACCTGGTCACGTAGCGCCACTCCGTTCCGAACACCACCGAGAAAGAGGACAAGTCATGACACGTTTCGCACTCCGAGCCGCCGCCGCAACAGCATTCGTCGCGCTGGGCGCGGTCCTAGCATCAGGGTCGGCATCCGCAGCGCCCGCAGACGCCGCGGCCTACGGCCAGCACGTGCGCGACTGCCCACAGAGCATGGGCTTCGACCACCACCACAACCCGGGCATGCACCAGGGCATCACGATGTGGGACCCCGCCCACACCTGCTGAGCCACGCCGGTAGGCCGCCGTTGCACATTTGGCACCGGCGGCGTGGGGCTACGTCACTGGTTGGGTCTGGCGCCTGCTGCCGCTGACGATCACTGGGGTCTTGGCGCTGGCCGTCCTCAGTATCCCTGCACCCCCGAGCGCAGCTCCGACTCCAGCCCGGGCACAGCTCGGCCTGCGCCCCCAGACCGCCACGCTCTCCGGCATGGGAACCTGGCGGCGAAGAGCCGTGTGCGAGCGCGCGAAGCCCGATCACCACACCCGAATCCCGAAAGGAAGCCCGCCATGAATGACCACCTGACGCACCCCGCCGGACACGGTGCGCACCCCGACGCGCCACCGACTGGAAGAACCGGTGAGACGGGACCCGCTCTGGCCTCCGAGACGCCCCAGTCATCACGGGGCCACCGCCTGATGATGATGGTGATGTGCGTCCCCATGCTGGTGATCGTCGCCGTCCTGGTCGCCACCGGCGTCGCAGGAGCGGGAGCAGTGGTCTCCGCGCTGTTCTGCGTCGCGATAATGGCGGCGATGATGATGCTCATGCCGGGACACCGCCGCTAGGCGCGTTTCCTCGCACCCTGCTGATCTGAGGCGATGGACGCTTCGGGCGCAGGCCTTTCCGGAGATCGAATGGGACGCAGACCTCCGGACCACTGTCTTCATTGACCGCCGCGTCATCGCATGCGAATGGCAGCGAGCAGTGCAACCACAGCCGCCAGCAGTCCAACCACCGACACCGCAGTGCTCGTCAGGTCGGTAAGCAGCAGCAGTAGAGACGCTGCGGCCATGAAGATCCCTAGTTGGATCACCAGGAACTTCGCGTACGACATGAGACTCCCGAAGGGTTGACGTCTGGCTCCCCGACCCGGGGTTCCGACTGAGGATGGCAGTCAAGAGCCATATGCCCCTGCTACTGAACCGGTCCCACCCTCAGCCAGTTCTTGGGTTGGTCAGGACAGAAGGCAGACAGTCACCGGAAAGCGCTTGGCCCCAGAGTCGCCAAGAACGCGCGACACCTAAGGAAATACCCCTAGGGGGTATCGCGTTGTCCGACTCGAAGGACGTTGCCGACCCAGGAGAAGTGAGTGCGCCATGAGCCAGACCACCGTTCTGCACGTGGGAGGACTGCACTGGGCGACTAGTGAGCATGCCATCGAGTCCACCTTGGTGCGCCGTGCCGGCGTCGAGTCTGTCGAGGCGAACGCCGCGAACCAGAGCGCCACGGTGACGTACGACCCGGACATGACCTCCGTGGCCGAGCTCGCGGGGTGGGTGCGCGACTGCGGCTACCACTGCGCTGGGCGCTCCGTGCCGATGCACGTCTGCGAGCCGATGGGCGAGTCCGCAGTTCACGAGGCGGCTGCTACCCACGGGCTTCATGCTGACGTGGCGACGGCCGACGCCGCAGGCCGCCACGCAGCGCACGGCGCCGGGCCGACCGCCATGAACCCCGCTGAGCACTCCGCCCAGGAGATGATGGGGCACGGTGGGCACGGCGGGATGTCGATGGACGACATGGTCCGCGACATGCGCAACCGGTTCGTCGTGGCGGCGGTGCTGACGATGGGGATCGCGCTGTGGTCGCCAATGGGGCGCGACATGCTTGGCTTCTCGGTGCCCGCGCCGTTCGGGTTGAGCGACGAGGTCTTCGCGCTGCTGCTGAGCCTGCCCGTGGTCTTCTACTCGGCCTGGATCTTCTTCGACGGCGCCTACCGTGCCCTGCGCAACCGCACCCTGGACATGATGGTGCTCGTCGCGGTCGCGGTCGCTGCGGGGTGGCTCTACAGCGTCGGCATCACGCTGACCGGTGGCGGTGAGGTGTTCTACGAGGCCGCGGCGATGCTCACGGCATTCGTCCTGCTGGGCCACTGGTTCGAGATGCGCGCCCGCGGAGGGGCGAACGAAGCCGTCCGGGCGCTGATGGATCTTGCGCCCCCGATGGCCACCGTGGTGCGCGACGGCACGCCTGTCGACGTCCCGACCGCCGACGTCCAGGTCGGCGACCTCCTCCTCATCCGCCCCGGCGGGAAGGTCCCGGTAGACGGTCTGGTCGAGGACGGCACATCGGAGGTGGACGAGTCGATGGTGACCGGTGAGAGCCTGCCCGTCGCCAAGACCACCGGCTCCTCGGTCATCGGCGCGTCGATCAACACCACCGGGACGCTGCGGGTCCGGGCCACCAAGGTCGGCTCCGACACCGCCCTGGCGCAGATCGTCGAGCTGGTCCAAGAGGCGCAGAACTCCAAGGCCCCCGGGCAGCGCCTTGCCGACCGCGCCGCGTTCTGGCTGGTCCTCGTCGCCCTCATCGGCGGCCTGCTCACCTTCGGGGCGTGGCTCTGGTCCGGCGCCAGTGTGGAGACCGCTCTGCTGTTCGCCATCACCGTCGTGGTCATCACCTGCCCAGACGCCCTGGGGCTGGCCACCCCGACCGCGATCATGGTCGGCACCGGCCTGGGCGCCCAGCGCGGCGTCCTGGTCAAGAACGCCGCCGCACTCGAGGCCTCGGCCCGCATCGACACGGTCGTCATGGACAAGACCGGCACGCTGACCAAGGGCGAGCCTGAGGTCATCGACGTCATAGTCGACGGCATTGACGAGGCCGAGCTGCTCACCCTGGTCGCATCCCTGGAGAACGAGTCGGAGCACCCGCTGGCCGCTGCCATCGTCGGATACGCCGCCCAGCGTGGCGTGGTCCCCGAGCGACCCACCGAGTTCCGCAACGTCCCCGGCCACGGCACGACCGCCCTCGTGCACGACCGCCGGGTCGTCGTGGGCAACCGCAGGCTTATGGACGACGAGGGCGTCGACGCGTCATCCCTCGTGGCCCGCCGGGACGAGCTTGCCGCCAGCGGTCGCACCGCGGTCCTGGTCGCCGTCGACGGCCGGGGCGTCGGGATCATCGGCCTCGCGGATGCCGTGCGCGGCACCTCCGCAGCAGCCGTTGCCGCGCTGCACGAGATGGGCGTGGAGGTCGTCATGCTCAGCGGCGACAACCTGGCGACCGCACGCCGCATCGCCGGGCAGCTCGGCATCGACACCGTCCTCGCGGAGGTGCTCCCCGGTGACAAGGCCGCCGAGGTGGCCAGGCTCCAGCAGGCCGGCCGGAAGGTGGCCATGGTCGGCGACGGCGTCAACGACGCCCCGGCCCTGGCGCAGGCCGACCTGGGGATCGCCATCGGCGCCG
The DNA here is from genome assembly GCF_039541575.1 of Fodinibacter luteus. Taxonomy (NCBI): domain Bacteria; kingdom Bacillati; phylum Actinomycetota; class Actinomycetes; order Micrococcales; family Intrasporangiaceae; genus Fodinibacter (ex Wang et al. 2009); species Fodinibacter luteus. Next base: position 144,271 of record NZ_BAABGM010000016.1, on the reverse strand, counting down.
GAACGGACGTGGCCATCGAGACCGCCGACGTGGTCCTCATGCGCTCCGACCCCCTCGACGTGCCCACCGCCCTGCGGATCGGCAGGGGCACCCTGCGCAAGATGCGGCAGAACCTGAACTGGGCCATCGGCTACAACGCCATCGCGCTACCCATCGCGGCCGGCGTGTTCGCGAGCTGGGGCCTGGTGCTCCGCCCCGAGATGGCCGCGCTGTCCATGTCCGGGTCCAGCGTCATCGTCGCCGTCAACGCGCTCATGCTCAAGCGGCTGCGACTGCCCCAGGCCCACGCCGAAGGCCCTCCAGCCGAGGCGCCTTCATCAAACCTTCACAGAACCACCGTCTGACCTCCAAGGTCCGTCGTGCAGGCTCGTCGTTCCCGCTCCAGCCCTGACAAGAGGAGATCCTCCCGTGCGCCTGATGTCCCGACGTGCTCTCCCGGCCGCCGCTGCCGTCCTCGTCCTAGGAGTCAGTGCGTGCGGCTCGAGCGATGACTCCACACACGGGTCGATGCCGGCTGGAGGCGGCACCTCCGCCTCCACCTCAGCGGAAACGGCCACCGGGCTCGAGGCCGACGTGAAGTTCGCGCAGATGATGATCCCGCACCACGACCAGGCCGTGGAGATGGCCGACCTCGCCCTGCAGAACGACACGGCGTCAACGGAGGTCAAGGCCCTCGCGGGCCAGATCAAGGCCGCCCAGGACCCCGAGATCCAGACCATGAAGGCATGGCTCAGCCAGTGGGGGGCGCAGGAGAGCAACGGTCCGATGGACCACGGCTCCGGCGGGATGATGAGCGAACAGGACATGAGCACGCTGATGGGTGCCAGCGGCTCCGACTTCAACCAGATGTGGCTCGAGATGATGATCGAGCACCACCAGGGCGCAATCACGATGGCCCAGGACGTGCTAGCGACCACCGCCGACCCTGACGTGGAGAAGCTGGCGACGGCGGTCGTGCAGGGCCAGGAGAAGGAGATCGCCACCATGCAGGGGATGCTCGGCTGATCATGCGAGCGCCCTCCCCGTTGTCGCGACCACCCGGCCTGCTCGTAGTGGTGATCTCCGTCGGTCTGGTAGCGGCCTGCTCGACCCCGCCTGGGGCGCCGCCCCCGCCGGCAGCCACCCCGACCTGGTCGACCGCGGCCCCGAGCCCGGGGCCGGAGAGCCCGGCCGGCGGTGCGCCCTCTACCAGCCCCGGCGCGGACCCGGTCACCTTGCCCTCGGCGCACGTCCACGCCATCGCCCGCGACCCCGGAAGCGGCAAGCTCGTCGTGGCCGCCCACGACGGCCTGTACGTCTACAACGGGACCACACCCGAGCGGGTGGGACCCGTCATCGACCTCATGGGATTCACCGTCGCCGGCCCGGGCCACTACTACGCCTCGGGACACCCCGGCACCGCGACCGACCTGCCGCAACCGGTCGGGCTGATCGAGTCTCGAGACGGCGGGAAGACCTGGAAGGTCCTCTCCCGTGGTGGCCAGTCGGACTTCCACGCCCTGACCACCACCGGCCAGGCTGTCGTCGGATTCGACGGCGCCGTCCGCGCAACGACCGACGGACGGACCTGGGCCGACGGAAACCTCGATTCCCAGCCGCGAACCCTCTCCGGTTCCCGCGAGGGGGCAACGGTTCTCGCCACCACGGAAGAGGGCCTGATGCGGTCCACCGACGGCGGAGCGACCTGGCAACAGATGGACCAGGCGCCCTGGCTGCTGATGGCCGCCTTCGGTGACGCAGACACCGTCGCCGGCCTCACGCCCTACGGGCAGGTCCACACCAGCGCCGACGCCGGCCGGACCTGGCGCGCGACCGATCTCCTCGCCTCAGACGCGCAGGCGCTGTACGCCTCGGGAGAGGGAGAGTCGCTGGAGGTCCTCGTCGCCGACGGCAGCAAAGTCCTCGTCTCCACCGGAGGCCAGCCCTTCCAACCCATGCGTTGAATCAGTGAGTGGTGGCGGGCGGTCGTGGGAAGCCCAGGGCGGGGCGCCGGGCCCCATTGTCCGTCGGCCCTCCCGTAGAGCCATCCTCTTCTGCCGCGGAGCGGGAAAGTGCTCCTGCCGATGTAGAGGATCTTGCGACCTGCCGGGCGGTAGACGCACAAGTGACGCGAGTAACCCTCGTGGACCTGCGGTTGCTGCGGGTGCGAGCGGTCGTATCCCTACAGTGGTTGTGTGACTCAGGCGATGGAAGCCGCGCAATCACCGTCGGCATCCGCGAGGCCCCGACTCACGCACCGGCGCCCCGTACTTGTGGCCATGCTGCTCCTCACCCTCGCAGCCATAGCTTTGCTACTTGCCTGGTTCTTCGCCACGGCACCTCTCACCGGTGTCGAACCCAACGCGGAGTTCATCGACTGCGGCCCAGCGCTGGTTGGGCGGCCCTCACCCTTGCCGGACCCGTCCTGCGCGGACGCTTACGGGCAGGTTGTGCTACTGAGCGTGGTCTTCGGGCTGGCGGGCGTCATGAGTCTCATCGGTGGCGTTTGGCTCCTGGTCCGCGCCTCTACCCGAAAACTCCGGAACCGCTGACTCACGCACATGCCGCGATCCGCTACTCGGTGGGCCGTGCCACCGATTCCTCTGTCGGGTCCCATTCCATGATGCGCCGGAACACCCGATACTCGTCGCGCTGCTCGTCCGTGATGCGGCACTCGGGATCTGAGCACCATCCGGAATCCTCGGGTACGAACCACCGGCTCCGGTCGCGACGAGGCTTCTGCCGCCCCGGCCTTCGTGGCCAGACGTGCGGCACCTTCCAGTCGGCACCACAAACGGGGCAAGGGTGCTCGTTGTCCGGGTAGATCACAACTGCCACGCTAGATCGATCGTCGGACTCGACGCACGCATTTGGCCGCAGCGAGGAAGAGCGGATGGGCGCCGCGCCGTGGGCGTAGCCTTCGAGAACCAAGGGAGGAGGCCACCGTGATCCCGACAATGATCCTCTTCGGCCTGCTGCTCGGGCGGTGGTGGAAGCTCGCGCTGCTCGTCGGCACCTCAGGTTGGACGGTCCTGTTGTGGTCGCAGGGACTTCTCGCCACGCCGACGGAGTTCGTCGGGGCGGCCGTACTGGCGTTGGCCAACACCGCGGTCGGCGTTTTGGTCCACCAGGTCCTGCTGGCGTTCGTGCGTCGTGTCCGTGGTCATCCGCCGACCCAGGTCGAGGCCACACGCTGACGCACTCACATGCCGCCGGTAGTGAGGCTGCGACCCTGTCGAAGAGCGGATGGGACTTGGTCGCGGCGATAGCGTGGAGCCGGGGTTGGTGGCGACCCGGGAGGCAGCCATGGACGAGGACCAGATCTACGCCGAGCTGGATCGTGTCCGGGACGACTACCGAGCACTGCTGAACAGCGCCACCGTCGCCGAACTGCGTCAACCCACCAACGGCACGAAGTGGAACAACGAGCAACTGCTCTTTCACATGCTGTTCGGCTACCTCTTGGTGCGGAACCTTCGGTTCATCGTCTGGGGCTTCTCCCGCCTCCCGGACAGCGCTTCCAGGCGATTCGCATGCGCGCTCAACGCGGGTACCGGCCCGTTCCACGTCATCAACTACGTCGGCTCGCTCTTCGGCGCCCGCGTGTTGGGCTACGCGCGCATGCAGCGGCTGATGGACCGAGCGGTCACCGGCCTCCAAAGGTCCCTTCGAGCGCAGTCGCGTGAGGCCTTGGCTCGAGGCATGCATTTCCCGGTGGGCTGGGACCCCTACTTCAGCGACTTCATGACACTGCTCGAGGTCTACCACTACCCCACCCAGCACTACGACCACCACAGACGACAGCTGACCCTGGCCAGTGCGCGCCGGGGGTGAGCCCGCCACCGTCGCCGCTCGCAGGGAACGCACACGCCGCAGCACTTGGACTGCTGCACGACACGTGGGCGCCGACGCGTGCGATGTGGTCACTTCCTCACGGCGATCAGTGCGCTCACACTGGGCACATGAGCGCCGAACCGGTCACCGCCATCGACCTGCACGCGGACGGGAGCGTCCAGTGCTGGTGCTGCGGCACCATCGACACCCCGGCCCGCATGGTCCACCTCGGCAACCACCCGGAGGTGCACCTCTGCCTGGGCTGCGCCCACTTCGTGCACCAGCAGGCCTGGGAGATTGAGGACGACGGGAACCGACGGCCGGCGGCATTGTTCCGAGACCGGTTCCGCAACCTGCGCGCCTTCGTGATTCGCCGAGGCTGGCACCACAACAGGTTCATCGGCAATAGGCTCCGCTCGCTCGACAAGTACCTCCCGTAGCCATGCAGATCGAGCTGCTGGTTGTGCCTGATTGCCCCCACGATGCCGCTGCCGCCGAACTGATCGCCACCGCCGTGGCGGACACCGGGGTGCAGGCCCAGGTCACGCGCACGGTCGTCACCAGCCAGGACGAAGCGCGGCGACGCGGCTTCGTGGGCTCTCCGACGATCCTGCTCAACGGCACGGACCCGTTCGCAGACCCCGCCGCCCCCGCAGCGATGGCGTGTCGGCTCTACTCCACCCCAGAGGGACTGGGTGGTGTCCCCGCGCTGCGGGATCTGCGCCAAGCGCTCAAGCGAGTAGCCGAAAGCTGATCAACGCAAGGCGCGGCTTCCGCTCATGCCGCGATCCGGGCAGGCGCAGACGACGCGATCAGGCGGCGCTATGACGCACCTGCGCGGTCGCCCTCAGGCCGACAACCGGAGAGATCCCATCCCAACACTGCTCCCTTGCAGCCGATCCTGCCGTGACTTCAGAATTGCCCTGACGACGCGTGAGGAGCATCCATGATCAAACGGATCTGGCGTGGCTGGACCAGCGTGGACAACGCCGACGAGTACGAGCAACTGCTGAACACGACCATCGTTCCGGGCATCACGGCTCGGCGTATCGCGGGCCATCGTGGCACCGAGATCCTGCGAGAACGCGAGGCGGAGGGCACCGAGGTCCAGTTCATCACGATCATGACGTTCGAGGACTGGGATGCCGTCCGGGAGTTCGCCGGCGGTGATGGACTGGGCAGCGTGGTTCCCCCGCAGGCTCGAGCACTGCTGTCGCGGTTCGATCAGCATTCCGCTCACTTCGATGTTGCGGGTGACCACCCAACCGATGGCATCGCTCGAGGCGTACGCGAACCGACGCCCTGATGCAACACGATGGCGGGGGACCTCAAGCTCGGGCCAGGTGTGCGGACCGCAGGCGGCTGTTGAGACGCAGTCAGGCGAGCAGACCGAGCGAGACTGGTGGCCGCACTTCTGCTAGCGGAGAACCGAGGGTGCGATCGCTGCCCGCTCTATTCCAGCACGTCGGCCCAGCCTGACGTAGCGTTGTCAGACCCGGACCCGTATCCGGGCGCCCAGCGAAGGCCACGGCAGCAGTGCCCCAGTGAGCGGCGGGCGGGGATGACAGCGGGTTCGGGTGCCTCGACGAGGCCTATTTCTTGCGGATCTCGCCGATGTCGAGGTGGTTCTTGGCCTCCACCTTGGCGTGCTTTTCGGCCCGCTTCTCCTTGATTGACTTGCTCGCCTTCTTGGCCATGTGTTGTCGAGGTGACTTGTCGGCCATGGCTGTGCTCCCAGCGCTAGGAAGCCTGGATGACTCCGTACCTTGACAGTACGCCGTGCTGTTGCGGGCGACCCGCCCCCGGCGGCGGGGCCACGTCACCGGCTGGGCTGAGGACCGCCCCAAGCGCGCGCTCGACCTGGTGCAGGTCCTGGCGCCCTTGAGGGCCAGGACGCCATGCTGTACTTCGGCAGTGCGCCTCGATAGTCGTTGCGGCTGAGGTCCGCTGCGGCTTCGCTGGGCGAAGTGTGCCGTGGGGCCGTACTGGTTCGACCCTGGCATGGTGCGCTGGGTCGGACTAGCGTGCAGCCCACCGGCACGTTGGCGAGGTGTGGCATGAACATGCACGAGGATCGGGTCGCCGAGTTCCAGCGACTGCACTCCGCAGGGTGTTTCGTCATGCCGAACCCGTGGGACGTGGGCAGCGCGCGAGCGCTGGAACGAATGGGATTCAAGGCCTTGGCCACGACGAGCGCCGGACTGGCCTGGACACTCGGTGTCGCGGACGCGCAGGTCACCCGCGATCAAGCACTCGAGCACCTTCGTGTCATCGCGGCAGCCGTCAGGGTCCCGGTGAACGCTGACTTCGAGGGTGGCTACGCGGTTGATCCCGCTGATGTCGCGGCGAACGTGACACTGGCCGTGTCCACGGGGATCGCGGGGCTCTCGATCGAGGACTCGTCCGGGGACCAGGCCGATCCGCTGTTCGAGTTCGACCTGGCCGTGGAACGTGTGGCCGCCGCCCGACGGGCGATCGATGGCAGCGGCACGGGTGTGGTCCTGACGGGACGGTCCGAGGGTTTCGTGTGTGGCCGTCCTGACATCGAGGAGACCATTCGTCGGCTCCAGGCCTATGCCGAGGCCGGGGCGGACTGCCTCTACGCTCCTCGGATCGACAAGCTCGAGCACGTCGCCGCGATCGTGGCCGCGGTGTCACCCAAGCCGGTCAACCTGCTCATCAACTCTCCGTTCACCACCGTCGCGGAGGCGGCGCAGTTGGGAGTGCGGCGGATCAGCGTGGGAGGCACTCTCGCGCGCACCGCGTGGGGTGGGTTCCTGCAGGCCGCCGGGGAGATCGCAGACACGGGGACCTTCACTCGGTTCGAGCAACTACCCAACGTCGACGGACTCTTCAGTCCCTGAGAGGCCGCGCCCACCCGGAACGAACAGCCCGAATCGCGGCCGCAGTGACGGCCGTTGGACTTCGGACTTCCGCATAGTGTCGAGGGAGGCCAAGGGCGCCCAACGCCAGGATCGGCTGGCTGAGGAGTCAAGCGCCAGCGTTGACAACGCAGAACACGTTGCCGTCGGGGTCTGCAAGGACCACGAAGTCCGCGTCCTCGGGGTAGTCCCACGCGACGCGCGTGGCGCCGAGTGCCTGGAGCCGCTCGACCTCAGCAAGCTGTTCATCTTCGTCTGCTGCCCAGAGGTCGAGGTGGGTGCGGTCGGTCGCGTCCAGGTGCAGCCGCGGCCCGCCACCGGCACTGGGCAGAAGAAAGTGGGGGTTGTCTCCGCGTTGGTATCCCAGCGCCCGGCTCCAGAAATCTCCCCCTCGGCCAGTGTCAGAGACGTTCAGGACTATCGCTCCAATGCGCACCATGCGGAGACGGTACGCCGAGCCCGTGGGAGAGCCGGGCCAACAGTCACGCAGTCACCGACCACCTTGGGTCGGCTGGCGGCGAAGAGACGCACCTCCGCTGGCGCTGCGGGGCCGGCCCAGACCGCCGAGGTCGTTGCGTCCCCGTCACGTGACCTGACATGACGCCGAGCACCCTCACCTGGTTTAGGTCCAGGTGAGGGCACATCGGAGCCTGCTCAGGCTCGCCGCGCGAGCCGGCGACGGAGCGGTGTCACGCGGAGATGGCGGTCGGGATGGGTGCTGCTGCGGCGGTGTGCTGTCGGCGGGCGATGATGACCGATGCAGCGACCAGCCAGAACGGCAGCAACAGGTAGTTCACCAGACCGCCCGGTGGGATGCCTGCCGCTCCGAGCAGGGCGAGCACGCCGAGGACGAGTGTGGTGATGGCGAACCACTTGGGCAGGACGGCGCTTCGGACTCCGCCCAGTCCGATGGCGATGAACGCTGCCGCAATCCCCACGCCCATCGCGAGCCAGCCGAAGTACTGGGCGTAGCCCAGAGTCTGCACGGCTCCGGCGTTGTCGTCCTCGGCGGCGGACAGCAGCGCCTTGTCCCACAGTGCCATCTGACCGAGGGCCGCCGAGACGGTGATCCACCCTCCGTAGGCGACGCTGGAGTAGGTCGCCTCGCGAGCCTCTCCCGAGCGCAGCAGGTTGCGAACGGCGGTGGCGAAGAAGAGCAGGGCCACCCCCATCACGACGATGCACGCCATACTCGCGACGTTGCGGGAGAGGTGGGCGTTCACCACTGCCAGTGAGGCGCCCCCGGGTTCCTCGGAAGTCGATGTGTTGGCCAAAGCGTCCTGCCCGATCCAGGCGAGGCCGGCGAGCACGCCGCTCCAGGGGAGCATCTTCTCGAACCTACTGAGCGGCATGGCCGCCTCCTTGTGATGGTGAGTTCTCCGGCGGCCCTCGCCGGCCATGTCACCCTCGCGCTCCCGCTGACCCGTCCGCATGATGCGGGCGTCCCGGTCCACCCGGGAACTGTTCCCGGGCGTGGTGACGTCGAGTGGCCGAGTCGACACACTGGTGCGATGACGAAGCTGTGGCGAGTGGCGGTGCTGCTACCCGCCCTCGGGTTGGTGGCGGTCGGATCCGGCTTCGCGGGCTGGTCGAGCGTCATGATCGGTGCCGTGGTAGGCGTGACGGGTGCTGTGGCGTTGCTCGTCCTGCGTCGCCACCCGACGCACCGCATCGGCTGGTTGCTTGCGGTGCAGTCCTGTCTGGTTGCCGCGATGGCCCCCGGCGGAGGCGGTGACAACCAGTGGACCTTCGTGGCGGGCCAGCTGCTCCAGGGAGGCTGGGTGCTTGCGATCGTGTGCCCCGTGCTGATCGCCTACCTCTTCCCGGACGGGCATGCACTCTCGCGCGGCTGGGCGACGTGGATCGTGGCGTTCGTGGCCGGGTACGTCGTCTTCATGCTCGCGGCGGCGGGCGATCGGTCTGGTTTCGTCGAGGTGTTTCCCAGCCACGAGCCGCCGCTTCCCACCCTGAGCCAGCCGGTGGCCGGCGTGGTGGGCCTGGTCGCGCTCGCCTTCGTACCGGCCAGCCTCGTGGGCGCCGTGATCTCGGCCCGCCGGCGCTACAACCGGTCCACCGGGCAGGAGCGGCTGCAGCTGCAGTGGTTCGCGCTGTCAGCGCTGAGCCTCCCCGCCATGATGGGCCTGCTGTGGACGACCTACTTCCTCGACATCAACAGCGATGCAGTGGTCTACCCGATCCTTGCCGTGGGCCTCAGCGCGATCCCGGTCGGCATCGGCATCGGCATCCTGCGGTGGGGCCTGTTCGACGTCGAGCTCGTCCTCAGCCGGGCACTGACGTACGGGGCACTGTCGCTGGGCGTGATCGTGCTGTACGCCGCGCTTCTCCTGCTGACCGAACGACTGCTCACCAACCGGTCGGCGGCAGGCCTGTTCGCGGCTGCTGTCGTTGCGGTCGCCGTCCAGCCGGCGCACGCCTGGCTGAGGAGGCGGATCGAGCGCGCGGTGTACGGCTACCGGTCCCAGCCTCACGAAGCCCTGAGGATGCTGGCGGACCGGGCCGAGCTCGCCGACCCCCTGGGGCTGACCGAGTCGATCACCGCCACGGTCGCGGAGGCACTCAAGGTGGAGCAGGCGTGGGTCGAGGAGGACAGTGAACCCGAACCCGGGGAAAGGGTCCTCAGGGCACCCCTGGTCCACCGAGGCGTTCGCCTCGGCGACCTGGCTGTCGGCGTCCCCCCGGGCAGGCAGTTCTCCGCAGCGGATACGGAGCTGTTCCACGACCTGGCCAAGTACGCCGCCGTCCTGGTCGGCGCAGAACGACTCAACGCGCAGCTGGTGCGCTCTCGCGCCGGCCTGGTCACCGCGCGCGAGGAGGAACGTCGACGTCTGCGGCGGGACTTGCACGACGGCCTGGGGCCGTCACTCGCCGCGATCGTGCTGAAGCTCAACGCCGCAGAGACCCGCCCGACCGAGGGGGAGCGTCGGGCCCTGCTCGCGGAGACCCGCGACGAGGCGCGGGCCGCCATCGCCGAGGTGCGTCGGCTCGTGGACGACCTGCGCCCCCCAGCCATCGACGAGGTCGGGCTGCTGAACGCCATCCGTCAACGGGTGGGGTCGCTGTCGGCCGACCTCACCGTCGAGGTCGACGGTCCCCAGGAGATGCCGCCGCTCCCCGCCGCCGTCGAGGTGGCCGCGTTCCGCATCGCCTCCGAAGCAGTCACCAACGCGGCCCGGCACGCCGGCGCATCCCGGTGCCGTGTGACGTTAGAGCTCGACGACGCCCTCGCCGTCACCGTCACGGACAACGGCCGAGGCGCACCGGTAGAGACCCGGACAGGAGTCGGCTGGACGTCGATGCGGGAACGTGCAGCAGAGCTAGGTGGGAGCTGCACCATCTCCACCCCCTTACACGGGGGCCTCGTCGTGCGCGCCGTGCTCCCGCTCGTCGACATACCTCACGACACAGACATCGAAGCGGAGGTCACACCATGACGCGGGTCCTGATCGCCGACGACCACCCCGCATACCGCCGTGGGCTCTGCCTCATGCTCGACGGCGTGGACGGGTTGCAGGTCGTCGGCGAGGCGGAGAACGGCCTGCGCGCCATGGAGCTGGCACAAGAGGTCGCCCCAGACGTCGTGGTCATGGACCTGCGGATGCCCGGCATCGACGGCATCGAGTCGACCCGTCGACTAACCCGCCAGCCCGAAGCACCAGCCGTGATCGTCTTGACGATGTTCGAGGACGACGACTCCGTGTTCGCCGCCATGCGCGCCGGAGCGCGCGGATACCTGCTGAAGGGCGCCGAACAGGACGAGATCGTGCGAGCCATCCAGGCCGCCGCCGCAGGAGAGGCCATCTTCGGCCCTGAGATCGCACAACGGGTGATCGCGCACTTCGCCACGGGCACCGGTTCCACCTCCGCAGCCTTTCCCTCACTCACCGAACGGGAGCGCGAGGTGCTGCAACTGCTGGCCGCCGGTCAGGGAAACGCCTCGATAGCCCACGCACTGATGATCAGCCTGAAGACCGTGCGCAACCACGTCTCCAACATCTTCACCAAGCTCCAAGTCACCGACCGGGCCGCCGCAATCGTGAAAGCCCGAGAAGCCGGGCTCGCGAGCGGCAGCTAGACACTGAAAAGCGGCTACGGCCGAGGAGCGCATGGGTGAGCTGCTGGCTCAGCGGTCGAAGATCCTCCTGCCACAGAGGCGAACAGGCGGCTGCTAGACGATTGTCGTAGAGACGCACCTTGCTTCAGGCGCACACTGGGGTCGTGAAGACATATACGTTGCTGGGTGAGGACAGACGGCCCTACCAGTCGGGCACCCCTGGCACGCTGGGCGGATATCGGCGCAGCAAGATCTATGGACGCCTCGACTGCCCGTCAGCGTTGCGCGCGATTGCACTGGGAGGGTATGTCGAGCACCGGGTGTTCTTCGCCGACGAGGAGGTCGCCATCGCTGCCGGGTACCGACCCTGCGGGACATGCCTCCGACCGAAGTACCGCCAATGGCGGGCAGACACCGAGTCCCGAGAGGTCGTCCGCGATGCCGAGACCGAGCTGCGCATCGAGGGTTGATGCGCGTCCCGGTCGCGAGGGAGTCGGCCGCGAGGCGGGCGACTGACGGCGGATGGACGCAGGCCGGGTGTCACTCAGGGCGTGCTCCGTGCCAGACACCGATGCTGCCCGACGAGGTCCGCGGACGGCTCGATCGCGCCTTCCCGGACTCTGGTGCTTTGGCAGGTGCGGGCGGAGAATCAGGCGGTGGCGAACATCAGCGGGCGGAGAGGTCCATGACGTTGACCGAGTCCTTCATCGTGCGCCGAGATGCCGGCGAGCCGGGGCCCTGGCAGGTTCTCGCTGGGGGTGCCCGCACGGCCGGGTCAGTCATGTTTGGCGAGGCCCGGCTACCGGCGCGATCCACCGGCCCGGGGCTGCATATCCACACCCGCGAGGACGAGGCCGCCTACGTCATCAGCGGGGTCCTGACGTTCGTGGTCGGGGACCGCCGCTTCGAGGCGTCCGCTGGTGAGCTGGTGTGGCTGCCCCGGCAGGTGCCTCATACGTTCGCCAACCTCGGGGACGAACCGGTCTGGGCTTTCGGGGTCACTACCCCGGCGGGGCTGGAGGGGATGTTCGAAGATCAGCGCGCGTACTTCGCGGGCCTGCAAGGTGCGCCGGACCCGGACAGAATCCGTGAGATCGGCGCTCGATACGGGGTGCGGTCACTGGGACCGCCGATCAGTCTCGAATAGGGACAGCGTCAAACCCGAGCAGCAGGACGCGCCAACAGGCGGCGCTAGGAGGCACTCGGCCCTGGCTCCACTTGCGCGGCATTGGCGCGGGCGAGCGACGGCCGCACATGTTCGATGTCAGCAACCATGTCGAGGACGTCCGGTACGGCATCCAGCACTGTGACTTCAGCAAGAGCCCCAACTCGACCATGCTTGCGTCGGTACTCAGAATGGGGGTAGTGGTCGATCGCGACCCAGGAATCACGGCTTCGCAACGGGTGGTTGCGTTGGGTAATCGCTCCACTGTTGAACCGGCACAGCTCGATCTGGTCTTCATACCGCTCGACAAGCATCTTCGTGTCGACGTGCAGGATCACCTGCTCCAAGTTGCGGTACTCCTTTGCCTGGCGAAGGCGCTCCAGTCGTTCGAGGCTCGGCCAGAAGAAGACGCGGGAGTTGATCGCCATCAGGAAGCTCTCCACGGACCCGCCCGGTTCGATCTTCTCCCCCAGGAACTTCATCGGCTTCTGATCGCGGATCACGGCCGGAGGCAGGCCCGGAGCCACCAGCTCGACCGACTCCGACCGCCGTTGCGTCAAGAGCTCTACCTGCCGGTGCGGGCTCACCTGGTAGAGGTCGAGGAGACGCTGGGTGGACAACAGCCCATGCTGCTTGATCGACGGCCAGGCAAGTCCTGAGGCGGAGTGGAACACCCGTGGATACGTGGAGATGAGCTCCGAAACGTCCATGAGAAGACTCTGCCATTGACCAGATCGCCCCCATCCAACACGCGGTCGGCTGGCGGCGGAAGAGGGCACTGCAAAAGTGCTGTCGCTAGTGTCCAAACATGACTGCCTTGCTCGGAGGAGCCGCCAACCCGCTCGGAGCCGTCGTGCAGTTCATCCACGCCCCGATCGGCGGCGTGGCCGACGCGGTCGCACCGCGATTCACCGCCAGCCCCGCGAATGCCGGCCTGATGGACGCGCTCAGCCTGCTGCTGCCCTTCGAGAGCCCATGGTCGCGAATCCTGCTCGCCCCGTGTGGCGACTGGACGGCGCTTGTCAACAACGGGCTGTACGGCGGCGACTCAACCGCTCCTGGACCTGCGATCAGCCGCGCGCTGAACGTTGAGTGCGTCGTGGCCAGCGCTGTCCCACGTTATGGGCCCGGTCACGAGCAGACACAGCTGGAGGTCTTCGGCCCTGCGGGTGAGCCTCCGTTGATGTACATCCGCTCACTCTCGGCCACGGCCACCGACGGGCGATGGGAGTGGTACGCGTCGGGAACGCCGTTCGAGTTCGAGGCCACCGAGCGTTACACCCGCCGGCGCAAGCGCGACCGCTTCGATCGCGAGTTGCTCTTGGACTACCTCGAGCACTCAGGCATCCCGGCACGCACGGACACCGCGTACGGGCCGGCAATCCTGCTCCAGGAGCGCGCACAGTACGAGCGACGCAACATGACACTGGAGGAGGCCCGCGCCGACTTCAGGTAGTGCCCTCTCATCGGCTAATCGCCAAGGTCACTATCCGCGGCATGTGCGTAAGGGTCGGCTACTTTCACGTGGCTCACTTCGACGATCGCGGCCTTGCTGTCCGCGGCCCAACGACGGATGAACTCCGCGTCCGGTTCGGTCGGTCGGCGCAGCCACTCCGAAGCCATCCGGGGCAACCAGATCCCCAACCCCTGGGTCCAGGCTGCCTGAACCAACCCACGGCAGAGACCATGGAGAGCCCGGTGCGGTGAAAGTCGCACGCCGGGTTCGGCGAGCGGCCTGGGGAAACGGACCAGCAGCAATGCCGGCACCGCGCCCCAGGCCGACTCCACCCAATCGCGCACCGTCGTCTCCCACGCCTGGAGGGTCGAGGGTGGCGTGTCGGTCTCATGGCTGCGCAGCAGTTCGCGAAGGACTTCTCGGGTCCTCATCTGCTCAACGAGTGGTGGCTGGCGCCACCACTCGACCGGGTCGCCTGCGGCTCAGGCCGGCGCCGAACGCCTCGCCACCACGCGATCCGACGCACGGGCGGAGATCACCGCAAGGGCGGTGCTGGCGAACGCGGCCAGGGTGACCGGGCCCACTAGGGTTGGGCTGACCGACCCGCTCAGGACGAACAGGATCTGAAAGCCGGGGACCAGCATCAGGAAGCTGCTCACGGCGAGGACCAGCGGCCACGGCCACAGCCGGGCAGCCAGGTCCGTGGCGCGACCGCCAGGCGTAGCCCAGGTGTGCCCCACCCGGGTAGCCAGCAGTCCGGCCACCAAGCCGATGATCGGCGGCCCGAACCCACCCCCGCAGAGCAGCTGCAGCATCGAGAGCGCCACCAGTCCCGCACCCCACAGGCGGTGGTGCGCTCCCCAGAGGGTCCAGACGCCGAGGGCCACGCAGGTGAGCACCGCGAGAACACCGGTGATGAGCAGATTTGGGACGAGCGTGAGCGCGGGCTCACCGCCCAACGCGTCGAACGCCGCGGCATCCGGCCAGGACCGGAACACCAGACCCGGCGGCGCGTCGGTTCCCTGCTCGATGGCGCCGAGCCCATGCTCCACCCCAACGGTCGCGGAGAGCAGGCCCAAAGCAGTGACCGTGATCCGGGTCGCTGACATACCCGACGAAGTCCCCGGTGTCGCCCGTGCCCTTTCGGCGGAATCCACCCCCATCGGTGGTTGCGGTGTCTGTGCACCCGACGCCCCGCGCCGGTCGGTCTTGCCTGACATGATCCACACTCCCTCGAAGGAGGCGAACCGTGCGCGCTCGTTGCCGGCGGTGCCAAGTCCCGCCTCCACCTTCACGCTAGCACCGGCACGGACCGTCGAGAACCCGGCGGCTCCGTGACGAGCACCGCGACGACGTCGTCGCCGCAAGCCCATGACGAGCACGGACGATGGGCCGAGGAGCGCTGGCGTGCACGTGGCGGGGCCGCGCCCTATGGCTGGGACGTTCCCGGGCCCATGAGGGTCAGCAGCTCCCATCCCGTGTGTGTCGCCGCGAGCCCGGTGAGGCCGGCGTGGTCGTAGGCGGGTGCCACCTCGACGACGTCGCCACCGACGATGTTGAGCCCGCGTAGACGGCGCAGCACCGTGAAGAACTCGCGGGTGCTGAGCCCCGCGACCTCCGGGGGTGCCGGTCCCCGGCGCATGGGCGGGGTCGAGCATGTCGATGTCGACCGACACGTACACCGGACCCGACCCCAGCCGCCGCCGCACCTTCTCTGCGATGTCCTGGGCGGTGCGGTCCTGGAACCCCTCGCTGCGGATGATCTCGAAGCCCGCTCGTTGGTCGTCCTCCAGACCGCTCGGCCCCTAGACGCCGCCGCGGATGCCGACGTGCTGGCAATGATCCAAGTCGAGGAGCCCTTGCTCTTCGGCCCGACGGAACGGCGAGCCGTGCCAGAGCGTGGCCCCGCGCAACACGTCCCAGGTGTCCAGATGGGCGTCGAAGTGCAGCACAGCCACGGGGCCGTGAGCGGCAGCCGCGGTGCGCAGCAAAGCAGGGCGATCGTGTGGTCGCCGCCCAGCGCCAGGATCCGGTTACCCGAGGAGGTCAGCGTCTGGGCGCTGGACTGGATCGTCTCTACCGCCCGCGCGATGTCATACGGACCAACGCCGATGTAGCCGGCATCGGCAACCTGCAGGTTCCGGAACGGGAGAACCTCATGGATCCTGGTGGTACGGGTGGAGCTGACGGGAGTGCTCACGGATGTGCGCCGGCCCGAACCGCGCACCCGGCCGGAAGCTCGTGCCGGAGTCGAACGGGACGCCGACAACGGCCGGGTCGGCGTGCTCCACGTCCTCGAGCCTAGGCAGCAGCGCGAACGTCGCAAACCCCGCGAAGCGCGGCATGCCGGGGTCCTAGCGCTGTCCGATGATGCGCCGCTGCGCGGCCATAGCGATCTCCTGACTCTGCACCTGACCTCATGCCGCCGCTGACGTCATGGTGACACAGACATCCACCACCGCATCTCCTGCACACTCCGCACCGCTGATCAAGGTGCCCCACCTACGCCGCCGCGACAGTTCCGTTTGGCGCGGGCCCGGGCACCCGTGTGATCCTGCATACCGGACGGGAGCCCCAGGCCGCGGGCGGTGGGCTCCACCAGCCGCGTGACTGACCCTCGTTGCCATCACAGGCGGCCCTCAACGTCGCGCGGTGCGCGTTGCGCACGCGCAGCATTCACGCCCGGCGCGCGCGACCCGGCGCGGCGTTCACGTCGATTCCGGATGACCGTCGTCGACGCCGATGGCCCCAGCGATCCCACGCGCCCACGAATCGATGGCCGCCCAGTCCCGAAAGTCACCGGTAGGCATGGTGTTCTGCGCAGCCGGCATGTGCCGAACGAAGCATTCACCCAAGCCGATCGGTTTGGCGTCCGGGTCATACGCGCCGAAGAAGACCTGCTCACCGCGCGGGTGCAGCAACTCGGTGAGCTCGTCGAACTCCTTGGGCCGGGTTGAGAGCAGAACGTCCTCGCCGTCCTTGTCGACCAGGTCCGTCCCGAGCGGCCCGCTGCTGAACAGCCAGACGGGGCGGCTCGCCAGCGCCGCCCGATGCTTGCGAGCGAACTTCACAGCGGGTTTGAGCCAATGGAGCATGTATGCCGCGCCACCCAGGACGACTGCGTCGTACCCGTCGATGCTCGTGACCTCCTCAACCGGCCGTGCCTCGCCGGGCCGGCCCGACTCGCTCAGGACTGCTGCGATGCGGTCAGCGATGCCAGCGGTGGCGCCGTGCCGGGTGGCGTAGGCGACCAAGATCTTCATGACGGTTCCTCTCTCGTCGTCGGTCTCATCAGGTCTGCGCCCGTGGCCAGGAACGCCACGGCCCCGCCTCCCGGCTCTGGCCACTGAGGAGGGCGGAGCAGACGATGCCCGGTCGGCCGGCTCACCGACCCGGACTCCGCGCGGCGCTCACGCGAGCCCGCGCAACGAGAAGCACTTCAGGTGCCGACACGGCACCGTGATGCACCTCGAATGGGTCATGAGCGCCGCAGACCCGGTCTCAACCACATCGTCTCGCCCCCGCGGCCTCAACGGCAGCCACATGACTGCAACGTCACAATGGACGCGCGTCGGCCGACACACCCGCCGTGACACCCCCAAGCGCACCACCGTCAAGCGGCATCAGTGGGAGCGGGGCACTGTGCGACACCGAGCCGGCGGGAGCACTGGTCGGCGAGAGTATGCCACGGCGTTCGACGCGGCTTGCCCATGCAGCTTTGACGATGTCCGTCCCGGACTCATCCACAAAACACTCTACGAACCATTTAACATCCAGGCCCCGAGTCGCCGGATGTGGTGCCGCAGCGCGGCCAGCGAAACACCCTCAACGCGGCAGAATCGCAACGCCCGACCATCGGCAGTTGAGGACGGATCACCGACTATCCCGGATGACCGGTCGACGGTCCGTATGAGCGCGAATCGGGACGCCAGCGGAGTGACCCATAGTGGGCGCTGTGACGCGCCCCAGAGCACCACGGCCCAACCGCCATGTGTCAGAATCCGCCGTCGCGCGCCATGTTGTTGAAGCGCGAGTAGTGCCCTTGAAACGCAAGGACGATGTCCTTCGTCGGGCCGTTGCGGTGCTTGGCGACGATGACGTCCGCCTCGCCGTCCCGCTCGGGGTCGGAGCGGTCCCGGTGGAGCAGGATGACCACGTCCGCGTCCTGTTCGATCGACCCGCTCTCCCTCAGGTCGGACATCTGCGGACGCTTGTCGGTGCGCTGCTCGGGCCCACGGTTGAGCTGGCTGATCGCGATGACCGGCACCTCGAGCTCCTTGGCGAGCAGCTTCAGCGCCCGGGAGAACTCCGCGACCTCCTGCTGGCGCGACTCGACCTTCTTGCCCGAGCTCATGAGCTGGAGGTAGTCGATGATGACCATCTTGAGGTTGTGCTGCTGCTTCAGCCGGCGGCACTTGGCCCGGATCTCCATGAGCGACATGTTCGGGCTGTCGTCGATGAACAGCGGACTGTCGGAGATCTTCCCCATGATCCGCGCGAGCTTGTTCCACTGGTCCTGGCTCTTCAGGCCCTTGCGGAGGTCCTGGAGCTGGATGGTGGCCTCCGCCGACAGGATGCGCATCGTGATCTCGGTTCGGCTCATCTCGAGTGAGAAGACCGCGGTGGCGAGGTTGTGCTTGATGGCTGCCGCACGGGCGATGTCGATACCGAGGGTCGACTTACCGACAGCCGGACGGGCCGCGACGACGATCATCTGGCCCGGGTGGAGCCCATGCGTCAGCTCGTCGAGCTCGATGAAGCCGGTCGGCACCCCGATCATCTCGTCGGTGCGCCCCGCCGCCGCCTCGATCTCCTCCATCGTCTCGTTGAGCAGCTCGCCGAGCACGTGGTAGTCCTCGCCACCGCGCTTCTCGGCGACCGAGTACACCTCGGCCTGGGCGCGGTTCACGATCTCGTCGATGTCGCCCTCGCCCTGGCCGTAGCCCATCTGGACGATGCGGGTGCCCGCCTCGACGAGCCGCCGCAGCACAGCCCGCTCGTGGACGATCTCGGCGTAGTAGCCGGCGTTGGCGGCCGTGGGCACCGACTGGATGAGCTGGTGCAGGTACGCCTGTCCTCCGACCCGGGTGAGGTCGCCGCGCTTGCCGAGCTCGTCGGCCACCGTGATCGCGTCGGCGGGCTCACCCCGCCCGAACAGGTCGAGGACCGCGTCGAAGATGAGTTCGTGCGCCGGGCGGTAGAAGTCGTGCGCCTTGACCGCCTCGAGGCAGTCGGCGATGGCGTCCTTGTTCAGCAGCATCGACCCGAGCACCGACTGCTCGGCGTGGAGGTCCTGCGGGGGGAGGCGGTCGTCGGCGGGGCCCTCGCCGGGCACTCCGAACGCCGCGCTCAGCTCCGCTATGGACACCTGCCCAACCCCTTCTCGCCGGCCCGCGCCGGGCCGTGTCGACCGCTGCTGCCCTCGGGCCTCGGGCCCTGGGAGAAGACCACCAGAGACCACCGACAACCCGCCGACGAGTCACCGTAGAGGCCGTGCGCACCGCCCTCCAAGTCCTCGACAGGGCCGTGTCCGAACGGCTGTGCGCAACGTGGGGACAACGTGTGCAAAACGCCCGGCGCCGGTGTGCACACTCGGTGGACAACCCTGTGGACTCCCCGTAACCGAGTCGTGACACGAGGCTGTGGCCTGCGAGGACACCGTCCACTCCATGTGGAGGCGAGAAAGTTTCGGGCGTGTCACGATCCACATGACCCAGGTCACACCGTCGCGTCGGCATCCTGCACTACCGGTCGGTAACAGGAGCCGATCGTCCTCGCGCTGCGCCGGTCGCCCGGTCGCGCTCAGCCGGTGCGTCCGTACCGCTCCGCAGCCCGGGCCCGCGCCTTCGCGGCCTCGGCCTCCCGGTCCTTCGGGGGCGCCGTCGTGACGAGCTCGTCGAGCAGCCGCGCCGTGACCTGGGCGACCTCTTCGACGGCGCGGTCGAAGGCGGCCTGGTTGGCGGCCGACGGCTTCGTCGTGCCGCTCACCTTGCGCACGTACTGGAGTGCAGCCGCACGCACCTCGTCGGTCGTCGCCGGAGGCGCGAAGTTGTTCAGCGGCCGGATGTTCCTGCACATACCTCAAAGGTATGCCGTCCGCGCGCCGGGCGCTCGCGCCGCCGCCGCCCGCTTCGCACGACCCCGCCGCCGGATGCCGTCCGCGCGCCGGGCGCTCGCGCCGCCGCCGCCCGCTTCGCACGACCCCGCCGCCGGATGCCGTCCGCGCGCCGGGCGCTCGGGCCGACTCCGCCCGCGTGGGATGCGCCCTCAGATGCCGGTGTACCGGCCCGGCCGGTGGTTCATGGCGATGACGAGGTTGAGCAGGACGGCTCCGGCTCCGGTTGCGAGGACGACGGCGAGGTCACCGACCGCCGCGAACGCGAGGACGACGCCCACGTCGAGCACCATCTGCACGTAGCCGGCCGGCCACCCGAGACGCTCCTGGCAGAGCAGCGCGACGACGTTGAACCCGCCCAGGCTCGAGCCGTGACGGAACACGACGAGGATGCCGACGCCGGCGAGGAGGTTGCCGACGAGGGCCGCGTAGACGGTGTCCGCCGCCTCCAGCCCGACGGCGTGCGGGTGCAGCGCGGAGAAGCCCGCGACGAGGCTCAGCGCCGCGGCCGACCGCAGGGTGAACGCCCACCCCTTGCGGCTGATCGCGAGCGCGATGAACGGCAGGCTCACGACGAGCAGGAGCCCGGTGAACGACCACCCGGACACCCGCGCCAGCAGCAGCGCGAGGCCGGCCGTGCCGCCGGTCGTCGCACCCCCGGCGTCGAGGACGAACAAACCCAGCGAGGCGAGGACCGCCCCCGTCGCCAGGCCCGCGACCTGCTCGGCGAGCGAGTGGGACCGCGCGGGCACCACCGGGAGCGGGGCGGGTTCGATCACCGTCCCCCTCGTCGTCATGCGTGCACTCTGCGGTCTCGAAGCAGAGTGTGCAATCGCAATGCCATGTGCTGTACACGGACTACCCTGAATGGTCTGCTGATCGCACAATGTGCTCGTAGGTCGAGCAGCGTCCCTCCCGTCGTGGGTGGACGCCCCGACCCAGCCTGTCGGGCACCCGACCGCCGCCCGGACGCGCGCCACGTGCCACGGCATCCGGGCGACATGCCGTAAGGCGTGCCCAACCTCACCTGACGTGCGGGCCCGGCCCCGCCATGATGGGGGCCATGAGGATCGTGAGCGTCGATGAGCTTGGCCGCCTGTTCGCATCGCTCCCCGGCAAGCCGCGGGTCGTCGTGTCCGGGAACGTCGCCGTCCCGTGGCCGGCCGTGCGGGCGCTCGACGAGAACAAGGACACGTACACGATCCACGCGCTCAACGCGCCGCCCGGCATCCCCGACCGCGAGGGCGTGACCGCCGAGACCTGCTTCGTCGGGGCCGGCATGCGCCGCCACCACGACCTGTCCTACGTGCCGAGCCGGCTCTCGCTCGTGCCGGTGCTGCTCAAGCGCCGCATCCCGCCGGACGTCGTCCTCATCCACTGCGCCCCGCCCCGCGACGGTCAGCTCTCGCTCGGCATCGAGGTCAACGTGCTGCCCGCGGCCATCGAGGGCTGCCGGATGCGATCGGGGCGGGTCGTCGCGGTCATCAACGACCAGATGCCGTACACCTACGGTGACGCGCAGGTCCCGGTCGAGGCGGTCGACGTCGCGATCGAGGTGTCCGAGCCCCTGCCGGCGCACGACCCCCTCACCCCCGACGCCGACAGCCAGGCGATCGGCGCGCTCGTCGCGGACCGGGTGAGCGACGGGTCGACCCTGCAGATGGGCATCGGCGGCGTCCCCGACGCGACGCTCAACGCCCTCACCGGGCGCCGGGGCCTGCGGATCTGGACCGAGATGTTCTCCGACGGCGTCCTCCAGCTCGACCGGGTCGGCGCCCTCGACCCGCACCACCCGCTCACGGCGTCGTTCCTCTTCGGCTCGCGCGAGCTCTACGACTGGCTCGACGGCAACCACCGGGTGCGGATGATGCGCACCGAGCACACGAACGACCCCGGGCTCATCGCCCAGCAGCGCAAGATGACCTCGGTCAACACCGCGCTCGAGGTCGACCTGTTCGGTCAGGCCAACGCCTCGCGGATCAACGCCCGGATCTACTCCGGCTTCGGGGGGCAGACCGACTTCATCGTCGGGGCGCTCCACTCCGCCGGCGGCCAGTCGTTCATCGCACTGCGCTCCTGGCACCCCAGGGCCGACGTGTCGACCGTCGTGCCGCTCGTCGACGAGCCGGTCACGAGCTTCCAGCAGACCGCCATCGTCACCGAGCACGGCGTCGCCGAGCTGTGGGGGTACGACCAGCAGGCCCAGTGCCGGCACATCATTCGCGACGCCGCGCACCCGCAGGTCCGTGAGGAGCTGTGGGAGGAGGCCCGCCACCTCGGCCTGGCCTGAGACGGCGCGCCGTGCCACGGTGTCGGGTGCCGGGGTGGCGGGTGCCGGGGTGGCGGGTGCCGGAGTGTCGGGTGCCGGAGTGTCGGGTGCCGGGGTGGCGGGTGCCGCGGTGGCGGTCGTGACGACCGGCATCCCCGCGTCGGCGTCCGCGTCGGCATCCGCCGTCCCGCCGATCGTGCCCGCGGTGCGGTCGGCGCTGCGCTCCGCGGGCGACCCCGAGCGCGCCGTGGGGCAGCAGCGGTACATGAAGTCGGCCCTGCCGTACCACGGCCTCACCTCGTCCGACCTGCGCGGGCTGCTGAGGCCGCTCCTCGCCGACCCGGGCCTCGCCCCGGCGACCCGCGGGGAGTGGGAGTCGGCGGTGCGCGCCCTCTGGGACGGGGTCGAGTACCGCGAGGAGTGGTACGCGGCGATCGCCCTCACGGGTCACCGCGCCGCTCGCGCGTGGCAGGACCCGGACGCGCTCGGCCTCTACCGGCACCTCGTCGAGACCGGAGCGTGGTGGGACGTCGTGGATGCCGTGGCGGCCGACCGTGTCGGGCCGATCCTGCTGTCGCACAGGCCGGTCGTCACGCCGGCCATGAGGGCGGATGCCGTGGACGGTCACCTCTGGGTCCGACGGACGGCCATCCTCGCCCAGCTCAAGCACCGGTCGGCGACCGACGTCGGGCTTCTCGAGGACGTGCTCGACGCCAATCTCGAGGACTCGCGGTTCGGACGGGAGTTCTTCATCCGCAAGGCCGTCGGCTGGGCGCTGCGCCAGTACGCGCGCACCGACCCCGAGTGGGTGCGCGGCTACGTGGGCAGCCGTGGTGCTCGGCTGTCCGGGCTCTCGCGCCGCGAGGCGCTCAAGCACCTCTGAGCAACCCCTCGCGGACTCAGGTGCACTCCGTCGGCTCAGGACCACGCACGACCCTGACCTGACGAAGTGCTCCTGACTCCGCACGGGAGGGGCGGGCGGCGGGCTGCTCGGGATCCGCGGTCCGGGGAAGGAGGCGCCCTCGGGGCGTGGACGCGGTCAGCCCGTCGAGGGCAGCCACGTGTTGGTGGGGAGCGGGTGGATGCCGTGGCTGGCCAGCAGCGCTCCGAGGCGCCGTCGGTCCATGGCCACCGCCCAGGTCCAGCGGGCGACTTCTGCCAGGCGCCGCAGCCGGTCCTCGCGCTGCTTCTCCTGCCAGAGCACCTCGGAGGCCTGTCGCGGATCGCCGTCCTCGGCCACGCGGTACTTCACCTGCCCGTCGAACTCGCCCACGACGCCGTCCCAGCCGAAGTCCACGAAGCCGACCAGCCCCTGGGCGTCCTCGACCTTGCGCTGCAGCTCCGGCCGAGGCAGGTTGAGCAGGTACATCTGCACACGCGACAGGCTCTCGCCGGGGCTCATGCTCAGCGGGTCAGCCAAGGCCACCACCAGCCGAGCCGTGCGCCGGCCCCTGACGCGCGACGGCACGGCATCCACCTCGGCCGTCAGCTGCTCCGTCGTGCACAGATCGTACCGGAGCGCGTGGTCAGCGGCCGCGACGGCGGTGTGCAGCGAGCCAGTGCGTGCCAGGTCGACGACGGTGCGGGCCACCGAGGTCACCATGACCCCGCCACGCTCGACCGCGGCGGCCGCCCGTCCGACGTGCGGTCGCACGAGGGCCGACCCCCGCCCGCGCGCCTCGTGGGCGGTGAGCACCCGGACGGCATCCGGCCAGGCCTCGATCCTCGGCAGGCCCCACACGGCGGCGGCGGAGGTCAGCGCGAACACCGGGCGTTCGCGCTCGAGGCACAGGGCGGTCGCGTGGACGAGGGCCGCGTGCTGGTGGCCGGGCGTCAGCGCACGCCACTCGTGCTCGGTGACCCACACCCCGTGGCGCACCTGGTGCCAACCGCCACGCGCCGGCTCGACCCCTGCCTCCCGCAGATCGCGGCCGCGACGGAGCACCCCGGCATCGAAGGGGGCGGGGCGGGCGGGGCCGACGAACATGGACCCACGCTGGCAGAACCGCGCTCGCCGACCGGGGCGTCATCCACAGCCCGGCGGCCCGCCACCGTCACTCAGGGGGTTATCGTCCGCTCAGGGCCGCACACGACCCTGAGCGGACGAAGTGGCCCTGACTTCGCGGGAGGGGTCCGGCGTCTGGAACAGTGCCGTTGCGTGGGAGACGCCGACGAGCGCCCGGACGCCGGGGGGCAGCACCGCCCGGACGCAGGGGGGCAGCACTGCCCTGACGCAGGGGACCACGACCGCACCGGCGCCGGGGGGCAGCACCGCCCGGATGCCGGGGGGCAGCACCGCGAGGTGCTGCGCCTCGCCGTACCCGCGTTCCTCGCCCTCGTCGCCGAGCCGATGTTCCTGCTCGCCGACGCGGCGATCGTCGGGCGGCTCGGTGTCGCACCCCTCGCCGGCCTCGGCGTCGCCAGCGCCATCCTCCTGACCGCCGCGAACGTCTTCGTCTTCCTCGCCTACGGCACGACGGCGGTCGTCGCGCGCCAGCTCGGGGCCGGCTCGCGGGCGGGTGCCATCGCGGCGGGCATCGACGGCACGTGGCTCGCCATCATCCTCGGCGCCCTGACCGCCGTCGTGGTCGCGGTCCTCGCCGGGCCCCTCTGCCGGGTGTTCGGCGCGTCCGAGGCGGCCCTCGAGCAGGCGGTGACGTACCTGCGGATCTCCGCGCTCGGCATCCCCGCCATGCTCATCGTCCTCGCGACGACCGGCGTGCTCCGCGGCCTCCAGGACACCCGCACCCCCCTCGTCGCCGCCGTCGGCGGGTTCGGCCTCAACATCGTGCTCAACCTCTGGTTCGTCCACGGCCTCGGCTGGGGCATCGGCGGGTCGGCGTGGGGCACCGTCATCGCCCAGACCGCCATGGCCGCCGCCCTCGTGGGCGTCCTCGTCCGGTATGCCGCCCGCACGGCGGTCCCGCTGCACGCCCACCCCGGACGGGTGCTCGCGGCGGCACGTGGCGGCGTCCCCCTCCTCGTGCGCACCCTCGCGCTGCGCGCGGTCCTCCTCGTGACGACGTGGGTGGCCGCCGGGCTCGGCGACGTCCCGCTCGCGGCCTACCAGGTGACCGCCACGATCTGGACCTTCCTCGTCTTCGCCCTCGACGCGCTGGCGATCGCCGCCCAGGCCATCACCGGAAAGGCCCTCGGCGCCGGTGAGCGGCACCGCGCCCGCGTCGCGACGGCCCTCATGCTCCGGTGGGGGGTGGCGGCCGGCATCGCCCTCGGGGTGCTCGTGCTGCTGCTGCGCCCCGTGCTCGGGCCGCTGTTCACCCCGGACGCCCAGGTGCAGGCGGCCATCGCCGGCGGCCTCGTCGTCGTGGCCCTGGGCCAGCCCCTGTCGGGGTTCGTCTTCGTCGTCGACGGCGTGCTCATCGGCGCCGGCGACGGGGTGTGGCTGGCCCGCGCCATGCTCGGCACCCTCGTCGCCTACCTGCCGGTCGTGCTCGGGGTGCACCTCGCCGGCGACTGGCTGCTCGCCGGGGGCACGACGCAGGGCATGGTCGACGCCGTCGTGTGGCTGTGGATCGCCTTCACCGTGTTCATGTCGGTGCGGGCGGTGCTCATGTGGATGCGCGTGCGCACCGACCGCTGGATGGTCGTCGGGGCGGCCCGCACCTGAGCGGCGCCGGGCCGGCAGATGGCCGTCGGGGCGGCCCGCGCCTGAGCCCCACCGGGGCGGAGCTGGCCGTCGGGACGGCCCGCGCCTGAGCCCCGCCGGCCGGCCGCCATCCGACCGCCCTCAGCCGGCAGCCGTCAGGCGGCACCACGACGGCACGACACCCCGACCGGAACGCCTGCGACGCACCGGACCCCGCGGCCGAGGCCGCCGGGTCCGGTGGTGGGGCGGGCGAGGCCGGCTACGGCGTGACCGAGCCGACGACGACCGCCCCGGTCCCCAGGACGGCGCCGGCCGACGAGACGAACCGCATCTCGCCCAACAGCTGGCGACCGGCGGCCGGGGCCGTCTTCGCCGTCACCGCACCGGTGGCCGTCGTCGACGCCCCCGGGGCGAGGTCGACGGTCGCGTCGTCGGTCGTCAGGGTGCCGAGCGCCGGCGAGACGAACACGTCGAGGTAGTCGTACTCGGTCGTCCCGGCCGGGACCGAGTAGCCGTCGACCTGCACCCGGTAGGTGCCCGCGGCCGGCTTCGTGATCGTCACCGACTCCTCGGAGTCACCGTCGGCCGACTGGCCGACGAGCGTGCCCGACGCGGTGCGGACGAACAGGTCGAGGTCGGCCCCGAGGTCGGACGTGCGCCCGATCCTCGCCGTGAGGCGCTCGGCACCCTCGGGGACGACGACGGTGAACTCCGACAGCGCGGCGTCGGCGATCGTGCGGCGCTGCGAGACGGCGCTGCCGAGGGTGCCGCCCAACGCCGCCGCCGACACCGAGCCGAAGTCGTTCGCCACGGTCCACGACACCGGCGTCGGCTCGCCCGCCGTGACCGAGGCGAGGGTCTGGGATGCCGGGTCGACCGTGACACCCTGGACCGCGGCCGTCAGCTCGTACGGGTTGGCCAGGCTCGGCGACGTGCGACGCGCCTCGACCTCGAGTTCCCACACACCGGGCAGCGGGATCGAGTAGGCGCGCGAGGCGCTGTTGCAGCTCGGGGCGCTGAAGTTGGTGAAGCAGGCCAGCGACGATGTGGACTCCACCGGGACCCCGTACGGGTTGTTCGCGATCCAGCGCACCTGGTTCGAGCCGCCGACCCCGGACAGGTTGACCTGCAGGGCCTTCGTACCCGGCGGCACCGTGACGAACAGCTTCCTCGTCAGGTTGCGCTCGACCGTGCCCGACGCCGTCGTCGCGTACGACGGAGCGACGAGGTCGGTGGACAGCACCACCGTGAGCATGACCCGCTGGTCCACGACCGGCGTCGCGGGGTCGTCGATCTCGAGGATCGCCGAGTGCACGCCGGGGACGCTCGTCCTCGCCTTGACGGGGATGTCGACCGCGCCGCCCTTGGGCATCGGCCGGCTCGTCGTCGGCAGGGAGAACGTGCCGTCGTTGCCGACGAGGCGCAGGGTGTGCGCCACCCGTCCGCCCTTGCCGCTCGTGCGCGTCGCCTTGACGACGTACGTCCTGCTCTCGCCGGAGACCTGACCACCGTCGGCAGCGGCGCACCGGTTGTAGACACCGGTCCCCACGTCGGGCGTCGCGAGGTAGTCCGAGATCGGGGTGCACACCGGCGCCGCCACGGAGATGTCCTGGGCGGACGGCCTGGCCCCGAGCAGCTTCCACGCACCCGGGACGTCGACCTGCCCGGCGCCCTGCCCGATCGCCTCGACGCCCTCGACGAAGTCCGCCGAGGAGTAGAGCGAGTCGCGGATCTGGCGCGGGGTCACGTCGACGCCCTTCGCCGCGGCGGCCGAGAGGAGCAGCGCGACGCCACCCGCCGTCTGCGGAGCGGCCATCGAGGTGCCGTTGAACATCGCATACCCCGGCGGCAGGGAGTAACCGGCCTCGGGGACGGGGCTGCCGAGCTGCCACGTCGGCACCGAGGAGATGGCCGACCCCGGAGCCATGACGTTGGGCTTGAACCCGCCGTCCTCGCGCGGGCCGCGCGAGGAGTAGTTGTGCAGGGTGAGCGGGGTCGAGACCTGCGATCCGTAGTTGGCGAGCCAGGTCTCCTTCGTGATGGACGACCCGACGCTCACGACCTTCGACGCCACCGACGGGTCGCCGATCGTGTTGATGCCGGGGCCGCTGTTGCCGGCCGAGATGACGAGCTGGACCCCCCCGTCAATGAGCGCGTCGTAGAGACGGGCCCGGGCGTTGTTGCCGTCGTTGAGGGCCGGCAGGCCGCCGATCGACATGTTGACGACGTCGACGCCCCGGTTCTCGACGAGGTCGACCATGCCGTCGGTCAGCGCGACGGCAGTGCAGCCGCCACCCCACGAGCAGGCCCGGCTCGAGACGACCTGCGCCCCGGGCGCCTGGCCGTCCATCGCCCCACCGAACAGGCCGTGCCCGGCCGCGATGCCGGCGACGTGCGTGCCGTGCGCGGCCTGGACGATGCCGATGCTCACGTAGTCCGCCCGGGCGCTGCTCGAGTAGGCGACGTCCTCGCGGTACTCGACGACGAACGGCATCGACTCGGCGACGGGGGTCTTCGGGTCGTCGGTGCCGAACCGCCCGATGTCGAACTGCTCCTCGTACGGACGCATCCTCTCGTCGTCGGAGAAGGTGCGGTCCAGGTTCGCGTCGACCCAGATGTCGTGGGTCTCCTCGTCGTAGAGGACCCCCCAGCGGTCAGTGGTGTCACCGTCGCGGTTGAAGTCGCCGGCCGCCTCGTCGCGGGAGGAGATGCTCTCGGCGACCCGGTTGAACCGGTAAGACCCGGCATCCGGGGCGGTCCACGTGCCGTCCTCCCCGGTGACGGTGAACGTCGGCCCGGTGACGGTCGTGGTCATCCGCAGCCAGGACCCGTCGCCCTCGAGGGCCGGGTGGGTGCTCGTCACCCAGTCGACGATCTTCCGATCGCCGGTGCTGGTCTCCTGCAACGCGGGGTGGTCGAGGTCGACGCCGGAGTCGATGACGCCGATCGTCACTCCACGCCCGTCCCACGTGGGGTTGGCCTGCTTGAAGGCCACCGAGCCGGTGTCACGCGTCGGCATGTAGGGGTTGTCGTCCGGGGTGCCCGCGTCGGGGGGCGCGACACCGGCGCTGCTCCCGGTGCCCTCGCCCTCGACCTCGGGGCGCGGCAGCGGGATCGACTCGTCGAGGTCGACGGCGAGCACGGAGGCGGGCTTGGCGATGGTGTCGACGCGGTCGGTCGGCACGCTGGCGCTGACGTAGCCGTAGCGGTCGCTCACGGTGGCGGTGAGGCCACCGGCGGCGCGGACGCCGGCCGCGACCGACTTCGCGGAGCCCTTCGTCGTGGCGAGCATGACCGTGACGCGCTCGTCACCCGCGGTGCGGGCCTTCGCGAGCAGCTGCCGGTCGTGCGCCCCGAGCTTGTCCTTCTTCCTCTCCTGCGCCTTGATGCTGCCCTGGCCCTTCGCGTTCGGCGAGGGCTCGGCGGCGGAGGCCGTGGTCGACACGACGCCGGTGGCGAGCGCCGCGGCGGCGAGCGAGGCGAGCGCCACGCGCGCACCTCTGGTCATGGGTGGTGTCATCGCGGATCCTGTCCGAACGAGGGTGGAGGACGCGCCCGGCCCGATCGGGCGGTGCGCCGGGACAGTGGATCACGGCCCACAACCGATCAGGGCCATCCGGGCGCGTTCCTGACCAATCCTTTACCTTTCGCGCACAGGCGAACTCACGCCACGGCGACGACCTCGACCGCCGCCTCGCGCCGTGGGTCCCCGGCGGCCTCGAGCCGGCCGTCCTCGCGGCGGTACGCCGCGCCCACCCCGCCGAAGTACATCTGGTGGGTGCCCTGGTCGGACCCGCGCAGCCCCGCCTCGCGCACCGCGAGGGCGATGCGCTCGTCGCTCTCGTGCTCGACGACGACCGTGCCGTCGTCGTCGAACCGCACGTGCAGCCGCGGCGCCTCGATGGCGTGCCGCAGGTCGGCGCCGTGGAGGCAGCCCTGGGCGAGCACCTGCATGAGGGCGGTCGTGATGCGGTCAGCCCCCGGTGAGCCGATCGCGAGCACCCGACCGTCGCGGGTGCGGCCCGTCGTGGGTGCCATGTTCGAGGCCAGCCGGATGCCGGGCACGAGGCGGTGCAGCCCCAGCCGGTTGAGCTCGGGCTCACCGAGGGCGTTGTTGAGCAGCATCCCGGTGCCGGGGACCGTGATCCCGGCGCCGTAGCCGCTCGACATCGTGACGGCGCAGGCGGTGCCGTCGGAGTCGACGACGGAGACGTTCGCGGTGCTCGAGCTCGTCGGGAGCCCTGCGAGCCCGTGCCGGTCGACGGTGAGGAGCAGCTCGTGGCCGGCCGCGTCGAGGTCGGGGGCGAGGTCGTGCACCGAGCGGCGGTAGGCGAGCACCGCGCGCTGGATCTCGATGATGTCCGGCCAGTGCCAGTACCCACGGCGGCCCATCTCCCCGAGCATGACGGCGAGCATCGGCCCTCCGACCGACGGCGGAGGGTTGACCGCGAGGTCCCAGTCCCCGACGGTGCGGCGCACGGGCGGCCGCACGAGCGGGGTGTACTCGGCGAGGTCGCGGTGGGTGATGAGGCCCCCGTGCGCCGCCATGTCGTCGACCATCGCCCGCCCGACCTGCCCCGTCGTCAGCACCGAGGCGCCCTCGCGGGCCACGAGGTCGAGCACGTCGGCGAGGAGGTGGTTCGTCATGACGTCACCGGCCACGACCGGCGAGCCGTCGTCGCGCGTCACGACGCGGAACGCCTCCGGGTCCTCGCCGAACAGGGAGCGGGCGGTGTGCGACAGGTACTTCGCGGCGGCGCCACCGACGACGAACCCGTCGCTGCAGGCGCGGGCCGCGGGGGCGACGACGTCGGCCCACGGCACCGTGCCGAGCTCCTCGACGGCGAGCTCGCACGCGACGACGGCGCCCGGGGTCGCGACCGAGCCGTGGCCGGCGAACAGGGTGACACCTCCGCCGTAGTCGGTCGTCACCTCGTGCACCCCGGCGCCGAAGCGCTCGGCCGGCAGCCCGCGTCCCGGCATCTCGACGTTGCCGTCGAGCACGACGGGGTCGCCCGCGGCGGGCCAGACCGACACGTAGGCCCCGCCGGCGAGGGAGACGATGCCCGGCTCGGTGCTCATCGCCGTCATCGCCGCGGCGACGGCGACGTCGACGGCGTTGCCGCCGGCCAGCGCGACCTCTCGCCCGGCCGCGAGGGAGACCGGCCCGGTCGCCGCGATCGCCACGCGTCCACCCATGCCTCGCATCCTGCCACCGGGGCGTGGTGCCGGCGGGTCCGCGTCCGGCAGCCGTCACCCCCCGCGGGCTCAGGCGCAACACCCCCACCCCCCCGCGGAGTCAGGAGCACCCCACCACCCCCCGCGGACTCAGGTGCACCCCGCCCACTCAGGGGCGTGCACGGCCCTGAGTGGGCGGGGTGCACCTGACTCCGCGGGGGCGCTCGTCCCGGTAGCCTGCCGGGTCATGACCCGCGCGCCCCTCGGCCTCATCGCCGGCACCGGCTTCTACGACCTCGGGGCGCTCGTGGACCCGGCGGAGCACACGGTGCCGACCGCGTTCGGCGACGCCCGCGTCGTGCGGGGCACGTGGCACGGCATCCCGGTCGTCTTCCTGACCCGCCACGGTGCCGGGCACTCGGTCCCGCCGCACCTCGTCAACTACCGCGCCAACATCCGCGCCCTCGCCGACCTCGGGGTCCGCGACGTCGTCGCCGTCAACGTCACCGGCTCCATCGACCCCGACCTGCGCCCCGGCGACCTGCTCTGCCTCGACGACTTCCTCGACCTGACGCGGCAGCGGCCGGTCACCTTCTTCGACGGCTCCGGGCCCGAGGGGGTCGTGCACACCGACGTCGTCGAGCCGTACCACCCGGCGATCCGGCGCGAGATCCTGGATGCCGCCTCAACCGCCGGCCGCCCGGTGCGGGACGGCGGGGTCTACGCGTGCTTCGAGGGGCCCCGGTTCGAGACCCGCGCCGAGGTCCGGCTCGCCCGCCTCGCGGGCGCCGACGTCGCGGGCATGACCGGTGTCCCCGAGGTGACGCTCGCCCTCGAGGCGGGCCTGCGCTACGCCGCGATCTCGCTCGTCGTCAACCCCGCGTCCGGGGTCGGCGACTCCGACGAGCCCATCACGATGGACGAGATCAACGCCGTCCTGCGCACCTCCTCCGCCGCCGTCCTCGAGATCCTCGACGAGCTCGTCCACACCCGCGCGACCTTCCCCGACCCCACCGACCCCGACCCCACCGAGCCCTTCGCATGACCCGCGTCGTCATCACCAACGCCACCTACCTCGTCACCGTCGACGAGCACGACCGCGTCCTCACCGACGCGACCATCACCATCGACGACGGCCGCATCACCGCCATCACGACGCGCGAAGCAGGACAGCCGGGGGCGGGGCGCCCGCTGGCCGGGCCACCAGTGCCGGAGGCGGTCGCGACGCCGGCGGGTGGCCGCGGACCCGAGCCGGAGGCGGAGCCGGGTTCGGCGGGGCGGCCGCCGGCTGGGTCTGGCGGGAGCACGGG
Source organism: Fodinibacter luteus (assembly GCF_039541575.1). Classification (NCBI taxonomy): domain Bacteria; kingdom Bacillati; phylum Actinomycetota; class Actinomycetes; order Micrococcales; family Intrasporangiaceae; genus Fodinibacter (ex Wang et al. 2009); species Fodinibacter luteus. The sequence continues at coordinate 112,404 of NZ_BAABGM010000016.1, read as the reverse complement.
AGTCCGCACAGCGGGCGAGCGTGCGGATGGGCTGCGGCCGCCCCCCGAACCCGGCGCAGCCGGAGGCGACGTCGAGGGCGCCCCCGCGGACGTGGTCGTCATCGACGCCCGAGGCAAGCTGGTGATGCCGGGGCTGGTCAACCTGCACACCCACCTCCCCATGACCCTCCTGCGCGGCCTGGCCGAGGACGTCGATCTCCAGGGCTTCCTGACCCGCGTGTGGGCGGCCGAGGGTGCGGTCATGGACCCGGAGACCGTCGAGCTCGGCGCCACCCTCGGCGCCCTCGAGTCCCTCCTCGGCGGGTGCACGACCCAGCTCGACATGTACTTCCACCACGAGGCCGCCCACCGGGGCGCCGTCGCAGCCGGCAGCCGGCACGTCATCGGCCCGGTCTTCTTCGACGGCCCCGGCCCGGACGGCCTCGCGTGGGCCGAGCGCCTCGCCGCGATGCGCGCTTGGCCCGGGCTGCTCGACGAGATCGGCGGCCCCGCGGTGCCGGTCGCCGCGATGCCGCACGCGACGTACACGTGCCGCCCCGAGGGGTTCGCCGACGTGGTGGGCACGCTGCGCGAGCTGCTCGCCGAGGGCGACCGACCCGGCATCCTCACGACGCACGTGTCGGAGAACGAGGCCGAGAACGCCGGCATCCGCGAGCGCTACGACGCCACCCCGACCGAGCTGCTCGCGCGCTCGGGGTGGGTCGAGCCCGACCTGCCGCTCGTCGTGGGCCACGGTGTCCACCTGACCGCCGGCGACCGCGACGTGCTCGCCGCGTCCGGGGCGGCGGTCGGGCACTGCCCGGGCTCGAACCTCAAGCTCGCGAGCGGAGCCCTGGCGTGGGAGACGGTGCGGGCCAGCGGAGTTCGCCTCGGCCTCGGCACCGACGGCTGCTCGAGCTCGAACGACCTCGACATGTGGCGGGCGATGCGCCAGGCGGCACTCCTGGCCCGGCTCACGAGCGGGCGCCCGGACGTCGCGAGCGCGCACGACGTGCTGCGGGCCGCGACGATCGAGGGGGCCCGCGCGCTCGGGCTCGGCGACGAGCTCGGGTCGGTCGAGGTGGGCAAGCGGGCCGACCTCGTGCTGCTCGACCTCGCCGCGCCCCACCTGACCCCCGTGCACGACGTGGCCGCGCTCCTCGTCTTCGCCGCCGGCCGGGGGGACGTCACCGACGTCCTCGTCGACGGCGAGCCGGTCGTCCGCGACCGCCGGAGCACGCGGGTCGACACGGCCGACCTCCTTGCCCGGGCGCGGGCCCGGGGCGACGTCGCGCTCGCCGCCGTGGAGGGTGCATGACGGCGGAGAGCGCGGAGCAGGTCATCGAGCGGCTCGCGATGACTCCGATCCCGGAGGAGGGTGCGTGGTTCGTCGCGGGCCCGCGCACCCAGGGCCTCAACGCGATCACGGTGCTGCTCACCGACCGCCCCGACGGCTTCTCGGCGATGCACCGGCTCGCCGTCGACGAGGGCTGGCAGTGGCTGGCGGGCGCCCCGGCGGCGCTGCTGCGCCTGCGCCGTGGCGGAACCGGCGTGCTCAACTACGTCGGCCCGCAGTCGAGCCAGTTCCTCGTGCGCCACGGCACGTGGATGGGCGCGTCGACGCTCGGCGAGTGGACCCTCCTGTCCTGCTGGTGCGCCCCCGCCTTCCGCCCCGAGCACTTCGAGCTCGGCGACCGGGCCGAGCTCGTCGAGCGCTACCCGTCGTACGCCACGGAGATCACCGCGCTGACCCGCGACGAGCCGGTCGGGCGGATGCGGTGACGGCGCTCGTCACGGGCGCGAGCGGTGGCCTCGGCCGGGCCGTCGCCGTCGCGCTCGCCGACGCCGGCCACGACGTCGGCGTCCACTACCGCGGCGACGTCGAGGGGGCGGCAGCCACCGTCGCGGCCGTCGAGGATGCCGGGCAGCTCGCCGTCTCGCTGCACGCGGACCTCGACGTCGTGCGCGCCGAGGCGCTCGACGCCGCCTGCGACGCGCTCCTCGACGCGTGCGCCGCCGGGGTCGGCGTGCCCGACGTCGTCGTGCTCAACGCCTTCCCCCAGCAGGTCGTCGCGTGGGACGACCTCGACACCGCCGCGTGGGACGCCTACCACCGGGCCGGACTGCGCCCGACGACCGCCCTGCTGCACCGGGCCGCGGCGCGCCTCGGCCCCGGGGGGGTCGTCGTCGTCATCGGCTCCGTCGAGGGCTTCCGGCCGGCCCACGGGCACACCCCGTATGCCGTCGCGAAGGCGGCGCTGCACCACCTCGCCGCCGCCGCGGCATCCGCGCTGGGTCGCCGCGGCATCCGGGTGGTGGCGGTGGCACCCGGGCTCGTCGCGCGCGAGGGCCTGGAGCAGGCCTGGCCGGACGGCGTCGAGCGGTGGCGCCGGGCCAGCGCGCTCGGGCGCCCGGTGACCGCCGGGGAGGTCGCCGCCACGGTGGCGTTCCTCGCCTCAGGGGCAGCATCCGGCATCACGGGCACCACGGTCAGCGTCGACGCCGGATGGTCCGCCTCCCCCGCATGGTGACTTCTCGCCAGTACCGGCGTGTGTATCTCGTCACCACCCCCCTCTGGCGAGGTAACAACAGGGCAACGACACTCGGGGGTCTGCCCGTGGGACACGGCCCACGACGTAGCATCTGCACGTCTGAACCCATCTCCGAGGAGAACCTCCATGAAGTCCACGCGTTACCTCGTCGCAGCGCCCGCGGCGCTCGCCCTGGCCCTGGCCGGCTGTGGCGGCAGCACCGGCAACACCGACACCCCCGACGCCACCGGCTCCGCTGCTGCAGGTGCGCCCACCGACGACAGCAACTGCGCTGACGCAGAGGTCTTCTGCATCGGCCTCGTCACCGACACCGGCAAGGTCGACGACAAGTCGTTCAACCAGTCCGCCCACGAGGGCGCCATGGCCGCGGCCAAGGAGGCCAACGGCTTCTACAAGTACGTCGAGACCCAGGACGCCAAGGACTACGCGGCGAACATGGCTCAGTTCACCAACAAGAAGTACGACGCGGTCGTCACCGTCGGCTTCCTCATGACCGACGCGACCGTCGCCGCGGCGACCGCGAGCCCCGAGACCCGTTTCATCGGCGTCGACCAGGCCTACGACGCCAAGACGGTCACCGTGAAGAACCTCACCGGGCTGATCTTCCCCGAGGACCAGGCGGGCTACGGCGCCGGCTACCTCGCGGGCCTGATGACCAAGACGAACAAGCTCGGCCAGGTGCTCGGTCTGGAGATCCCGCCGGTGCAGAAGTTCGCGAAGGGCTTCGAGGCGGGCGCCAAGGCCGCCAACCCGGCCGTCACCGTCTCCACCGTCTACCACCCCGCCGCCGACAACGCGTTCACCGACCCGGTGTGGGGTGCCGGCGAGGCCAAGAAGCAGCTCGCCCAGGGCGCGGACATCATCTTCGGCGCCGGTGGCCAGACGGGCAACGGCGCGCTGCAGGAGGTCGCCAAGGCCTCCGGTGCGGGCACCGACAAGTTCTGCATCGGCGTCGACACCGACCAGTGGGACACCGTCCCGGCCGCGCAGCCCTGCCTCATCACCTCCGCGATGAAGCTCATCACCGAGGGCGTGACCGTCATCGGCGTCAAGGCCAAGGACGGCGACTTCACCGAGCTGCAGACGCTCGGCAAGGCCGGCCTCGCGCCGTACCACGACTTCGAGGACGTCGTCCCGGCCGACGTCAAGGCCAAGGTCGACGAGGTCGTCAAGCAGATGGAGGCCGGAACGCTGCAGACCGGCGTGACGCTCTGACACCAGTGACTGCGGGTCGCGCGCGAGCCTGACCCGAGCCACCGCGACACCGGGGGCGGGCATCCGAACGGGTGCCCGCCCCCGGCGCGTCACCACCACCTCGACGAGTCCCCGTCCCCGTCCTCGACGCGGCGCCTTTTCCCCCGGGCCGCGACACGCCACACTGTGGGGCACCCACCGACATTGGAGTCACATGTCCGAGACACCCACGGTGGCCGAGCAGGCCGCCGCCCCACCGCCCCCCGAGGGATCGTCGTCGGGCGACCAGCGCCCGCCCCGGCAGCCGCTGGCGTACCTGCTCACCCACCAGAGCGGCGTCGTCATCGTCGTGGCCCTCGTCATCGCGCTGCTCGTCGGGGCGGTGCTCATCCGCTACCAGGGGGTCAACCCGTGGTACGCCTACGAGACGCTCATCCGTGAGGCCATCCTCGTCGAGGGCGGGCTGACCCGCACCCTGCAGAAGACCGCACCGCTCGTGCTCACCGGCCTCGCGGTCGTCATCCCGCTGCGCGTCGGCCTGTTCAACATCGGTGGTCAGGGCCAGCTCATCTTCGGCGCCATGTTCGGCGCGTGGGCCGCGTACGCCCTCGGTGGCCTCGGTTTCGTCGGCGCCCTCGCCGGCATGGTCGCGGGCATCGCTGCCGGGGCGTTCATCGGATGGATCGCGGGCGTGCTCAAGGCCACCCGCGGGGTCCACGAGGTCATCACGACGATCATGCTCAACTACATCGCCGCCGGCGTCACGTGGTGGCTCGTCACCGGGCCGCTCCAGGCCGAGTCGTCGAAGACGAGCGGCATCCCGCAGACCGAGCTCATCGCCGAGGAGGCGCGCGTCGGCGCCGTCGCCGGCATCCCGATCGGCTTCGTCATCGCGGTCGCCCTGGCCATCGCCTGCTGGTGGATGCTCTCCAAGACCACCCTGGGCTTCCGGCTGAACACCGTGGGTGCCAACAAGCACGCCGCCGGCTACGCCGGCATCTCGATCAAGCGGATCATCGCCCTGTCGATGGTGCTCGGCGGTGGGCTGGCCGGCCTCGCGGGCGCGCTCGAGGCCGGGGGCACGCTCCACCGGTTCGAGCCGGCCATCGGCGGCACCCTCGGCTTCGACGGCATCACCATCGCCCTGCTCGCGCGGGCCAACCCGCTCGCGACCCTGCCCGCGGCGTTCCTCGTCGGCGTGCTGCGCACCGGCGCCCCCGGGCTGCAGTTCGCGACCGGCATCGCGCCGGAGATCGTCGACCTGCTCCTCGCGATCATCCTGCTCATGGTCTCGATCCCGGTCCTCGGCAAGTGGATCTTCCGCAGCCGGGCCGACAAGGTCACCGCCGCGTCGACGAGCTGGGGGAACTGACATGACGACCGAGTGGATCGCCAAGAACCGCACGACGCTCATCGTCACGGTGGTCGTGCTCGTCGCGGCCTACGTCTTCTACTACGCCGCCAACGACATCGCCCCGAGCATGTACACCTCGGCGTGGGGCTACGCCATCCCGCTCGTCCTCGCCGCCCTCGTCGGCGTCATCGGCGAGCGCTCGGGCGTGGTGAACATCGGCATCGAGGGACAGATGCTCGTGGCGGCCTTCGCCGGCTTCTTCGCGGCGGCCTACAGCGGGTCGCTCATCGTCGGCGTCCTGTCCGGCATCGGCAGCGGGCTCATCCTCGGCGGCTTCCTCGCCTGGACGACCGTGAAGTGGCGGATGGACCAGATCATCGCCGGCGTGGTGCTCAACATCATCGCCACCGGCATCACGTCGTTCTACTACCAGCCCGGAAAGCTGCTGCCGGGGCTCATGCCGAGCTTCGACGTGCCGCTGCTGTCGATGATCCCGCTCATCGGCGACGTGTTCTTCTCGGGCACGAGCATCTTCGCGACGCTCGCGATCGTCGCGGCGCTCGCCGTGCACTTCGGGCTGTTCCACACCCGGTGGGGCCTGCGGACCCGCTCGGTCGGCGAGTACCCGTCGGCCGCCGACACCGCCGGCATCAACGTCGAGCGCCTGCGCCTCATCAACGTCACGCTCGCCGGCTCGCTCGCCGGCTGTGCGGGGGTCTACCTGTCGATGGACGCGTCGTCGTCGTTCGAGCGCAACATGGTCGCCGGCCGAGGCTTCCTCGCCCTCGCGATCATGATCATGGGTGCCTGGCGGCCGCTGCGGGCCTTCGTCATGGCCATCTTCTTCGGCTTCATCAACGCCGTCGCCTCGCAGCTGCAGCAGAGCGGCAACATCGACGTCCCGCCGCAGCTCACGGGCACGCTCCCCTTCGTCGTCACGATCATCGTGCTCGCGATCGCCGCCGGCAGGGTGAGGGCACCGGGGGCCGTCGGACAGCCGTACGTCAAGGGAGACCAGTGATGCCCGAAGTACCCGAGTACGACCCCAGCCCGGCGCCGGACACCAACCCGGATCACCTCAAGGCCATCGTGACGAACGAGGCGTTGCTCGAGCTGCCCCCGGAGAAGTCCGGCTTCGGCGAGGGCAACGTCGGCGAGGTGCTCCTCGACATCACCGGGCTGTCGAAGAGCTTCGGGACGGTCAAGGCCAACCGCGACATCACGATGCACGTGCGCCGTGGCGAGATCGTCGCGCTGCTCGGCGAGAACGGTGCGGGCAAGTCGACCCTCGTCAACCAGATCTTCGGCCTCATCACCCCCGACACCGGCACGGTGAGCGTCAAGGGCGACACGACCCCGATCAAGGACCCACGCGACGCGATCCTGCGCGGCATCGGCATGGTGCACCAGCACTTCCAGCTCGTGCCGGTCATGACCGTCGCCGAGAACATGATGCTCGGGCACGAGCCGACCCGCCTCGGGACGATGCTCGACCTCGAGAGCGCCCGCGAGATGGTGCGCACCCTGTCCGCCAAGCACGGCCTGCCCGTCGACCCCGACACCGAGGTCGAGGACCTCCCGGTCGGCACCCAGCAGCGGGTCGAGATCCTCAAGGCGCTCTCGCGCAAGGTCGACCTGCTCATCCTCGACGAGCCGACCGCGGTGCTCACCCCACAGGAGACCGACGAGCTGCTCGGCGTCATGAAGGAGCTCGCGGCGTCGGGCACGTCGATCGTGTTCATCACGCACAAGCTGCGCGAGGTGCTCGCCGTGTCCGACCGGGTCTACGTCCTGCGCCAGGGCGCGGTCGTCGGCGAGGTCAACACCAAGGAGACCGACGCCCGCGGGCTCGCGACGATGATGGTCGGCCGCGAGGTCGTCCTGTCGATCGACAAGGCCGACGCGACGCCGGCCGAGACGGTGCTCAGCATCCACGACCTCCACGTCAAGGACGACCGCGACCTCGGTGCGGTCAACGGCTTCACCCTCGACGTGCGCGCCGGTGAGATCGTCGGGGTCGCGGGCGTCGAGGGCAACGGCCAGCGCGAGCTCGTCGAGGCGCTCGCGGGGATGCGCAAGGTCGTCTCCGGCACGATGACCCTCGGTGACCTCGACCTCACGAAGGCCAACCCGTACCAGACCCACCACGCAGGGGTCGGGCACATCCCCGAGGACCGCGAGAAGCACGGGCTCGTCGCCTCGTACTCCATCGCCGACAACCTCGTGCTCAACGAGTTCGACCAGGCGCCCTACGCCAAGAGCGGGGTGCGCCAGTTCGACCAGGTCAAGGAGCACGCCGAGGCGGTGCGCACCGAGTTCGACATCCGCTCCTCGAGCGTGCACCAGACCTCGGGCTCGCTGTCCGGCGGGAACAAGCAGAAGGTCGTCGTCGCGCGGGAGATGTCCTTCAAGCCCAGGCTGCTCATGGCCGCCCAGCCGACCCGCGGCGTCGACGTCGGGTCGATCGAGTTCATCCACCGGCGGATCGTCGACGCGCGCGACGCCGGGGCCGCCGTGCTCCTCGTCTCGGCCGAGCTCGACGAGATCCTGTCGCTGTCGGACCGGATCGCCGTCGTCCACGGCGGCAAGGTCGTCGCGGAGATGCCCGGTCGCGGCGCCGACCGCACCGAGATCGGGCGCCTCATGGCCGGGGACCACTGAGCCGGATGCCGTGCGCGGCCTCCCGCGGAGTCAGCAGCACCTCGCGGCTCCGGATGTTTTCGCCGGCTCAGGAGGTTCTCGCCGGCTCAGGGCCGGGTACGCCCCTGACCGGGCGGAGTGCTCCTGACTCCGCGGGAAGATCGTTGGTTACGTTTTCGTAGGTTACGTTGCCGTAGGTTACGCTCGCGTATGTGAGTGCACCCACCGTCGACCGACCGACCCCGGCCGCAGGGATGCCGCGTGCCCGCCTCGGCGCCCACGCCCCCGGCCCCCTCGGGGGCGTCGTGCGTGGCGCCCGCCGCGTCGCCGAGGCGCTCGCCACCCCGCTCGTGCCGGCCGACTACCTCGACCTCATCGACCCGCTGCGCTCGGGCGCCGAGCTGCGCGGCCGCATCGTCGACGTCCGCCCGGAGACCGCGGATGCCGTCACCCTCGTCATCCGTCCCGGGCGCGGCTGGCTCGGCCACGTGCCCGGGCAGTACATCCGCATCGGCATCGACATCGACGGCGTGCGTCACTGGCGCGCCTACAGCCTGACCCACCGCGCCGACGGATCGCCCGCGGCCGGCATCCCGGCCGGGTGCATCGCGATCACGACCAAGGCCATCCCCGACGGCCGGGTCTCGAACCACCTCGTCACCCGGGCCCGGCCCGGCACGCTCGTCATGCTCGACCAGGCGACCGGCGACTTCACCCTGCCGAGCCCCGCCCCGGCCAAGGTCCTCTTCCTCACCGCGGGCAGTGGCATCACCCCCGTCATGGGCATGCTGCGCAACCACCTCGACGAGCTCTGCGACGTCGCCCAGGTGCACTGCGCGCCGACGGCGTCCGACGTCATCTTCGCGAGCGAGCTGCAGTCGTATGCCGCGAGCGGTCGCCTCGCGCTCGCCCTCAACCTCGACGACGAGCACGGCGTGCTCGACCTGCAGCGGCTCGACACCCTCGTGCCCGACTGGCGCGAGCGCGAGACGTGGACGTGCGGGCCCACCGGCCTCCTCGACGCCGCCGAGGCCCACTGGGCGAGCGCCGGCATCGCCGACCGGCTGCACACCGAGCGCTTCCGTCCGACCCTCGTCGAACCCGGCGAGGGCGGGGAGATCACCTTCCTCGCCAGTGACGTCACCGTCGACGCCGACGGCGGCACCCCGATCCTCGACGCCGGCGAGGACGCCGGCGTCCTCATGCCGAGCGGATGCCGGATGGGCATCTGCTTCGGCTGCGTCGTCACGATGCGCCAGGGTGCGATCCGCGACCTGCGCACCGGAGAGGTCACCGTCGTCGAGCCCGGCGACGAGCTGCCCGTGCAGACCTGCGTCAACGCCGTCGCCGGGTCCTGCGACCTCGAGCTGTAGCCCACCTGCCGTACCGAGATCGACCCATTGGGCGATGTCGCTACGGCGCACTGCACGACCGACAGACCCGGACCACCTGACCGCCCGCCCGCGAGACCCGGAAGGACACCCCCATGACCCTCGCACCCGAGCGCCACACCGTCTCCCCCACCGCGCCGCACCACGTCGCCGCCACCCACGCGTCGACCAAGCCGCACGGCATCAACCCGCGCCTGTCGGTGACGAGCGCGACCCCGCGCCCGCAGCGCCCGGCCTTGAAGAAGTCGGGCCGCCCCAACCCGGCCGCGCACCTGACCCCCGAGCAGATCGAGGGCATCGGCGTCGAGCTCGACGCCCTGCGCAAGGAGGTCATGGACAGCCGCGGCGCTCGTGACGCGGCCTACATCCGCAAGGTCATCCGCGTCCAGCGCTACCTCGAGATGGGCAGCCGCGCCGTGCTGCTGTTCTCGGGCGTCAAGGTCAAGGGTGTGCGCCCGGCGTGGTGGATCGGCACCGCCGGCCTGTCCGTGGCCAAGATCCTCGAGAACATGGAGATCGGCCACAACATCATGCACGGCCAGTGGGACTGGATGCGTGACCCGAAGATCCACTCGACCGCGTGGGAGTGGGACAACGCCTCGCCGTCGAGCCAGTGGAAGCACAGCCACAACGAGATCCACCACACCTTCACCAACGTGCTGGGCCGCGACAACGACCTCGGCTACGGCATCCTGCGTGTCGACGAGGACCAGCGGTGGAGCCCGTTCTTCCTCTTCCAGCCCATCTGGCACGTCGGGAACGCGCTCCTCTTCGAGTACTCGATCGCGGCGTACGACCTCGAGCTGGGCGGCTACCTCGCCAAGCGCAAGCGGATGAGCGAGGAGGAGAAGGCGAAGTTCCGGCGCGACGCGCGCGAGGTCGTCGACAAGATCAAGCGCCAGGCGACGAAGGACTACGTCGTCCACCCGGCCCTGTCCGCGGCCACCTTCACCGGGTCGGCGCGCACGACGCTCACCGCGAACGTCGTCGCCAACCTCGTGCGCAACGTGTGGACGAACACCGTCATCATCTGCGGCCACTTCCCACCCGGCATCGCGACCTTCGAGAAGACGTCGATCGACGGTGAGACCCGCGGCGAGTGGTACCTGCGCCAGATGCTCGGCTCGGGCAACATCAGCGGTTCGCCGGCGATGCACGTCATGACCGGCAACCTCAGCCACCAGATCGAGCACCACCTCTACCCGGACATGCCGAGCAACCGCTACGCCGAGATCGCCCCCCGGGTCAAGGACCTCATGGAGCGCCACGACCTGCCGTACGTCGAGGGCAACCTCGCCAAGCAGGCGGCCTCGGTGTACTGGAAGGTCGTGCAGCTCTCGCTCCCGAACCAGGTCGAGGGCCGCCGCCGCCGCGACATCGTGCGCCTGTCGCTGAAGAAGGCGTGGAAGAAGAAGTCCCTCGGCCGGTTCTGACCGCTTGCGTCCGGCAGGTTGGGCCCTGCAACCCCCAAGGTGCCGGACGCTACGGGGTCAGGGGTGGGCCGAGCCACCGAGCTGCTCGGCGAACCAGTAGCCGGAGTCCTTGATGGTGCGCGCCTGCGTCTCGAAGTCGACGTGCACGAGGCCGAACCGCGGGGTGAGTCCCTCCGCCCACTCGAAGTTGTCGAGGAGCGACCACGCGAAGTAGCCGTCCACGGGGACGCCCCGGGCCCGGGCCGCGGCGACCTGCGCGAGGTGGCGCGCGTAGTAGTCGATGCGACGGTGGTCGTGGACGCGGCCGCTGACGAGCTGCTCGGGGAACGAGGCGCCGCCCTCGGTGACGACGATCCTGCGAAAGGCGCCGTAGGCGTGCACCGCGTCCAGTGCCAGGCCGAGCCCTTCGGGAATGATCTCCCAGCCCAGGGAGGTGAGCTCGTGCCCGTGCTCCGCGCCACCGAACCGAGGGACGGTCCACAACCCGGGGATCGGCAGGAACGGGGCCCGCAGCCGCGTGTAGTACTGGACGCCGAGGAAGTCGAGGTCGGCGACGGCATCCGTGGTGTCGCCGTCCCGGATGAACGGGCGCACCCCGAGCAGCAGGGGCGACTCGCGCCACGGGTAGCCCAGGCCGAGCAGCGGCTCGAGGAAGGCCCGGTTGAGCACGGCGTCCGCAGCCCGCTCGGCCACGCGGGCGAGCGGTCCCGGGCCGCTCCCGATCGGGGGGCTGAGGTAGTGCGTGGTGCCGACGGTGGCATCCGGGTCGGCGGCGCGCAGCGCGCGGGAGCCGAGTCCGGTGGCGAGGTTGACGTGGTGCAGCGCAGCGAAGTACGCGGGCAGGGATCGCCGTCCCGGGGCCATCGCCCCGGTGACGTGACCCGAGATGACGATGTTGAGCGGCTCGTTGAAGAGCATCCAGTGGTCGACGCGGTCGCCCAGCGCCTCCGCCACGACGGTGACGTAGTCGCAGTAGCGGTGCACCGTGTCGCGGGCCGTCCAGCCCCCTCGGTCCTCCAGGGCCTGCGGCAGGTCCCAGTGGAACAGCGTCACCCACGGCTCCACCCCCGCCTCGAGGCAGGCGTCGACGACGCGGGCGTAGTGGTCGAGCCCTCGCCGGTTCACCGGGCGGATGCCGGCCGGCATGATCCGGGGCCAGGACAGGGAGAAGCGGTAGGCACCGAACCCGAGGGCCTTGACGAGGGCGATGTCCTCGGCGTAGCGCCGGTAGGAGTCGGTGGCGACGTCGGCGGTGCTGCCGTCCTTGACCGGGGTCCGGCCGTGGCGGTCGCGCTGATGGGTGAAGGTGTCCCAGATGGACGGGCCCTTGCCGTCGGCGGTGGGCGAGCCCTCGATCTGGAAGGCGGCCGTGGCGACGCCCCAGGTGAAGTCGGGCCCGAGGGCGGCGAGGTCAGCCAGCTCGCCCGGGTTCACGGCACCCCCCTGACCTTGACGACGAGCACCGCCCCGAGCACGGTGACGACCGCGGCGGCGACGTAGAGACTCTGGTAGGCGACGTCATAGCCGCTGGGCCGCAGCGCGGTGATCCAGACACTCGCGACGAGCGGCGCCAGCACCTGGGGCAGCGCGTTCGCGATGTTGATGATGCCGAGGTCGCGGGCCCGGTCCCCGGCACTGGGCAGCACTCGCGAGATGAGCGCGAGGTCGACCGCGGTGTACGCGCCGAAGCCGGCTCCCATGATGACCGCGGCGACGGTGGCGGCCTCCTGGGTGCGGGCGAAGGAGAGTACGAGGATCGCCCCGGCGCACACGAGCGAGGCGCCGATGACGAACGGCTTGACCCGGCCCACCCGGTCGGACACCGGCCCTGCGACGAGCGCGGACACGAGGAGGGCGACGATGTAGAACTGCAGGATGGCCGCCACCGTGTCCCCGGCCTCGTCGGGGGACCTCCCCAGCACGTCACGGGTGAAGTAGAGGAGGTAGCTCGTGACGAAGGCGGTCCCGAGGATCACGAGGAAGCGGGTGAGGAAGACCCACGCGAAGTCCGGGTGCGCCCGGGGGCTGACCCAGAAGGCGCGGCTGAAGGTCCCCAGGTGGAAGGCTGGGATGCGGTCGCGCTCCAGCCGTGGGTCCCTCATCCTGGCCACGAAGAGCACCGCCGTCATGAGCACGACGACGGCCACCACGAGGTAGCGGGCCCGCTGGCCGTCCGCTGCGGTGTTGTCCCCGGGCACGAGGGTCGCGATGAGGGAGCCGACGATCACGCCGAGTGGCTGCGCGGCCCCGACGACGGCACCGACCGTGCCCCGTTGGGCGACGGGCGCCTGGTCCGGCAGCATCGCGGTCACCGCGGCGTAGGACGCGTTGAGGGTGAGCTGTCCGAGGGCCCACCCGAGCACCAGCCCGCCGATCGTCGTGAGCCCACCCATGAGGGCCAGGACCGCGACCGCCGCCAGGGTCGGCCACAGCACCCAGGTGCGGCGCCGCCCGAGCCGGGCGGACGTGCGGTCCGAGAAGGCGCCGGCCAGCGGGCTCGCGACGAGCGACACGAACGCGCCGACCGCCACGACCACCCCGAGGCTGGACTCCTTGGATGCCGGGGCGATCGCCTCCACCTGGAGCGGGAGGAGGAACTGGATCGGGGTGAAGAACGCGGTCCAGATCCCGAGGTTGGTCAGCGCGAGGACGGCGATGAAGCCCCGTCCGACCCTGTCGACGGGCTCCGCCAACGGGTCGAGGGCCGGTGCCGGCGACTCGGGTGCCATGACGCCCTCCTGGGTGGTGGTGGCCTGCGACGGTGCGCCGGCCGGGGGGTGCTTGCGTCCGGCATGTCGGGGCCCCCTGGCCCAATATGCCGGACGCAACGGGGTGCTCCAGCCTCCCAGAAGGCGGGTCGGCGAGGACCGATGAACGCGGCATCCCCCGCCGCGCAACACCTCGCGGACGGCATCTCGCCCGGCGGCCGCCATGCGGCATCATGGTTCGCAATCGTCCTGACAAAATGCGGTCCGGCGCGAGGAGGCACCCGCGTGGAGCTCGCCTCCGGTCCGGCCGCCCTGGCCCTGATGGCGCTCGGCGCCCTCGTCATCGGCTACTCCAAGACCGCACTCGGCGGACTGGCGGTGGTGGCCGTGGCCATCTTCGCCACCGTCATGCCGGCCAAGGAGTCCACGGCGGCGATCCTCACCATCCTCATCGTCGGCGACGTCATCGCGTGCTGGCACTACCGCCGGGACCCCGACTGGTCGCTGATCCGTCGCCTCCTGCCCGCCGTCGTGCCGGGGCTGCTCCTCGGCACGCTCTTCCTGGGGGCCATCGACGACGAGGCGCTGCGCCGGTCGATCGGGGCGGTGCTCCTCGTGCTGCTCCTGCTCCAGCTGGGCGTCAGGTGGCGGTCGGGCGACGCCCCCTCGACAGTGCACCGCCACCCCGCCGCGGCGTGGGCGGCCGGGTCGGGGATGGGGTTCACGACGATGACGGCCAACGCCGCCGGCGCCGTCATGACGCTCTACCTGTCCGCCGCAGGGATCGACAAGCGCCGCTTCGTCGGCACGAGCGCGTGGTTCTTCCTCATCGTCAACCTCGCCAAGGTGCCGTTCTCGGTCGGGCTCGGGCTGCTCCACGCCGACGACGTCGTCCGCGCGCTCGTGCTCTCGCCGGCCGTCCTGGTCGGAGGGCTGCTCGGCTACGCGACCGTGCGGCTCATCAGCCAGCGGACCTTCGACGTGGCGGTGCTGCTCGCCTCGGCCTTCGCGGCGGGAGCGCTGCTCGTCGGCTGACCCCGGGTCGTGGGTCGGGCCCGGCCGATCCGGGCGGAGGCGAGGGCCCGGCATCCATGGTGGGCGAGGTGCGTGCAGGGCGGAAGGAAGTCCTTTCGCCCTGAAAGGACCTCCACGCATGGACCCCGCGGGGCACCGCGGGGGTGTGACCGTCGACGGACAAGTACCGGGCGAGCGGAAGTCCTTTCACCCTGAAAGCATTTCCGGCCGGACCCACAGGGCACCGCGGTGGCAACGACGTCCGGCACGCGGCTAGCGTGGGCGAGGTGCAGCCGACCGGTCGACCGCCCCGCCCGCCTGCCGCGCCGCCCCGCCCGGCCGCTGGACCGCCCCGCCCGCCCGCTGCGCCGCCCCGCCCACCTGCTGCGCCGCCCCGCCTGCCCGCTGCGCCGGCGCCATGACCCCGCCCCCGACCCCGCCCTACGCCGTCGTCGGCGGCGGTCCCGCGGCCGGCGCCGGGGCACGCGCCCTCGCTGCGGCCGGTGCGGACGTCGTCCTGCTCACCGCGGAGGACCGCCCGCCCTACGACCGGACCGTGCTGTCCAAGGACTTCCTGCTCACCCCCGGCTCGGTCGTCCCACCGGTGTGGCCCCCGGATGCCGGCTGGCGGCAGCACATCGACGTCCGCACCGGGGCGACCGTCGTCGCGCTCGACCCCGATGCGCGCGAGCTGACGACGGCATCCGGTGAGCGGGTCGTGTTCGAGGCGGTGCTCCTCGCCCCCGGGGCCGAGCCGCGGCGGCTCGGCGTCCCCGGTGCGGACGGGCCGGGTGTGCACCACCTGCGCGACGTCGCCGATGCCGCCCGCCTGTCCGAGGCCATGGACGCGGCCCGACGGCTCGTCGTCGTGGGTGGCGGCGTCATCGGGCTCGAGGTCGCTGCCGCGGCAGCCATGCGCGGCCTGGACGTCGAGGTCGTCGAGGCGACCCGCCGCGTCCTGGGCCGCGGCGTGCCGGCAGCCGTCGCGGACCGGCTCCTCGCGCTCCACGCGCGGCACGGTGTGAGCGTGCGAACGTCGACGTCGCCGGATGCCGTGCAGCGCGATGCCTCGGGTGCCCTCACCGGGGTGCTGCTCGCCGACGGTGTCGTGCTGCCCGCCGACCTCGTCGTCGCCGGGATCGGGGTGCGCCCGCGGGAGGAGCTCGCCGTCGCCGCGGGGCTCACCTGCGACGACGGCATCCTCGTCGACCCCTCCGGGCGCACCTCGCACCCGGCCGTCTTCGCGGCGGGCGACGCCGTCCGGACGCGACGGCCCGGCGAGCTGCCCGGCATCCGGCTCGAGTCGTTCACGGCCGCGGGGCGGCAGGGTGAGGTGGCCGCACACGCGATGCTCGGCGGCGACGACGCCTTCACCGACGTGCCGTGGTGGTGGTCCGACCAGTACGACGCGACCCTGCAGGCCATCGGGGTCCCGCCCGTGCGGGCCCGCGAGAGGGTCCGCGAGGAGGTCGTCGAGGTGCCGGACGGCCTGCTCGTCCTGTCCTTCGTGGACGACCGGCTCGTGGCGGCGTGCGGCGCGACCTCCGGCCCGGCCATCGCCCGGCCGGTGCGTGCCGCGGGGCCGGTCATCGCCGCCGGCGCGACCGTCGACGTCGCCGCCCTCCGAGCCGCCGGCCACGACCTCGCGGCCCTGGCGTCGGTGCTGCGCTCGGCGGCGCGGGCCTCGGGCGGGTCAGGTGTTCCGGGGGAAGCCCAGCTCGATGCCGCCGTGGCTCGGGTCGAGCCACCGTGACGTGACGACCTTGCCACGGGTGAAGAAGTTGACTCCCTCCATGCCGTGCGCGTGGCTGTCACCGAAGAGCGAGTTCTTCCAGCCACCGAAGGAGTAGTACGCCATCGGCACGGGGATCGGCACGTTGATGCCCACCATGCCGACCTCGACCTCGTTCTGGAAGCGCCGGGCAGCGCCGCCGTCGTTGGTGAAGATCGCCGTGCCGTTGCCGTAGGGGTTGTCGTTGATGAGCTCCAGCCCCTCGTCGTAGGACTGCACGCGGACCACCGAGAGCACCGGACCGAAGATCTCGTCCTGGTAGATGGACATGTCCCTCGAGACGTGGTCGAACAGGGTCGGCCGGAGGAAGTAGCCCTCACCGTCGGCGTCGACGTCGCCCTCGCGCCCGTCGACGACGAGGGTGGCCCCCGCCTCGACGCCGGCGTCGAGGTACGACGCCACCTTGTCGCGGTGCTGCGCCGTGACGAGTGGCCCCATGTCGCAGCCCCGCCGGCCGTCACCGGTGACGAGCTTGCCCATGCGGTCGGTGATCTTGCTGACGAGCTCGTCGGCGACCGGCTCGACGGCGAGGAGCGCGGAGATGGCCATGCAGCGCTCGCCCGCCGAGCCGAAGCCGGCGTTGATGGCGGCGTCGGCGGCGAGGTCGAGGTCGGCGTCGGGCAGGACGAGCATGTGGTTCTTCGCCCCGCCCAGGGCCTGGACGCGCTTGCCGTGGGCGGTCCCGGTCTCGTAGACGTACCTTGCGATCGGCGTCGAGCCCACGAACGAGACGGCCTTGACGTCGGGGTGGGTCAGCAGCGCGTCGACGGCCTCCTTGTCGCCGTGGACGACGTTGAGCACGCCGTCGGGAAGCCCGGCCTCCTTCCACAGGGCGGCGACGGCGTTGACGGCCGACGGGTCCTTCTCGCTGGGCTTGATGACGACGGCGTTGCCGCACGCGATCGCGATGGGCACGAACCACAGCGGCACCATCGCCGGGAAGTTGAACGGGCTGATGACCGCGACCACGCCCAGGCTCTGACGGATCGAGTAGACGTCGACCTTGGTGGAGACGTTCTCGGAGAAGCCGCCCTTGAGCAGGTGCGGGATGCCGCACGCGAACTCCGCGACCTCGAGGCCGCGGGTGACCTCGCCGAGCGCGTCGGAGAGCACCTTGCCGTGCTCGGCCGTGATGAGCGCGGCGATGTCCTCCTTGCGCTCGTTGAGCAGCTCTCGGAAGCGGAAGAGCACCTGGGTGCGTTGGGTCAGCGAGGCCCGCTGCCAGGACGACTCCCACGCGCTCCTCGCGGAGGTGACGACCTCGTCGACGAGGGCGGCCGACGCGAGGTCGAGCTCGCCCGTCCGTTCGCCCGTGGCGGGGTCGAACACAGGGCTGGTGCGCTCGGAGCGGCCCTGCCACGGGGCGCCGCCGACGAGGTGGGTGATGCGGGTGGGGGTCGTGCTCACGGTTATCGGTCCTTGTCGTGCGATGAGGTGGAATCAGTGTGTCAGAGCGCGTACTGGTTGTGGAATGCGCGGCCGGATGCCGGGTCGCACCGTCCGATCAGTTGCCCGCGCCATGGAGGGCCGGTCGTTCGGCGAGGACGACCGGCACGGGGCGGCCGGTGGCCAGCGAGGCCATCCCGGCGGTGCTCACGGCCGTCGCGGCGTACCCGTCCCAGCCGGACGGCCCGATGGGCCGGCCGGCACGCACGGCATCCGCCCAGGCCTGCACCTCGACGTCGTAGGCCCGGGCGAACCGGGTGCGGTAGTCGTCGGGCACGACGCCACCCCACGTCCCGCCGCCGCCCGTGGCGTGCGTGGTGAGCACGCCGGTCGCCACGAGTCCCGCCGTGAGTGAGCCACGTTCGGTGACGGCCTCGAAACGCACCTCGTAGCCCACCTGGCTGTTGACGAAGACCTCGTTCGTGACCAGCCCGCCGCCCGACATCCGGAAGATCGCGACCTGGGGGTCGACGACGCCCAGCCCGGCGTGCGAGGTGGGGGTCGGCGAGAGCACGGTGACCTCGGTGATCTCCTCGCCGAAGAGGAACCGGGAGGCGTCGACCTCGTGGACGAGGCTGTCGCGCACGATCATCTCGGAGCGGAAGTCGGCGTTCGGCACGGAGCGGTTGCGGTGGGTGTTGTGCAGGAGCAGCAGCCGCCCGTGCGCTCCCGACCGGAGAGCGGCCTCGACCTGCGCGTACTCGGGGTCGAAGCGGCGCATGAAGCCGACCGTGACGAGCCGGCGGCCGAGCGCGGCCTCCGCCTCGACGATGCGCAGCGAGGATGCCTCGTCCATCGTCAGCGGCTTCTCGCACAGGACCGGCTTGCCGTGCTCGAGGCACGCGAGGACCTGCTCCTCGTGGACGACCCCGGGCGAGGCGAGGACGACGGCGTCGACGTCCGGGGACGCGACGAGCTCGAGGGCGTCGGCCACCACGCGCACGGTCGGGCGCTCGGTCGAGCGCCGGGCCGAGCGCCCGGCCGAGCGCCCGGCCGGGTGCTCGTCCAGGCGTTCGGCGAGCGCCTCGGCCCGCGGGACGTCGGGGTCGGCGACCGCGACGAGCCGGACGCCTGCCGTGCGGGTCGCGAGGCGCTGCGCATGGTCGGAGCCCATGGGCCCGACGCCGACGACACCGACCCGAAGAGGGGTGGAGGACACGGTCACCGGTCCTGCGGCGCGGCCGGCGCCAGGTAGGGCCGCTGGTGCTTCTTGGCGTCGCGGTAGGCCGCCGCCGCCGCCTGCGTGCTGTCGAGCCCCGACACCTGCGCCACCGGCACGTCCCACCACGACCCGCTGCCCGGGGAGTGGACCCGCGGGTCGGTCTCGACGTGGATGACGACCGGTCCCGTGTCCCGGGGAGCCGCCTTCGCCTGGGCGAGCGCCGCCTCGAGCCCGGCCCGGTCGTGCACCTCGATGACGTGGGCGCCCAGGCTGCGGGCGTTGGCGGCGAGGTCGACCGGCAGGTGGCCGCCGTCGAGGCGGCCGTCGGGCCCGCGGAACTCGTAGCTCGTCCCGAAGCGCTGGGAGCCCAGCCCCTCCGACAACGAGCCGATCGAGTGGAAGCCGTGGTTCTGCACGAGGACGACGATGATCTTGACCCGCTCCTGCACGGCGACGACGAGCTCGGTCGGCATCATGAGGTAGCCGCCGTCACCGACCATCGCGAAGACGTCCCGGCCGCCGTCGGCGAGGGCGACCCCGAGCGCGCCGGGGATCTCGTACCCCATGCAGGAGTAGCCGTACTCGACGTGGTAGCCCCGGTGGTCACGCACCCGCCACAGCTTGTGCAGGTCCCCGGGCATCGACCCTGCCGCGCACACGACGACGTCGTGGGGGTCGCTGAGCTCGTTGACCACCCCGATGACGGCGGCCTGGGTCAGCAGCCCGGCGGCGAGCCGGTCGGTGACGGTCGCAGGTGGGTCGTACGCGGCATCCACCTGCTCGTCCCACTCGCGCCGCAGGCTCGCGACCCGGTCGGCGTAGCCCGGCTCGACGGTGTGCCCCCGGACCGCTGCCGTGAGGGCGGTGAGCCCCTCGCGGGCGTCCGCGACGAGGGACAGCCCGCTGTGCTTGCCCGCGTCGAAGCCGGCGACGTTGAGGCTGACGAAGCACACCCCGGCATCCCGGAAGGCCGTACGCGAGGCCGTCGTGAAGTCGGACCACCGGGTACCGACGCCGATGACGAGGTCCGCCTCGTGGGCGAGCACGTTCGCGGCCGTCGTGCCGGTGGACCCGATGGCACCGACGAGCTGCGGGTGGCCGTGCACGAGCGAGCCCTTCCCGGCCTGGGTCTCGGCGACGGGGATGCCGGTGGCCTCCGCGAGCTCCGCGAGCGCGTCGTGCGCCCCGGAGTAGCGCACGCCGCCACCGGCGACGACGAGCGGGCGGCGGGAGGAGCGCACGGCATCGGCCACCGCGAGGACCCGCGCCGCCTCGGCCGGCGGGCGGGCGACGTGCCACACGCGGTCGGCGAACAGCTCGACGGGCCAGTCGAACGCCTCGGCCTGCACGTCCTGGGGGAGGGAGATCGTCACGGCTCCGGTCTCGACGGGGTCGGCGAGCACCCGCATCGCGCCGAGCAGGGCCGACGGCAGCTGCTCGGGACGGTCGACCTGGTCGTAGAAGCGCGAGAGCGGGCGGAAGGCGTCGTTGACCGACACGTCGGCGGCGTGCGGCAGCTCGAGCTCCTGGAGCACCGGGGCGCTGACCCGGGTCGCGAAGGTGCCCGACGGCAGCAGGAGCACCGGGATGCGGTTGATCGTCGCGAGCGCTGCGCCGGTGAGCATGTTCGTCGAGCCGGGCCCGACGGATGCCGTGACCGCCCACGTCGAGAGCCGGTCGCGGTGCTTGGCGAAGCCGACCGCGGTGTGCACCATGGCCTGCTCGTTGCGACCGAGGACGTAGGGCAGGCCCGGGCGCTCACCGGCATCCGTGGCCCGCAGCTCCTCCTCGAGGAGCGCCTGGCCGATCCCGGCGACGTTGCCGTGGCCGAAGATGCCGAGGCAGCCCACGACGAGGCGCTGGCGCTCGCCGTCGCGCTCGCTCCACTGGTGGGCGAGGAAGCGCACGACCGCCTGGGCGACGGTGAGCCGGACGGTGTCGGTCATCGGGTGCCTCCCACGGGCAGTCGGGGGTCGAGGTCGTCGTCGGCCCAGGTGTCGCGGACCCACGCATGGGCCGGGTCGTCGCAGATCCGCCAGGCCCGCTCCGGGCCGGGGCCGGCCATGACGTTGAGGTAGTACAGGTCGGCGTCGGGCGCCGCGACCGCCGGGCCGTGCCACCCGTGCGGGACGAGCACGACGTCACCCGTGCGGACCTCCGTGAGCACGTCGATGGGGCGGTCCCCCGCACCGTAGACCCGCAGGTAGCCGACCGGGTCGGTGCCGCGCGGGTCGGTCGAGCGCGTCTCCACGTAGTAGATCTCCTCGAGCGCGGTCTCCTCGCCGGGGCGCTCCTCGTCGTGCTTGTGCGGGGGCCACGAGCTCCAGTTGCCGGCGGGGGTGACGACCTCGCAGACGAGGAGGGAGTCGGCGTCGAGGGTGTCGGGCAGGCCCATGTTGCGCACCTCACGGCTCGCCGGGCCCGCTCCCCGCAGCTCGACGGGCACCTCGGATGCCGTGACGTGCCGGCAGGGCTTCGGGGTGTCGGCCCTGGTCGCCGGTGCCCCGCAGAGGGCGACGCGCCCGGCATCCGGGCTCGTGCTCGTGACCCGCAGTCGGGAGCCCTTCCCCGCGTAGAAGACGTCGGTCGGCCCGTCGAACACCGAGGCGCGCCCGTGGAGCGCGGCCGTGTGCGTCGACCCGTCGGCCTCGGTCACCTCGACCCGGAAGGAGCCGACGAGGGGCACGACGAGCGTCTCCTCGTCGCCGCCGTCGTGCTCGAGGGACCCGCCCGGTGGGGTCGTCGCCACCCGCAGCCGGGTGTGCTCCCAGTGCTGGACGGGGTTCGTCGCCGTCGGGGTCACCGCGACCTCGAAGGCGCCGTCGGAGGAGGAGCCCAGCGGGCGCACGTAGGCCGCGTTGTCGGCGCCGACACTCATGCGGCACCACCGTGCACGAGCTCGGCCGCGGCGTCCACGGCGGCGGCGACGTCTCCGTCGGGTGGGTAGAGCAGCGCCCGGCCCAGGACGAGGCCACGCACGCCGGGCAGCTCGAGCGCACCGGCCCAGGTCGCCTGCGCCTGTCCCGGAGCCTCGTGCGGGTCGCCACCGAGGAGGAGCGTGGGGAGCGTCGTCGCGTCCATGACCCGGGCGAGGTCGTCGACGACGGGCAGCTTGAGCCAGGTGTGCGCGCTCGAGGGACCCAGGCCGGACGCGACCTGGACCGCCCGGATCACCGAGTCGGCGTCGAGGAGGTTGCGCACCCGGCCCGCCTCGACGAGCGACCAGAACGGCTCGACCATCGCCATCCGTCCGTGCGACGCGAGCTCGCCCACGGCGCGCGCGCAGGCCTCGAGGGTGGCCACGGTGCCGACGTCCTCCAGCGCGATGCGGGTGAGCATCTTGCCCCCGTCGAGACCCCGGTCCCGGATCTCGCGGGCGGTGTAGCCGGTGAACCGGTCGTCGAGCTCCCACGCGGAGCCCTGGAGCCCGCCACGGTTCATCGACCCGATGACGACCCTGCCCTCGAGGGCGCCGAGGAGGAGGAGGTCGTCGAGCACGTCGGGTGTCCCCAGCACGCCGTCGACACCCGGTCGCTCCAGGGCGGTGGTCAGCCGGGCCAGCAGGTCGGTGCGGCTCGCCATGGCCATCGGGTCCGCGCCGACGCCGAGGGCGGCGCGCGCGGGGTGGTCGGCCGCGACGAGGAGCAGTCGCCCGTCGGCCGGCAGCAACGGGCGCAGGGTGCGCTCGTCCCAGGCCGCGGCGATCCGCCCGGGCTCGCGGGCCCGGATCTCGGTGAGGGCAGCGGTGTCGACGGCGCTCCCGGTCACGGCGGTCACCTTCCTGCGCCCGCGAGGGCGGCCTCGACCTCGGCGGTCGTGGGCATCGCGGTCGAGCACTCGAGTCGGCCGGCGACGAGGGCCCCGGCGACGTTGGCGAAGCGGATCGTGCGTTCCAGGTCCCACCCCGAGAGCAGCCCGTGGACGAGTGCGCCACCGAAGGAGTCCCCGGCGCCGAGGCCGTTGACCACCTCGACGGGGAACGCCTCGACCTCGACCCGCTCGTCGCGGGTGGCGGCGAGCACCCCCCTCGGGCCCTGCTTCACGACGGCCAGCTCGAGGCCCCGGTCGAGCAGGGCGTCGGCGGCGCGGTGCGGGTCCGTCTCGCCGACGGCCACCTCGCACTCCTCGCGGTTGCCGACGGCCACGGTCACGTGCTCCAGCGCGCGGCCCACCTCGGCGCAGGCCAGCACCGGGTCGGCCCAGAACATCGGGCGGTAGTCGAGGTCCAGCACGGTGTGGCGCTGTCGGCCACGGGCGGCCCACGCCACATGGTGGCTCGAGCGTGACGGCTCCTGGGACAGGCCGGTGACGGTCGCCCAGAACACCCGTGCGTCACGAATCGCCTCGAGAGGGAGGTCGCCCGCCTCGAGGAGGAGGTCGGGTGCCGTGGGCCAGCGGTAGAACCACAGGGGGAAGTCGTCTGGGGGGAACACCTCGCAGAAGGTGACCGGGGTGGGCGGACCCGCCGCGTGGTGCACCGCGATGGATGCCGGGTCGACGCCCAGGCGCTCGGCCTCGAGTCGCACGTAGCGGCCGAAGGCGTCGTCGCCGACCTTCGTCACGAGGCGCACGGAGTGGCCGTGGCGGGCCGCGGCCACGGCCACGTTCGTCGCGCTGCCCCCGAGGAACTTCTGGAAGGTGCTCACCTCCTCCAGGCCCACGCCGTGCTGGAGGGGGTAGATGTCGACGCCGGTGCGTCCCATCGCGACGACCTCCGGCGCGTGCCCGGCCATCGTGCTCATGGTGTCACCGCCAGGTCGTCGGCCACGGCGAGGATGTGGGCGACGCAGGCCCGCACGTCGGTGACGGGGTCCACCCCGGTGTCGGCCGGCGCCCCCGTCAGGATGGTGTCCTGCTCGAGGACGTACCACCCGGCGTAGCCGGCCCCCTCGAGCGCGCGGACGATGGCCGCGATGTCGACGTCGCCCGCGCCGAGCGGCACGTACATCCCCCGGGCGACACCCTCGGTGTAGGACAGCTCCCCGGCGCGGACCCGTTCGGCGAGGTCGAGCCGCACGTCCTTGAGGTGGACGTGCCCGATGCGGTCGGGGTGCTCGACGGCGACCCGCACCGGGTCGCCCCCACCGATGAGCAGGTGCCCGGTGTCGAGGCAGAGGGAGACGTGGCTGCCCGCGAGCACCCGGTCGGTCTCGTCGCCCGTCTCGACCATCGTCCCCACATGCGGGTGCAGCGTGGCCAGCAGGCCGCGTGCTGCGGCGGCGTCGCTGACGCGGTTGAGGGTGTGCAGCAGGGTGCGCCACTGGTCGTCGTCGAGGGCGGGTCGCTCGTCGTAGCCCTCCGCCCCGGTGGCCGCAGCGATGACCACGGTCGATGCCCCTGCGGCGACGAGGCCGTCCATCGCGTCCTCGACGGTCGGCAGGGGGTCGGTGTCGGCGCCGTGGAGCACGACGGGGACGAACTGGCCGACGGCGCGCAGCCCGGCATCCGCCAGGGTGCGGGCCTTCGCGTCGGGCGCGTCGGGGAGGAAGCCGTCGGGGCCGAACTCCGTCGCCGAAAGGCCGACGGCGCGCATGTCGCCGAGGACCCGCTCCGGGGGGAGCTGGTGGCCCCAGCCCGGGACCTCGCACACTCCCCAGGAGATGGGGGCGCCGGCGATGCGGTCGCGCAGGGGGGTCGAGGTGGTCGTGGGGCTCATCCGCAGGTCCTTCGTCACGTCGTTGCGATGTCGGTGAGGTCGACGGGTCGACCGGAGTGGAGGGAGAGGGTGCACGCCTGCGCGACCCGGAAGGCCTCGAGGGCGTCGCGCACGGTGCACGGGCTCGGCGCCTCACCGCGAGCCACGGCGAGGAAGTGGGTCAGCTCGGTCCGGTAGGCCGGACCGAAGCGGTCCATGAAGGAGTCGTGCACCGGCCCGTGGGGGAAGTCGACGTCGTCCTCGACCGACCGCAGCGCGAGGGACTCGTCGAGCCCGACCGAGACCGAGCCCTGCGAGCCGAGCACCTCCAGACGCACGTCGTGACCCTGGGCGTGGTAGCGCGTCGTCGAGAGCAGGGCCATCGTGCCGTCGTCGAGGGTGAGCAGGGCCGCCGCCGAGTCGACGTCACCGGCCTCGGCGAAGAAGGGCTCGCCCTTGTTCCCACCCGTCGCGTAGACCGTCACGACCTCGCGGCCGGTCAAGAACCGCACGACGTCGCAGTCGTGGACGGAGCAGTCGAGGAAGATGCCGCCCGAGGTCGGGACGTATCCCGGCTCGGGCGGTCGGCGGTCGCTCGTGTTCGCCCTCAGGGTGTGGACGAAGCCCAGCTCTCCGGACCGCACGGCGTCCCGGGCCCGGCGGTAGCCCGTGTCGAAGCGGCGCTGGAAGCCGACGTGCACGGGCACGCCCGACGACTCGACGACGCGCACGACGTCGATCGTCTCCTCGAGGGTGGCTGCCACGGGCTTCTCGCAGAAGGTCGGGAGCCCTGCGGTCACGCCCGCCCGGAGGAGGTGGGCGTGACCGGGGGTGGACGTGGCGACGACGAGCGCGTCGATGCCCGAGGTCAGGAGGGAGTCGACGGCCGAGGTCCGCGCCCTCGGGGCCGAGGCCGCAACCGTGGCGGCCGCCTCGGGGCGTTCGTCGGCGACGACGAGCTCGTCCACCCCGTCGAGCGCTGCCAGCGTCGTCGCGTGGAACGCCCCGATGCGGCCTGCGCCGGCGAGTCCGATCCGCATGTGACCTCCTTTGTAAGGACATACTGACATCTCCACCCGCGCGCTGTACAGTCCGTGCCATGCCACCCCGGGTCGTCGACGTGCGCATCGACCGCACGTCCCCGGTGCCACTGTGGCACCAGCTGTACGAGCAGCTGACGGCCGCGGTCCACGACGGCCGCCTCCAGCCGGGCGACCCGTTCGAGAACGAGCTCGCCCTCGCCGCCCGACTCTCCCTCTCGCGACCCACGGTCCGGCGCGCCATGCAGGAGATGGTCGACCAGGGCCTCCTCGTGCGCCGCCGGGGCATCGGCACGACGGTCGCGAACCGCAAGATCCACCGTCGTGCGGCGCTGTCGAGCCTGCACGACGACCTCGTGCGCGCGGGACAGACGCCGACCACCGCGGTCCTCGACCTCCGCACGGTCCGGGACGTTCGCGCCGCAGCGGCCCTCGACCTCCCGGGCTCCACCGAGCTCCTCGCGCTCGTGCGGCTGCGCTCGACCGACGGCGCCCCGCTCGCCGTCCTCCACAACTGGCTCCCGCCCGCCTACGCGGACATCACGCCCGAGGAGCTCGAGGCGGACGGCCTCTACGCCGCGCTCCGGGCCCGCGGGGCGACCCCCGTCGTCGCGCACCAGAGCGTCGGGGCCCGGATGCCGACGCGCGAGGAGCGCCGTCGGCTCGCCATCGTGGGCACCCAGCCCGTGCTGACGATGACGCGCACGGCCTTCGCCGCCACCGGGGACGCGATCGAGTTCGGCGACCACTGCTACCGGGCGGACGACTACTCCCTCGACCTCATGCTCGACGAACGCTGACGGCGGCGGTCCCCTCGGCCGCGCGGACGGCATCCGGGGACGGTGCGGGCCAGCGGGAGCCCGCCCGTAGGCTTGACCCTCGTGACGGACACCCCCAGCCCCGCCCCCCAGGGCGGCCAGCCCGAGGCCGACCTGCCCGAGCAGATGCGGGTCCGGCGCGAGAAGCGGGACCGGATGCTCGCGGCCGGCATCCAGCCCCACCCGGTCTCCGTCGATCGCACCCACTCCCTGTTCGAGGTCCGGGAACGCTGGGCGCACCTCGAGGCCGGCGAGGAGACCCGGGACGTCGTCGGAATCGCCGGCCGGGTCGTGTTCGTCCGCACGACCGGCAAGCTCGCATTCGCCACCCTCCAGGAGGGTGTCGGCACCCGGCTCCAGGTGATGCTCAGCCTCGCCGAGGTCGGCGAGGAGGCGCTCGCGGCCTTCAAGGCCGAGGTCGACCTCGGCGACCACGTCTTCGTCGAGGGTCGGGTCATCAGCTCGCGCCGCGGCGAGCTGTCGGTCCTCGCGACACGGTGGCAGATGGCGAGCAAGGCGCTGCGGCCGCTGCCGGTGCTGCACAAGGAGCTCTCCGAGGAGAGCAGGGTGCGCCAGCGCTACGCCGACCTCGTCGTGCGCCAGGAGGCCCGGGACATGGTGCGCACCAAGGCCACCGCCCTGCGCGCCATCCGCGCGGTGCTCGACGGGCAGGGCTACGTCGAGGTCGAGACCCCCGTCATCCAGCTCGTCCACGGCGGTGCCGCGGCCCGCCCGTTCCGCACCCACATGAACGCCTTCGACCAGGAGATGGTGCTGCGGATCGCCCTCGAGCTCAACCTCAAGAAGGCCGTCGTCGGAGGCGTCGACCGGGTCTACGAGATGGGCCGGATCTTCCGCAACGAGGGGGTCGACGCGACGCACTCCCCCGAGTTCACGATGCTCGAGGCGTACCAGGCGTGGGGCGACCAGCGCAGCATCGGCGCCCTCATGCGCGACCTGTACCTCGGCGTCGCCGACGCGCTCGGGTCACGGGTCGTCGAGACGCCGGCCGGCACCGTCGACCTCGGCGGCAACTGGCGCTGGCTGCCGGTGTACGACGCCGTGAGCGCGGTCGTCGGCGGGGCCGTGACCCCCCAGACCCCGAAGGAGACGCTCCTGCGGTACGCCGAGGCGCACGGCGTCGACGTCGACCCGGGGCTGGAGAAGGACAAGGTCTTCCTCGAGCTGCTCGGTGAGCTCGTCGAGCCCACCCTCGTCCAGCCGACCTTCCTGTGCGACTACCCCGCCATCGCGCAGCCGCTCGCCCGCCCGCACCGCGAGAAGGCGGGCCTCATCGAGGCCTGGGACCTCATCATCGCCGGGGTGGAGCGGGGCACCGGCTTCTCCGAGCTCGTCGACCCGGTCGTGCAGCGCGAGGTGCTGACCGCCCAGTCGCTGCGGGCGGCCGGCGGTGACCCCGAGGCGATGCAGCTCGACGAGGACTTCCTGCGGGCCCTCGAGTACGGGGCGCCGCCGATGGGCGGGCTCGGGCTGGGCGTCGACCGCCTCATCATGCTGTTCACCGGCGCAAACATTCGCGAGACCATTCTTTTCCCCCACCTGAAGCCGGAGGCCTGAGCCGTGTCCGACGTCTGGCCCTATGTCGCGGCCATCGTCCCGACCATTGTCGTCGCGACCCTTTTCTACTTCCTCATCAAGGGGATGATGGAGGGTGACCGCCGCGAGCGACTCGCCCAGTCCCGGTTCGAGGCGGCGCAGGATCGCGAGCGAGCCCGGTCCGAGGATGCCGCCGCGGATTCCGCCGGGCGCGAGGCCGCGACCCCGGAGCGTGGGAATGCGGAGGACGAATCCGGGAAAACCTCGGGGGAATGACCGATCTTTA
This sequence comes from Fodinibacter luteus, assembly GCF_039541575.1. NCBI lineage: Bacteria > Bacillati > Actinomycetota > Actinomycetes > Micrococcales > Intrasporangiaceae > Fodinibacter (ex Wang et al. 2009) > Fodinibacter luteus. The sequence goes on along the minus strand of NZ_BAABGM010000016.1, from coordinate 84,403 downwards.
CTCATGCTTTACCTACGAGGGAATGCACTGATAGCGTTTCCACGGCATCCTTGGCGGTGCCCGGACACCCCCCGCACCCCCTGAAGGGAAAGCCAATGGCAAAGAAGGTCCAGGTTCTCCTCGTCGACGACGTCGACAAGAGCAGCCCTGCTGACGAGACCGTCTCCTTCGCGCTCGACGGCGTGAGCTACGAGATCGACCTGACCGCGGACAACGCCGCGAAGCTGCGCGACGACCTCGCGGTCTGGATCGGTCATGCCGAGCGCACCGGAGGCCGCCGCTCCACCGGCCGGGCCGCCGCGAAGGGCTCGGGCCGCAAGGCCGACCTCGGCGCCGTGCGCGCCTGGGCGCGCGAGAACGGCCACCAGGTCAGCGACCGCGGCCGCATCTCGGCCGAGGTCCAGGCCGCCTACGACAAGGCCCACGCCTGAGCACCGAGCACGACCCCGAAGCGGCGCCCGTCGACCCGGCGGGCGTCGCTTCGCTCATGTCGCGGCGGCACGCGTGGCTGCGCTTCACCGTCGGCGGGCCACCGCTCGCGCACGACCTCACGACGGATGCCGTCGCCTGGCAGGAGCAGCTGCGGGCGCTGCAGGGACGGTGGTACGACGTCGACGCCCCGCCGCAGGTGGCCGCGGCGTTCGTGCTCCAGTGGCTGCTGCAGGTGCCGGCCCACACGGCCGCGCACGCCGCGGCGAGCGGCCCGTGGCGGGCCGTGCTCCCCGGGCTCACCTTCGAGCTGGGGGGGTCGCTCGTCCCGTCCCAGGTGCGGTTCGCCGGGCTCGCCGGGGATGCCGGGTCGCTCGGCGAGCGGCTGGCGCGCGCCGAGCAGGACTACCGCGCGGTCGCCGTGCCGGTCGCGACGGCATACCGCTCGCTCGTGCGGCTCGGGCCGCACACCCGGGCGGCGATGGTCGACGACATGTGGGTCGCGGCACGCCGCGAGGCCGAGGGGGCGGCGGGGCTGCTGCGCCCCGGGGCGGCTGCGCGCGAGTCGTGCTGCCTCCTCTACGCCCTGCCGGGATGCGTCGAGTGCGCCGGCTGCCCACGCCTGCGCGCAGCGTCCCGCAGGTGGGGGCCCTGACAGCGTCCGGCAGGTTGGGGCCCTGAGCCCCCGAAGTGCCGGACGTCAGTGGACGCCGGCCCGCAGCGTCCGGCAGGTTGGGGCCCTACGCCCCCGAAGTGCCGGACGCACCGGGCGCGACGGGGTCAGGGGAGGTCAGCCAGCAGGTCGCCATCACGAGCGACCCGCTCGAGCACCTCGTCGTACATCAGCTGGTGCAACGAGTCCGGCTGGGCTGCGCCCCGTTCCACCTCCTCCCAGGTCCGAGGAGCGGCGACCCACGGCAGCTCCCGGCCGCGCATCGAGTAGGGGCTGATCGTCGTCTTCGCGGCGACGTTCTGGCTCCAGTCGAGGAACACCTTCCCCGGCCGCAGGGACTTCGTCATCTTCCACAGCACGAGCTCGGGATGCCGCTTGGTCATCTCCTGCGCCAGCTGCATCGCGAGGTCACGCACCTCGTCGCTCGTGAGGTCGCCCCCGAGAGCGGCGTACAGCTGCATCCCCTTGCTGCCGGAGGTCACGGGGAACAGGTCGAGGCCGAGGGCGGCGAGCCGGTCCCGGACGAGCAGGGCGACCTGGGCGCACTCGTGGAGCCCCGCCGGTCGGCCCGGGTCGAGGTCGATGACGAGACGGTCGGGCTTCCGCCGTTCCCCGTCGGAGTCGACGGTCCACTGGGGGACGTGCACCTCGAGCGAGTTGAGGTTGACGAGGTAGGTGAGGTCGGCCAGGTCGGTGACGAGCGGGTAGGTGACGTCGTCGATGGGCACGCGCGGCAGCCAGCTCGGCGCCCCGGACGGCAGGTTCTTCTCGAAGAAGCTCTCGTCCTCGACCCCGTGCGGCCAGCGGACCCGGGTCACCGGGCGGTTCGCGACGTGCGGCAGGAGGAGCGGGGCGATCCGGGCGTAGTAGCTCAGCACCTCGCCCTTCGTCGTCTCGGTCGAGGGGTACATGACCTTGTCGAGGCTCGTGAGCCGCAGGGTCCTGCCGGCGACCTCGACGCGGGTCACCTCCGGGACGTACTCAGGCATCGTCGACCTCCTCAGGCATCGTCGACCTCCTCGAGGTCGGCCGGGGTGAGGTCGGTGCGCACCCCGAGGTAGGCGGGCTGGCGCAGCCGGTGCTGCCCCGTGAGCTCGAGCGCGCGGACCTCGATCACGACCCGGGGCTCGACCCACGTCGTGCCGTTCGCGTCGATGCCGGGCACCTCGTCGGCGAACGGGGAACCGTCGCGGCGGAGGGGACGCAGACGGGCGGCGAGCGCCTCGCCTGCGGTGCCGGCGAGGCCCGACCCGACGCGGCCGGCATACCGCCACCCGCCCGAGCCGTCGGGCAGCCCGACGAGCACGGCGCCGAGCCGACCGGTCGAGCCGACCTCCGGGCGCCACCCGCCGACGACGACCGACCGGCTGGAGCGGTGTGCGGTCTTGCGCCAGTCCGGCGAGCGGCGGCCGACCGCGTAGGGGGCCGACCGACGCTTGCTCACGATCCCCTCGAGGCCCTGGTCAGCGGTGGCGGAGAGCAGCTGCTGCCCGTCGTCGTAGACCGGCGGTACCTGCCAGTGGCGTCCGGTGAGGTCGAGTCGCTCGAGCAGCTCGCGCCGGGCCGTCCACGGCTGGCCGGTGAGGTCGGACCCGAACAGCCGCAGCAGGTCGAAGACCATGAGGGTGACCGGCCGGGTGGCGGCCAGGCGGGCGGCACGGCGCCGGTCGGAGACGTGCATCCGCTCGGTGAGGGCGTGGAAGCTCGGGCGTCCGCCGTCGAGCGCGACGACCTCGCCGTCGAGGAGCATGTCGTCGTAGTGCCGCCCCAGGTCATCGAGCTCGGGGAAGGCCGCGGTGACGTCTCGCTCGCTGCGCGACCACACCGTGACCTCACCGTCGCGCACGTCGACGAGCACGCGCATCCCGTCCCACTTGACCTCGTGCACCCACGCGTCGCCGGCCGGCACGGTCTGCGCGACGGTCGCGAGCATCGGACGAAGAGGTGGCACGGACCCATCCTGCCCACGTCCTGCCCCGCTCCACCCGCCTTGGGTGCGCAAGTGGTCGTCCCGGCGACCGTTTCCGCACCCGAGGGCAGGTTTACGCTGGGAGTCTGCGCCGAGCGCGAGGAGGCGCACGGCAGACGGAAGGGTGGACGGCCATGCGGGCGATCTGGAAGGGCGCGGTCTCCTTCGGCCTCGTCAACGTGCCGGTGCGGCTGTACTCCGCGACCGAGAACCACGACGTGCAGTTCCGCCAGGTGCACCGCGAGGACGGCGGGCGCATCCGGTACAAGCGGATCTGCTCCATCGACGGTGAGGAGGTCTCGTACGACGACATCGCCAAGGGTTACGAGACCGAGGACGGCGACATGGTCGTGCTCACCGACGAGGACTTCGCCGACCTGCCGAGCACGTCGTCGAAGGAGATCGGCGTGACGAAGTTCGTCCCGTCCGACCAGATCGACCCGATGTGGCTCGACAAGAGCTACTACCTCGAGCCCGACAAGTCCGCGACCAAGCCGTACGTCCTGCTCCGCGACGCGCTCGAGAAGGAGAAGCGGATGGCGATCTGCACGGTGTCCATCCGCACCCGGATGACGATGGCCGTGCTGCGAGTGCGCGACGGCGTGATCGTCATGCAGACGATGCTCTGGCCCGACGAGATCCGCGCCGCCGACTTCGCGACGGTCACCGAGGACCAGAGCGCGAGCAAGCAGGAGATGGACATGGCGAAGATGCTCATCGACCAGCTCGCGGGCGACTACGACCCCGACGAGTACGAGGACGACTACGCCACCGCCGTCAAGGAGCTCGTCCGCGCCAAGGTCGAGGGTGGCGAGGTGCGCGTCAGGGCCGCCGAACCCGAGGAGAGTGGCGAGGTCGTCGACCTGCTCGCAGCTCTGGCCCGCTCGGTCGAGAAGGCCAAGGCGTCACGCGGCGAGGCGTCCGGGTCCGCCTCCGAGCCGGCAACCGCCGAGGCGGCGGCGAAGTCCACGAAGCCCGGGACGTCGACGGCGAAGAAGACGACGGCCAAGAAGACCGCGGAAAACAAGACCACCGCCAAGAAGACCACGGCGAAGAAGGCGGAGAGGAAGGCCAGCTGACGTGGCGGACGGTCGCAGCCCCGGCGCCGACCCACACCCGGCGGCCGACCCACACCCGGCGGCCGGCCGGCATCCGACGCGCGACCCACACGCGGAGGACGACAGGCGTTCGCGGCCACCGCACGAGGTGCACGCCATCGGCGCCCCGGCCCGCCGGGCCCTGACGAACGCCGGCCTCACGACGTGGGATGCCGTCGACGCGGCTCCCGACGCCGACCTCCTCGCGCTGCACGGGTTCGGCCCCAGGGCGCTGCGCATCCTGCGCACCACCCGCCCGGGCTGAGGGCGACAGGGATGCCGGGCGCGCGACTGTCCGCGCCCCTGACACCCCTGCCGGGCGCGACGCCACCCCCAAAGGGTGCCGAACGCGCGACTCCCCGCGCCCCTGACACCCTTGCCGTACGCCACACCCACCCAAGGGTGCCGAACGCGCGACTCCCCGCGCCCCTGACACCCCTGCCGTACGCGACGCCACCCCCAAGGGTGCCGAACGCGCCACTGTCCGCGCCCCTGACACCCCGGCCGTACGCCACACCACCCCCAAGGGTGCCGAACGCGCCACTGTCCGCGCCCCTGACACCCCACACCCCCTTCCCCTCACCACCCGCGTATGCGGACGCGCGGCATACGCTCTCGCCATGCCCGAAGGCCACACCCTCTTCGCCCTCGCCCGTGACCTCCACGAGGCCTTCGCCGGCACGACGCCCGAGGTCACGAGCCCACAGGGCAAGTTCACCGAGGGCGCCGCCGAGCTGAGCGGGCGCGAGCTGCTGCGGGCGACGTCGCGCGGCAAGCACCTGCTCGTGGAGTTCGCCGACGACCGGTGGCTGCACGTGCACCTCGGCCTCATCGGGTCCTTCACCGTCGACAGCCACGAGTGGACCGCGGAGGTCCCCGCCCTCGGCCAGGTCCGGCTGCGGCTGCGCACCGACCAGCACGTCGCCGACCTGCGCGGCCCGAACCTGTGCGAGGTCGCGAGCCCCGAACGGGTCGACGCGGTGCTCGATGGCCTCGGCCCCGACCCCCTGCGCCCCGATGCCGACCCGGACGTCGCGTGGGCTCGCATCCACCGCTCGTCACGCACCGTCGGTGAGCTGCTCATGGACCAGTCGGTGCTCGCCGGCGTCGGCAACGTCTACCGCTCCGAGGTGCTCTTCCGGCACCGCCTGTCCCCGTTCACCGAGGGCCGCCGGATGCGCCGCGCGTCGTGGCGGCTCGTCTGGGACGACCTCGAACGGCTCATGCCGCTCGGCGTCGCCACGGGGCGCATCGTCACCGTCGAGGACGAGCTGCTCGCGGTCGAGGCGGCGCTCGGCCGCGGCGAGGTGCCGCACCTCACCGAGCGGTCCTCGTACGTCTACAAGCGCGCGGGGATGCCGTGCCTCACGTGCGGCTCCAGGGTGCGCACCCGGGTCGTCGCCGGCCGCAACCTCTTCTGGTGCGGGCGCTGCCAGCGCCGCCACTGACGTCGCCGGCCGCAACCTCTCCTGGTGCGGGCGCTGCCAGCGCCGCCACTGACCCGGACCCGAGCCACCCGCACGCCGAGCGCGCCCGCGGCGGCCCGACCACCCGGCATCCGACCGGCATCCGTCGCCGTCGAACCTCGCTATGCCGAGAGCGAACGCGGAACACCCGCACCCACCCGTCACGTTGGACCCCCCGAAGGACGCGCCGCCCCCGGATGACCGCTCGGTGACGACGAGCGGGACGGACTCAGGCGGCGCGACTAGCATCGAGGTGACTCGACGTCAGGAGAAGCACCATGTTCGAACGGTTCACCGACCGCGCCCGGCGCGTCGTCGTGCTCGCCCAGGAGGAGGCACGCGGGCTCAACCACAACTACATCGGCACCGAGCACATCCTCCTCGGCCTCATCCACGAGGGCGAAGGCGTCGCGAGCAAGGCCCTTGAGAGCCTCGGCATCTCCCTCGAGGCCGTCCGCGAGCAGGTGCAGGAGATCATCGGCCAGGGCCAGCAGGCCCCCACGGGCCACATCCCGTTCACCCCGCGCGCGAAGAAGGTCCTCGAGCTCAGCCTGCGCGAGGCCCTCCAGCTCGGGCACAACTACATCGGCACCGAGCACATCCTCCTCGGCCTCATCCGCGAGGGCGAGGGCGTCGCCGCGCAGGTGCTCGTCAAGCTCGGCGCCGACCTGTCCCGGGTGCGCCAGCAGGTCATCCAGCTCATCTCGGGCTACCAGGGCGGCAAGGAGGGCTCCTCCGGGGGCGCCGGGGCCACCCAGGGCGGCCCCGCCGAGGGCGCCCCCGCGGGCTCGCTCGTGCTCGACCAGTTCGGCCGCAACCTCACCTCCGCCGCCCGCGAGGGCAAGCTCGACCCGGTCATCGGGCGCGAGAAGGAGATCGAGCGGGTCATGCAGGTGCTCTCGCGCCGCACGAAGAACAACCCCGTCCTCATCGGTGAGCCCGGCGTCGGCAAGACGGCAGTCGTCGAGGGCCTGGCCCAGGACATCGTGCGCGGCGAGGTGCCCGAGACCCTCAAGGACAAGCAGCTCTACACCCTCGACCTCGGCGCCCTCGTCGCCGGCAGCCGCTACCGCGGTGACTTCGAGGAGCGGCTGAAGAAGGTGCTCAAGGAGATCCGCACCCGCGGCGACATCGTGCTGTTCATCGACGAGATCCACACCCTCGTCGGTGCCGGTGCGGCCGAGGGAGCCATCGACGCGGCCTCGATCCTCAAGCCGATGCTCGCCCGCGGCGAGCTGCAGGTCATCGGGGCGACGACCCTCGACGAGTACCGCAAGCACATCGAGAAGGATGCCGCGCTCGAGCGCCGCTTCCAGCCGATCCAGGTCGCGGAGCCGACCCTCGCGCACGCGATCGAGATCCTCAAGGGCCTGCGCGACCGCTACGAGGCGCACCACCGGGTGTCCATCACCGACGGCGCTCTCGTCGCCGCCGCGACGATGGCCGACCGATACGTCAACGACCGCTTCCTGCCCGACAAGGCGATCGACCTCATCGACGAGGCGGGAGCGCGACTGCGCATCCGCCGGATGACCGCACCACCAGACCTGCGCGAGTTCGACGAGCGCATCGCCGCCGTCGTGCGCGAGAAGGAGTCGGCCATCGACGGGCAGGACTTCGAGAAGGCCGCGCGCCTGCGCGACGACGAGAAGAACCTGCGCAACGACAAGGCCAAGCGCGAGGCCGAGTGGAAGTCCGGCGACATGGACGTCATCGCCGAGGTCGACGAGGAGCTCATCGCCGAGGTGCTCGCCGCCTCGACCGGCATCCCCGTCTTCAAGCTCACCGAGGAGGAGTCCAGCCGCCTGCTCCACATGGAGGACGAGCTGCACAAGCGGGTCGTCGGCATGGACGACGCCATCAAGGCGCTCTCCCAGGCGATCCGCCGCACCCGCGCCGGCCTGAAGGACCCCCGCCGCCCCGGTGGCTCGTTCATCTTCGCCGGCCCCACGGGCGTCGGGAAGACCGAGCTCGCCAAGACCCTCGCGGAGTTCCTCTTCGGCGACGAGGACAGCCTCATCCAGCTCGACATGTCCGAGTACAGCGAGAAGCACACCGTCTCGCGCCTGTTCGGCTCGCCCCCCGGCTACGTCGGGTACGAGGAGGGCGGCCAGCTCACCGAGAAGGTGCGCCGCAAGCCGTTCAGCGTCGTGCTCTTCGACGAGGTCGAGAAGGCCCACCCGGAGATCTTCAACTCGCTGCTGCAGGTGCTCGAGGACGGCCGGCTCACCGACTCCCAGGGCCGGATGGTCGACTTCAAGAACACCGTCATCATCATGACGACCAACCTCGGGACCCGGGACATCACCAAGGGCTCGCTCGGCTTCTCGGCCGGCCCCGACACCCGCTCGGACTACGACCGGATGAAGGCCAAGGTCATCGACGAGCTCAAGCAGCACTTCCGCCCGGAGTTCCTCAACCGCGTCGACGACACGATCGTCTTCCCGCAGCTCAGCCAGTCCGAGATCGTCCAGATCGTCGACCTCGAGATCGCCAAGCTCGACAAGCGGCTCAAGGACAAGGACATGGGCATGGTGCTCACGCCCGCGGCGAAGAACCTGCTCGCGACCAAGGGCTACGACCCGGTCCTCGGAGCCCGGCCGCTGCGTCGCACGATCCAGCGCGAGATCGAGGACGTGCTGTCCGAGAAGATCCTCTTCGGCGAGCTCAAGGCCGGCGAGATCGTCGCGGTCGACGCCACCGGCGAGGGCAAGGACGCCACGTTCACCTTCGAGGGCGCCCCGAAGGCGCAGGCCATCGAGGTCCCCGTCGTCGCCGCGGAGGGCTGACCGCCACCGGATGCCGTGCCACGGCTCGCGAGGGGCCCCGACCACCCGGTCGGGGCCCCTCGGGCGTCGGTGGGGCCCTCGGACGTCGGTCGGGCCTTGGACTCGGGTCCCTGCCGGTCGGTGACCCTCGGCGCAATCCGCACCAAACCTTGAACGTGCCTTTACCCAACGAGGGCGGCCGGTGCCGCAGACTGGTGCGCAGGCAAGGGCCTCCGGGGCACCTTGCACAGGCGGCCCGCCACCACCCCTGCGGTGCGGGCCGCCGCCAATGCCCGGGACCAGGTGCTCCCAGCGCCGCCGGCGGGACTACGCTCCCCCCGTGCCGACCACCCCGGACCCCACCCCGCCGCCCCCGGCGGCCCCGGTCGTCGTGCGCGCCGCGCGCACGTCCGACGTGCGGGCCATCCGTGCCCTCGTCGCCCCCCTCGCCGAGCGGCGCGTCCTGCTCAACAAGGAGGCCGTCGCCTACTACGAGTCGGTGTCCGACTTCGTCGTCGCGGAGCTCGGCGGCCGCGTCGTCGGGTGCGGGGCGCTCCACGTGCTGTGGGAGGACCTCGGCGAGGTTCGCACCCTCGCCGTCGACCCGTCCGTGCTCGGGCACGGGGTGGGCTCGGCCCTGCTCCAGCGGCTCGTCGACCGGGCGCGCGAGCTGGGGCTGAGCCGGCTGTTCTGCCTGACCTTCGAGACCACGTTCTTCGGGCACCACGGTTTCGAGGTCATCGAGGGCCAGGCCGTCGACCCCGAGGTCTACGCCGAGCTCCTGCGCAGCTACGACGAGGGCATCGCCGAGTTCCTCGACCTCGAGCGGGTCAAGCCGAACACCCTCGGCAACACCCGCATGCTCCGGGTCCTCTGACCCGGGCGGCACTCGACCCGGCGGCGGCACACGCGCCGGCGGCGGCACTCGACCCGGCGGCGGCACACGACCCGGCGGGGGCACGCGCCGCACGCCTGCGCGCTCAGCCGCGTGAGCCGTCCGCGTTCGCGGGTGGGACCTGCTCGGCAGGGCCGATGCCCTGGGCCAGGAACGACCGCTGGGCCGCCAGCACCGCCGCGGCCTCGACGGCTGCTGCCTGCGCCGCCGCGCGCCGCCGCGCGCGTCGCCTGAGCAGCCTTCGGGTGACGAGGACCGCCGAGAGGAGGACGAGCACGAGCACGACGGGAAGGGCGAGACCGACGAGGAGCGCGCGGTCGGCGCGACTCGACGCGGCAGTGGCCGCCTCGGTCGCGGCCGCCAGGGCCCCCGCCTCGAGGTGCCCCGTCGCGTCCGTCGCGAGGTCCTCCACCCCGAGCACGGTGACGCCGAGGTCGCTCAGCGGGTCGCGGTCCTGCCCAGCCACGTCCTGCGCCCGCCCGACGGCGGTGACCGCCGTGGCCGCCGCCGGCAACGTCGCGCCGAGAGCGGCGTACTGCTCGTCGAACTCGGCCTGCTCGTACGACTCTCGGACCGGGTCCGGCACGTCGACGCCGGCGCGCGCCGCGGCATCCTGCACCTCGACCGCCTCGGGGCCGAGCCCGGCCACCTTCTCGTTCACCGACGAAGCCCGCTCGAAGTCCCACGCCGTCATCGCGTCGCGCAAGCCCTCCGGCGGCAGCCAGGCGCCGTCCCCCTCGTCGACCGCCGCGAACGCGGCGCGGGCCTCGGCGCGCGGTGCGAGCTGCGCCCGCTGCTCGGCCGTGAGGGCCCAGCGCTGGAAGACCTGCGCGGCATCCTCCACGCCCCCGCGCACCTCGACGAGGTCGAGCCATCGCGACCAGCTCGTGCGGCCCCCGTCGGCGTCCTTCGTCCCGGGTGGGTCGTAGGCCCGCTCCCCCCGGATGCCGGCACCGACCACCGCGGCCAGCTCGGTGTCGTCGAGGTCGGCGAGCAGCGCACTCGTCGCGGTGTAGGCGGCGGGGTACGCGTAGGCGTCGACGTCCTCGGACCGCCCGCTCGCGGAGCCGTCCCACGCGTTGAGCGGCACGGCATCCTCATCCCGGTACGAGACCCGCTCGCGGTCGGCGGGCTCGCCCCCGGTGGCACGCACCGTCCGCTCCGCGAGCACCTGGGCCAGGCCCTCGAAGACCCACCGCTCGTCGAAGCGCTCACCCGAGACCCACGCGTGCGAGAGCTCGTGGAAGAGCAGGTCGGCATCGAGCCCCTCACCGATGACGATCTCGTCGTCACTCGGGTCGAACCAGCCGTCGTAGCCACGCAGCGAGGGGGAGGCGTCCTCCCGGATCCGCTCGAGACCTCCCGGCCACGGCGTGCCGACGAGGCGTTCGAGGGCGGGGATGCCGGTGGTCACCCGGTCCGCGACGAAGTCGGCCCACTTGGGGTCGTCGGGAAAGCCGTTGAGCAGCAGGGCATTCCCCGACACCTCGACCGCGCGCTCCTCGGCCTTCGCCGGGTCGCGCAGCGACACGACGGCCCAGAACCCGTCCTCCTCCGTCGAGGTCGTCGCGACGTGGGTCGTCGTGGCGCCCTCCGTGCTCGACGTGAAGTCGTCGCTCGTGGCGTCGAAGGTCATGTCGGTCGGCGCCACGACCTCGACGCGGTTGCTCCCCGGGTCTCCGACGCCGTAGACCGCGAAGGTGGCGTAGCCCGGCCCGACCCGGGTGCCGTCCTCGTCGCGCGGCTTCTCGCCCGGCACCGAGAAGGTCAGCTCGATGGTGCGTGAGCGGCCGTAGCGCAGGTCCGGGAACGAGATGCGCGCCAGGCTCGTCGAGGGGTCCTGCGTCGGGGTGAGCCGCACCGGCAGCGACGTCCCGGCGCTGCGGGCCCGCAGGTCCTCGGCGCCGGCGGGCACCGGAACGGTGAAGGCGTCGTAGTAGAAGTAGACATCGCCGCGGTCGGGGGCGACGTTGCGCAGGTCGATCGTCACCGCCGCGTCGACGGTCGTCTGCTTCGCGTCGAGGACGTAGCGGCTCGTCGCGGTCGTCGCGAGGCCCTCGTCCGCCCGCGCCGGCTGCCCGGCGAACAGCGCCCCGACGACCAGGGCGACCCCGGCGACCCGGGCGGTTCGGGTGAGCCGGCCGGTCCGGGCGGTCCGGGCGGTCCGGGCGAGCCGGGCCGTCCTGGCGAGCAGGCCGGTCCGTGTCGTGCCTGCCCCCACCGATGCCTCCGCGCCGCGCTGCACCTCACCCTCTTGGACGTGCTCGGGTGCACTGTATGCCGCGATCCTGAGCGCGGTCAGCAGGTGGCGTCAGGACAGCCGGTCGAGCATCCCCTTCATCTGGGCGATCTGCTTGGTCTGGGTCACCGAGATGTCGGCAGCCGTCTCCTCGATGCGCGCGTCCGTGGCCTTCGCGAGGTGCTCCTCGACCATGGTGATCGCCCCTTCGTGGTGGCGGATCATGAGGGCGAGGAAGAGCCGGTCGGCCTCCGGCCCGGTGGCGGCCGCGAGCCGCGCGAGGTCCGCCTCGCTCGCCATGCCCGGCATCGAGTGCGTGCCGTGGTCGGTGAGGTTGGGGTTCGTCGCCTCGGGCGGCACGGACTGACCGCGCCCCTCGAGCCACCTGGCCATCGCGTCGATCTCGGGCTCCTGCTCATCGCCGATGCGCGAGGCGATGCCCTTGACCTCCGCGTCGGTGAGCTCGGGGAGCACGGCCCGGACCATGACGAGGGCCTGGGCGTGGTGGACGATCATGTCCTGGAGGAAGCGGGCGTCCGCCGGTCGCGCGGTCGGGGTGACCGTCGGTGCGGCCGCCGACCCGGTGAGCGTCGCGTCGGGCTCGCCGGGCTGACCCGGCTGCAGCACAGGGACGCTCGGCGGCGGAGCGGTGACGGCAGCGGCAGACCCGTCGTCTCCGGTGCAGGCGCCCAGGGAGATCACGAGGGCGGCGGCCCCGGCGGCTACCGCGAGGCGCGGTGCTCGGCGTGCGTCGGGGCGGCGGTCAGGGCTCGTCACGCGCGTCACTGTAACCCGGCCGAACCCATGGGATTTCCTTACGTTTCAAACTCCCCACGCCCCCGTCGCGTCGTGCAGTGTGACCGACACCACACCCCTTGCCGGGTGGGCCCGGTCGACCACCGGACCGCGCCGGCCGATCAGATCGAGGTGGACATGACACGGACGAGACTTCTCGCGGTTGCAGCCGCGGGAACCCTCATGCTGGCGCTCGGAGGCGTGGGCGCCGCATCAGCGGGGGACGGCCTCAACGTCTCCGGTACGGACCTGGCCCCCGACCAGATCGGGTACAGCAAGAACATCAAGCACCTGAGCAACACGCCGCACGTCGGTCCGTTCGCGGGCCAGTTCGGCACCGACCTCGCGTTCCAGGGCGACCGCGCCTACGTCGGCAACTACCAGGGGTTCATCATCTACGACATCTCGAACCCGTCGTCCCCCAGGACCCTCGCGCAGGTCAACTGCCCCGGTTCGCAGAACGACATCAGCGTGCGTGGCGACCTGGTCTACCTGTCCACCGACTCATCCCGCTCCGACGACAGCTGCGAGAGCACCGGCCAGCCGGCCACGATCAAGGAGTCGTGGGAGGGCATCAAGATCTTCGACGTCTCCGACGTGACGAAGCCGAAGTACATCAAGTCGGTCGAGACGAAGTGCGGCTCGCACACCCACACCGTCGTGCCGGGTGAGAGCGCTGACTACCTCTACGTCTCGAGCTACGGCCCACGGGACAGCTTCCCCGACTGCCAGGCCCCGCACGACCTCATCTCGATCGTCAAGGTGCCGCACGCCGCCCCGACGAGCGCGACCGTCGTCGAGACACCGGTCCTCTTCCCGGACGGCGGCAACTCCGGCACGGCCGGGTGCCACGACATCACCGCCTACCCGAGCAAGAAGATCGCCGCCGGCGCGTGCATGGGTGACGGCGTCATCATGGACATCTCGGACCCGGAGGACCCGAAGGTGGTCGAGACCGTGCGCGACACCAACTTCGCGTTCTGGCACTCGGCGACCTTCAACAGCGACGGGACCAAGGTCGTCTTCACCGACGAGCTCGGCGGCGGAGCGGGCGCGACGTGCGACGCCGCCACCGGACCCAACCGCGGCGCGAACGCGATCTACGACCTGTCGGCCGGCAACGACCTGACGTTCAAGTCGTACTACAAGATCCCGCGGCACCAGAACACCACCGAGAACTGCGTCGCCCACAACGGGTCGATCATCCCGGTCAAGGGTCGCGACGTCATGGTCCAGTCCTGGTACCAGGGCGGCGTCTCGCTGTGGGAGTTCACCGACTCCACCAGCCCGAAGGAGCTCGACTACTTCGAGCGTGGTCCGCTGTCCCCAAGCAACCTCGGCGGCACGTGGTCCGCGTACTACTACAACGGGTTCGTCTACAGCTCGGACATCCAGAAGGGCTTCGACGTCCTCATGCTCAAGGACCCGACGCTCCGCAAGGCCAACTCCGTGCGGCTCAAGGAGTTCAACGCCCAGACGCAGCCGGTCTACCCGATCAGGTGACCTGCGGCTGACGCATCGGCACGCGGCGCGGCCCACCCCCTCGGGGGTGGGCCGTGTGTCGTCCTGCCTACTCGTCGACGGCGCCGCGCCGGGTCACGGTGACCGGGTCACCGGGTCGGACCCGGCCGGGCACGACGACCCGGGCGTTGAGCCCGCGCAGCCGCAACGGACGGCCGACGGCGCCGTTGACGAAGCGCATCGCCTCCGCCCCGAAGCGTTCGACGAACTTCGCGCAACCCGTGTGCGGCTGCGCGGTCACCTCGATGACCGCGAAACGCAGCGCAGGGTCCCCGATGGTGAGCCGGGAGCCCGCCGGCAGGTTGTCGTGCGACAGGTCGAGGTCGAGGTAGAGCTGGTCGCCCGCGAGCGCCCGCCGCCCGGGCGCGCCGGCGAGGAACCCGACGAGGGGTGCGCTCATGACGTTGAGCTGCATGTCCGGGTGCGGTCCGCCGTCGGCCGTGCGGCTGCTCGGTCGCTGCGACCACGAGTCACCGACGAGCCCCAGCACGACGTCGAGCTCGCCCTCGTGGAGCACCTCCCGATGCCCGACCCGGGGGCGCCGGACGACGAGCTCCAGCGTCCCGGCATCCCGGGGCGCCGCCAGCAGCATCGGGAGGACCGCGGCCAGCTCGTCGGCGGTGCGGTGGGTCGCGCCGGGCGCCTCCCGGACGCTCCACACCGTGGAGACGCCGGAGGCCGTCACGTCACCCACACGAGATGCCGTCGCCATGTCACCGACACCGGATGCCGACGCCGTGTCGTCGGCCTCGGCCGTCGTGCCGGTCCACGTACCCATGCCGACCAGTGTGGCGCGGCGGGAGGTCGCCGCCGACCGGGTTCCACCCCTCGACCCCCTCGACCCGGCGGCGAGTGCGGAGGTCGTCGCCCGGGCGGCGCGGGTTCACGGCGTGTGCGCAACTTCCCGAAGGAAGGAGCTGTCCATGGCTCGTCCGAATCGACTGGGTCGAGGCGCTGCCGGGGCGGGGGTGGAGGCCGCTCAGGCGGGGAGGCGGAACCGGTCGTGCTCGAGTGGCTCGAGCAGGCCGTCCTCGACGAGTGAGCCGATGCACCGCTCGACCTGGCCGGCATCCGGCCCAGCCGCGTCGAGCGCCTCGCGCGTCAGCGGTCCCGGGCTGTCGCGCAGCAGCTGGAGCACCGCACCGCGCACCTGGCGGTCGGTGCCGTGCCACCCCTGGCCGCGCCGGGGCGGCCCGTCATGAGGAGGGCGCCCCGCGAGCACCCACGCGCACCGGTCGAGGAGTGGGCACGCGTCGCAGCGCGGCGCCCGGGCCTGGCAGACGAGGGCCCCGAGCTCCATGACGGCGACGTTCCACGTCGCGGATGTCGGGGCGTCCTCCGGGACGACGGCTGCCGCGAGTGCCGACTCGGCGGCGGTGAGCGACGGAGCGGCGTGCTCGCGCCCCCCGACGGCGCGGGCGAGCACCCGCCGGACGTTCGTGTCGACGACCGTCGTGCGGCGGCCGAAGGCGAACGCGACGACCGCCGCGGCCGTGTACGAGCCCACCCCCGGCAGGGACAGCAGCCCCGCCTCGTCCGAGGGCACCTGCCCGCCGTGGTGCTCGACGACGGCCACCGCCGCCTCGCGCAGCCGCAGGGCCCGGCGCGGGTAACCCAGCCGCCCCCAGGCGCGCACCACCTCCCCCGGCGACTCGGCGGCGAGCGCCGCGGGCGTCGGCCAGCGCTCCATCCACTCCCGCCACACCGGCTCGATCCGCCCGACGGGCGTCTGCTGGGACATGACCTCCGACACGAGCACGCCCCACGGCGAGCACGACGGGTCGCGCCACGGCAGGTCCCGGGCGTGCCCCGCGTACCAGGCGAGCACCGGCCGGTGGAGGGAGCCGGCATCCACCGGCCACCGCCCGGCGTGAGGCACGCCGGGGTGGAGAGGGTCTGACGAGGGGACCACGTGCGGCGAGCGGGTCAGACGTAGCGCTCGAGGATGCTCGACTCGGCGAGCCGGGACAGCCCTTCGCGCACGAGCCGGGCCCGGCCCTCACCGACGCCGTCGACGTCCATGAGGTCGTCGATGTTGGCCGCGAGCAGCTTCTGGAGGCTGCCGAAGTGGCCGACGAGCCGGTCGACGATGGCGCCGGGCAGGCGCGGCACCTTCGACAGCAGCCGGTGCCCGAGCGGGCTCACCGACGAGTCGAGCGAGTCCCCGACGATGGTGAAGCCGATGGCCCGGGCACCCGCGGCGGGGTCGAGGAGCTCGGTGGAGTCGATGGCCTCGAGGTTGGCGATGGCCTCCTCGAGGCTGAACTCGGCCTTGGCCTCGGGCAGGTAGTCGCGGATGACGAGGCCGAGGTCGTCGGACAGCCCGCCGGTGAGCTCCTCGAGCTGGAGGCTGAGCAGGCGCCCGTCGGTGCCGAGCTGGACGACGTACTCCGCGATCTCGTCCTTGATCCGCCGCACCATCTCGAGGCGCTGGAGGACGTTGGCGACGTCGCGCACCGTGACGAGGTCCTCGATCTCGAGGGCCGAGAGGGTGCCGGTGACCTCGTCGAGGCGAGACTTGTAGCGCTCCAGGGTCTGCAGGGCCTGGTTGGCGCGCGACAGGATGGCGCTGGAGTCCTCGAGGACGACGCGGCGCCCGGCAACGTACAGGGCGATGATCCGCATCGACTGGCTCACGGACACGACGGGGAAGCCGGTCTGCTTCGCGACCCGCTCGGCGGTGCGGTGCCGGGTGCCGGACTCGCTCGTCTCGATGCGCGGGTCGGGCACGAGCTGGGTGGCCGCACGCAGGATGCGGGTGACCTCACGGTCGGTGACGATCCCACCGTCCATCTTCGCGAGCTCGCGGAGCCGGGTCGCCGAGAACTCGATGTCGAGGGGAAAGCCCCCGGTCGAGACGGTCTCGACGACCCTGTCGTTGCCGAGGACGATGAGGGCACCGGTGCGTCCGCGCAGGATGCGTTCGAGCCCGTCGCGCAGCTCGGTGCCCGGCGCGACGGCCGCGAGCGTGGTGCGCAGGAGGTCGTCGTCGGACTGCGGCGTCGGCACGCTCACCTCCTGCAGTCTCCGGTCCCCGGGCCGACGCGGTCCGCGGCCAGTGCGGGCATCCTATCCGGGTCCCGAGTGGCGCCGTGCGAAACGGCGCCGGGCAAGAGCCTTCCGGCTCACCGGGGGGCCCGGTCGTGCAACCCGCGCAGCACGGCCTCCGCGACGGTCCCGGCCTCGACGAGCTGCACTCCGTCGGGAACCGGCCCCGCGCCGAGCACCCCCGGCGGAACGACGGCGCGGTCGAAGCCGAGCCGGGCCGCCTCGGCGAGGCGGCGGTGGGCCCCGGTGACCGGCCGGACCTCGCCGGCGAGGCCGACCTCGCCGAAGGCGACCGTGCCGGGCGGGAGCGGCCGGTCGGTGATGGCGCCGGCGAGGGCGAGGCTGACCGCGAGGTCGGCCGCGGGCTCGGTGATGCGCACGCCCCCGACGGTCGACAGGTAGGCGTCGCTGCTGCCGATCGGCGCCTGCGCTCGCTTGTCGAGGACGGCGAGGATCATGTTGACCCGGGCCGGGTCGAGGCCGCTCGTCGCCCGTCGGGGGGTGGCCAGGCTCGACGCGGTGACGAGGGCCTGCACCTCGGTGACGAGCGGCCGGCGACCTTCGAGGGTGACGGTGACGCACGTGCCGGGCACCGCGGCGGTGCGCCCGGACAGGAACAGCCCGCTGGGGTCGGCGAGCCCGACGATCCCGACGTCGGACAGGTCGAAGCAGCCGACCTCGTCGGTCGGGCCGTACCGGTTCTTCACGGCCCGCACGAGGCGCAGCCGCGAGTGCCGGTCGCCCTCGAACTGGACGACGACGTCGACGAGGTGCTCGAGGACGCGCGGGCCGGCGATCGAGCCGTCCTTCGTGACGTGCCCGACGAGCAGGACGGCGATGCCACGCTCCTTGGCGACCTGGATGAGCGAGGCCGCCACCTCGCGCACCTGGCTGACGTTGCCCGCCGAGCCCTCGACCTCGGCGCTGCCGATCGTCTGGACCGAGTCGACGACGACGAGCTCGGGCTGCACGGCATCGACCTGGCCGAGCACGGTCGCGAGGTCGGTCTCGCTCGCGAGGAACAGCGATCGCGCCATCGCCTCGATCCGCTCGGCCCGGGTGCGCACCTGGGCGGCGGACTCCTCACCGCTGACGTAGAGGACCCGGCGGTCGCCGTGCTCGCCCGAGCGGGCGGCCCGCGCCGCGACGTCGAGGAGCAGGGTGGACTTGCCGATGCCGGGCTCGCCCGCGACGAGCACGACCGCACCGGGGACGATGCCGCCACCCAGTACCCGGTCGAACTCCGGTACCCCCGTGGGCCGGGCGACCGCCCGCCGCACGTCGACCTCGCCGATTGGGACCGCGGGCCGCTGCGCCGTGGTCGCCGCCGTCGTGCGCGCGGTGACCGCACCGACCTCGGCGACGCTCCCCCACGCCTGGCACTCGCCGCACCGGCCGACCCACTTCACGGCCTGCCAGCCGCACTCGGCGCAGCGGTAGGCCGCGGAGGGGCGCGCGGGACGTCTCGAGGGGGGGCCGGCCATGCGGCACACGGTATGCGAGGCCGGTGACAGGGGGCCCGGTCGGGCCATTGCCCCGGCGGGGTCCGGACCGGAATGCTGTGGCCATGCGCGTGCTCGTGACCGGTGGCACCGGCATCCTCGTGGATGCCGGTCACGTCCCGCCGCGAGACCGCCCGGCGGTGCGCTGAGCCGCGCCCACCGCCACAGGACGCCCGGCCGACGCCCCGGAGGTCGGCCGGACGCGACGAGGCCCCGGACCGTTCGGTCCGGGGCCTCGGGTGCGCGTCGGCGGATGGTGGGCGCGTCAGCCGGCCACGACGTCGAGCTCGACGGTCGCCTGCACCTCGGGGTGGAGGCGCACGAGCGCGGAGTGCGTGCCCGTCGTCTTGATCGGGGTCGGAACCTCGATGCGGCGCTTGTCGAGCTCCGGGCCGCCGGCCGCCTGGACGGCCGCGGCGATGTCGGCGGTGGAGACGGCGCCGAAGAGGCGGCCCCCGGTGCCGGCGTGGGCGGCGACGGTGATCGCCTTGGACTCGAGGGTGCCCTTGATGGACTGCGCCTCTTCGAGGGACTTCACGGCGCGGACCTCGCGGCCCTTGGCGAGCGCGTCGACCTGCTTCTGGCCGCCCTTGGTCCACGCCGTCGCGAGCCCGCGACGGAAGAGGAAGTTGCGGGCGTAGCCGTCCTTGACGTCGACGACGTCACCGGCGGTGCCGAGGCCGGTGACCTCGTGGGTGAGGATGACCTTCATCGTTCTGGCTCCTTCTCGGGCGGTCAGCGGGACGAGCTCGAGTACGGCAGGAGAGCCATCTCGCGCGCGTTCTTGACGGCGTTGGCGATGAGGCGCTGCTCCTGAACGGTGACACCGGTCACCCGACGAGCGCGGATCTTGCCACGGTCGGAGATGAACTTGCGCAGCAGCGCGGCGTCCTTGTAGTCGATGTTCTCGACCTTCGCCGCCTTGAGCGGGTTGGCCTTCTTCTTGGGCTTGCGAATGGCGGGCTTGGCCATCGTGGTGCTCTCCTTCTGCCGGCGTGCTGCCGGCGGACGAGCCCTGGTCTCCCAGGGATGGTGTCGTTCGGTGATGGGGGGTGCGTCACCGTGGTGGCGCAGCCCCGGATGTCGGTCGGGTCAGAAGGGGGGCTCGTCGTAGCTCGGGGCCTGGCCCCAGCCACCCTGCTGCCCACCCTGCGGCTGCTGCGGCTGCTGGGGGGCCGGCGGGCCACCCCACCCGCCCTGGCCACCCTGCTGGGGAGCCGGCGGGGAGCCACCGGTGGCCCACGGGTCGTGCTGCTGGGCACCACCCTGACCACCGCCGAAGCCGCCCCCGGACCCACCGCGCTCGGCCTTGGTGACCTTCGCCGAGGCGTAGCGCAGCGACGGGCCGACCTCGTCGACGTCGAGCTCGACGACGGTGCGCTTCTCGCCCTCCTTGGTCTCGTACGAGCGCGACTTCAGCCGGCCCGACACGATGACCCGCGTGCCCCGATGGAGCGACTCGGCGATGTTCTCGGCCGCGTCGCGCCAGACGGAGCAGCGCATGAACAGGGTCTCCCCGTCCTTCCACTCGTTGGCCTGCCGGTCGAACGTGCGCGGCGTGGACGCCACGGTGAAGTTCGCGACGGCGGCCCCCGAGGGGGTGAACCGGAGCTCGGGATCGGCAGTGAGGTTGCCGACGATCGTGATGGTGGTCTCGCCTGCCATGGGTCAGGGGGCTCCTTCGTCAGTCGTTCCGACGGTGTGCGGTGTGGACGTCGCTCAGGCGCCGGGGCGCATCAGCTTGGTCCGCATGACCGACTCGTTGAGGCCGAGCTGGCGGTCCAGCTCCTTGGCCGTCGCCGGCTCGGCGGTGAAGTTGACGACGGCGTAGATGCCCTCGGACTTCTTCTTGATCTCGTACGCGAGGCGACGGCGGCCCCAGATGTCGACGGTGTCGACGGACCCGCCGTCGGTGGTCACGACCTTGAGGAACCGCTCCAGCGACGGCTGGACGGTCCTGTCGTCGAGCTCCGGGTCGAGGATGACCATGAGTTCGTACTGACGCATGCGTTAACCCGCCTCCTTTGGTCTGTGGCGGTCACGGTCCTTCCGTGACAGGAGGGTATGCACTGCTGCCGACAGGGCCCGGGGAGTTGTCCACAGGCCGCTCAGAGGGCAACCTGCTCAGGGTACCGGCCGCGGCGGGATCCCCCCAACTCGCGAAGGGGCGAGGCACGGCATCCGGCAGGCCTCCCGACACCCACGCCTGCCGGGCGACCCACCCGACGGCCACGAGCCGCAGCACGAGCGCGAGGGCGTACCACCCCGCCGGCAGCCCGTGGGTGGGGTCGGTCTGCGCGGTGAGGTGCCCGAAGAGCGCCACCGCGTGAACCGCCTCGGCGAGCGCCCAGACGAGGTGGTCGCGCCACCGCACCCCGACGAGGGCGACGAAGGGGACGACCCAGATCGCGGCGTACGGGGGGAACGAGGGAGCCGTCATGAGCACGGCCGCGACCCCGACGAGCGCGGCCGCCGCGACGACCGGGCGGGGCCGACGCCGGGAGAGCACGACGACGAGGGCCGCGGCGAGCACCCAGCCCAGCCCGGCGATGACGGCGACGTGACCGGGGCGCACCGGCAGGCCGGCCAGCGTGAAGAGGTACCACGGTGACCCCGGGCCCGCCCCGGCACCCGACCACGCGGCATACGGGCGGGCGAGGGTGCCGACGTCGAGCAGGGCCACCGGCACCGCGACGGCGAGGGCGGTCACGGCCGCCGTGCCGAGCAGGCGGCGCACGACCGCCCGGCCACCCGGGGCGGGCAGCAGCGCCGCGGCCAGCAGGACGAGCGCCGACACCGGGCCGGCGAGCAGCGCGAGACCGCCGGCGACGCCCGCGAGGCGCACCCGGGCGTGCGTCCAGGCCCACAGCGTGAGCACCGCGAACGCGAGCGGCACGAGCTCGGAGGACAGGAGCACCGTGAGGGCGAGCACCGGTGACAGGGCGAGGGCGACCGGGTCGGCGCGCGGGTGGTCGCGCACGGTTCCCACGGCGACGACGAGCCCGGCGAGGACGAGTGCGACGAGCACGACCCACAGGGCGAGGAACCACCGCTGCTGCGTGGTGCCGCCACCGGGCGCCAGCCCGGCGAGCAGGGCGGTGACCGCTCCCGACAGCGCCGGCTCGTCGAGTCGGACCGCCCCGGTGAGGTAGGCCGCGAGGCCCCGCCCGAGGTCGGCGGCCGGCAACGACTCCACGAGGGGGGAGGCGCACTGCCGCCACACCGGCGTCCCCCCGCGCCAGCCGGTCCCGAGGCACCCGGCCTGCCGCAGCAGCGCCGTCGCCAGGGGCAGCGCGAGCAGCAGGACGACTGGCGCGAGCGCCGCGAGCGGGCCGCCACCCGAGGGACGCAGCCGACGCCCCCGGGGACCACCGAGGGCGGTGGTCAGGCCCGGGGGCAGGACCGGCTCAGGCGCGGCGTCCACGCACCGCGGCGACGTCGGTGACCACCGTCAGTCGTCCTCCGGGGCGACCGGTTCGATCGTCCCGGTCGGTTTCGGCCCTCCGGGGTTCGGGTTGCCGTTCGTCTTCGACGGCTCGGGCTCCGGCTCGGGCTCCTTCTCGGTCTCGGTCTCCGACGGCGTCGGCGTCGCCGGGGGCGCGCTCGTCGTCGGCGGGGGGGCGTTCGTCGGCTCGGCCGGCTGGGGAGCCTGGGTGCGCGTCGGCGGCGGCGGGGGCGCGGCGTCCTTGTTGATGTTCGCCGGCTCGGGGAACTGCTCGACGTCGACGCCCTCCAGGGCGTCCTCCATGAAGGCAGTCCAGATCCGCGTGGGGTAGGTGCCGCCGGTGATGTCGCCCGACTCCGGCAGGTCCTCCATCGCGAGCTCCTCGCCGTCCTCACCGCTGCGGTACAGGCCGACGGCGGTCGCGAGCTGGGGGACGTAGCCGTCGAACCAGGCGGACCGGAAGCTCTCGGAGGTGCCGGTCTTGCCCGCGGCCGGGCGGCCGAGGTTCCGGCCGACGTAACGGGCGGTGCCGCCCTCGACGGGGTAGGTCATCGCGTCGATGACGTCGGACATGAGGTCCTTGTCGAAGACCTGCTGGGTCTGCGGCTCGACGGTGATCGGGGCGACGCCCTCGTCCTGGAAGCCGATCTCCTGGACGATGTACGGCTCGGCCCGCACCCCCTCGGCGGCGATCGTCGCGTAGGCGCTGACCATGTCCATGACGGTGACGTAGTCGGTGCCGAGCACGTTGGCCATGTTCGGCTCGAGGGGGCTGCGGACCCCGGCGTCCTCGGCGGCCTTCATCGACTTCTCGGGGCCCGCCTCGATGTTGAGGGCGGCGTAGACGGTGTTCACCGAGCTCCCGGTCGCCCGGCGCAGGTCGATCCGGCCGAACGACTCGTTGCCGAAGTTCTTGACCCGGCCGCGGCGCTCGGTGGCGCTGTCGGCGCCGGGTGACGCGAACTCCTCGAAGTACTGCGGGCTCGACCCGTCGTAGCGGGACCTCAGGCTGACGTCGCCGGTCTGCAGCGCGGCGATGAGGGTGAAGATCTTGAAGGTCGAGCCGGCCTGCATCTTGTCCTGGGTCGCGGCGTTCTGCTGGCGCTTGGCGTAGTCGGACCCGCCGTAGAGCGCGACGATGGCGCCGTCACCGGGCTTGACCGAGGCCATGCCGACACTGACGTCGTCCTCGGCGGGCCGCTCGTCCTTGATGGCCTTCTGCATCGCGGCCTGCTTGGGCCGCTCGATCGTCGAGGTGACGCGCAGGCCGCCGCGGTCGATGTCGGACTCGGAGATCTTGTGCTTGGTGACGAGCTCGTCCTTGACCATCTCGACGAGGTAGCCCGTCGTGCCGCCCTGCGAGCGCGGCTTGTACTTCACGAAGGTGTCGGGGAACGTCGCGGCGTCCCGGTCGGCCTGGCTCAGCCAGCCCTGCTCGACCATTGCGTCGAGGATGTAGCCGGAGCGCTCCTGCGCGTTGGCCACCTGCTCCTCGCCCAGGCCGGGGTCGTAGAGGGACGGCCCGCGGATGACCGCGGCGAGGAAGGCGCTCTCGGCGACCGTCAGCTTCGAGACGTCCTTGTTGAAGTAGGCCTTGGCGGCCGTCTGGATGCCGTACGCACCGCGGCCGTAGTAGATCGTGTTGAGGTAGTTCTCGAGGATCTCGTCCTTGGTCTGCTGCTGGTCGATCTTGACGGCGATGAGGATCTCGCGGGCCTTGCGCTCGATCGTGCGGTCCGAGGTGAGGAAGTAGTTCTTGACGTACTGCTGGGTGATCGTCGACCCGCCCTGGGTCGCCTGCCCACCCTTGACGGCGACCCACACGGCCCGGGCGATGCCCGTCGGCGAGATGCCCTGGTTCTGGTAGAAGTCCTGGTCCTCCGCGGCGAGCATCGCCTTCTGCATGTGCTCGGGCACCGTGGACAGCGGCACCGACTCGCGGTTGCCCTCGCTGTCCGACAGTCGCGCCATCTCGGTCTTGCCGTCGGCGTAGTAGACGATCGACGCCTGGGCCGTCGCGATCTCGTTCGGCGCGGGGATGTCGGTCGTCGCGTACGCGACACCGAGGCCGAGCAGGCCGAGGATGCCGAGCCCGAGCACCGCCCACAGCCCCCGGCGCAGCCACCTGCGGCCGGTCGAGGGCGATGCGGATGCCGTGGCGCGGCGGCCGCCGGAGCGGCTCGATGCCGCCTCGGCGGCAGCGGCCTGCCGGGCCTCGGCGCGGGTGCGGGGCTTGCGTTGACTCATGCGACTTCCGGGGAGGGAGCGGGGAGGAGAGCGGGGCGGTGCGCACGGGGAGGAGCGCACGGACCCAACGGCCAGTATGACCGCCTTCCTTGGGGAAACCTGAATCCGCCGTCGGCCGGCGGCCGGGCACGACCTCGAAACCGATGTATCGCACCGATATATCTGTGTTACCATCGACCTGACAAACGCCGCGTTTGTCAGGTCCGTTCTTGTCGTCGCCGAGGAGGCACCCGTGGTGAGCCGTCGCGCCCATCTCCTCGAGTTCGCCGTGCTCGGCCTGCTCCACGAGGGACCGACCCACGGCTACGACCTGCGCCGCCGGCTCAACACCGCCCTCGGCCCGTTCCGGGCGCTGTCGTACGGCACCCTCTACCCCGCGCTCAAGGGGCTGCTCGGCCGGGGACTCATCGCCGAGACCCCCGACCCGGCCGCTGCCCACGTGGGGAAGCGGGCCCGGGTCGTCTACGAGCTGACCGCCGCCGGCAAGGAGCACTTCGCCGACCTCGTCGCCCGCTCGGACGCCTCGGCCTACGACGACGACGGCTTCGACGTGCGCTTCGCCTTCTTCGCCCGCACCGAGCGCGACGTGCGGCTGCGCATCCTCGAGGGTCGCCGCTCCCGGGTCGAGGAGGACCTCGAGCGGGTACGCGCCGCCTCCGCACGCAGCCGCGAGCGGCTCGACGCCTACACCTCGGCCCTGCAACGGCACGGCGAGGAGACGACCGAGCGCGAGGTGCGCTGGCTCACCGAGCTCATCGACGCGGAGCGGCGCCACCCCACCGACCCCGGTCCGCAGCCGTAGCCGCCAGCCGGCGCGACCGGTCCCAGACCACCACCCACCGTCCACCAACCCACCACGACAACCCCAGGAGAAGCCCATGGGAACCATCCGCGTCGCCATCGTCGGTGTCGGCAACTGCGCGTCCTCACTCGTCCAGGGCGTGCACTACTACCGTGACGCCGACCCGACCCAGACCGTGCCCGGCCTCATGCACGTGCGGTTCGGTGACTACCACGTGAGCGACGTCGAGTTCGTCGCCGCGTTCGACGTCGACGACAAGAAGGTCGGCAAGGACCTCTCCGAGGCCATCAACGCCTCCGAGAACAACACGATCGCGATCGCCGAGGTGCCCACGACCGGGGTGACCGTCCAGCGCGGCACGACGCTCGACGGCCTCGGCAAGTACTACCGCCAGACCATCGAGGAGTCGGCGGCCGAGCCGGTCGACGTCGTCGCGGCGCTCAGGGACGCGCGGGTCGACGTGCTCGTCTCGTACCTGCCGGTGGGGTCCGAGCAGGCCGACAAGTTCTACGCGCAGTGCGCCATCGACGCCGGCGTCGCCTTCGTCAACGCCCTGCCCGTGTTCATCGCCTCCGACCCCGAGTGGGCGGCGAGGTTCGAGGCGGCCGGTGTGCCGGTCATCGGCGACGACATCAAGAGCCAGGTCGGCGCGACGATCACCCACCGCGTCATGGCCAAGCTGTTCGAGGACCGCGGCGTGCAGCTCGACCGCACCTACCAGCTCAACGTCGGCGGCAACATGGACTTCAAGAACATGCTCGAGCGCGAGCGCCTGGAGTCCAAGAAGATCTCCAAGACCCAGGCCGTCACCTCGAACCTCACCGGCTCGCTCGCCGGCAAGACCGAGGACCGCAACGTGCACATCGGCCCGTCCGACTACGTCGCATGGCTCGACGACCGCAAGTGGGCGTACGTCCGCCTCGAGGGCCGCGCCTTCGGCGACGTGCCGCTCAACCTCGAGTACAAGCTCGAGGTGTGGGACTCCCCCAACTCGGCCGGCATCATCATCGACGCGATCCGCGCCGCGAAGATCGCCAAGGACCGCGGCATCGGCGGCGCCCTGCTGTCGGCGTCGTCCTACCTCATGAAGTCCCCGCCGGAGCAGCGACCCGACGACCTCGGTCGCGCCAAGCTCGAGGCGTTCATCCGCGGCGAGGAGGAGCGCTGACCGCGCGCTGACCCACCGACCCGAGCGGGCGGCATCCGGACGAGACACACGCGTCCGGATGCCGCCCGCTCTCGTCGTGCGCCTCGAGTCGGGTGCTCAGGTGGTCGCCCGGGCCGCCAACTGAGCACCCGACTCGAGGTCACTCGGGGTCGACGGCCACGACGACGACGGAGACGTTGTCCCGGCCCCCGGCCCGCACGGCGGCCGCGACGAGCGCGTCGGCCGCGGCCTGCGGGTCCGGCGCGGCCGTGAGGAGGTGCTCGATCTCGTCGTCGGCCAGCTCGTTGGACAGCCCGTCGCTGCACACGACGAAGCGCTCACCCGCCGTCGGGGGCAGCACCCACAGGTCGGGCTCTGGCGCCGGGTCGGAGCCCAGGGCGCGGGTGATGACGTTGCGCAGGGGGTGGGTCGGCACCTCGTCGGCATCGATGAGGCCGGCCTCGAGGAGCTCGCGCACCTCCGAGTGGTCGCGCGTCACGAGCCCGAGCCCGCCCTCGGCGAGCCGGTAGACCCGCGAGTCGCCGACGTTGAGGACGACCCACTGCTCGTGGTCGCCGGCGTCGACGACGACGAGGCCCGTCGCCGTCGTGCCCATGCCCCGCTGCTCCGGGTGGGCGGCCTCGGAGCGCAGGATGTGCTCGTTCGCCTGCCCGAGAGCGCGCGTGACGTCGTCGGCACCCGCCGGCGGGTGCTCGTCGAGGGTCGCGAGCGCCTCGACCGCGAGCCGGCTCGCGACCTCACCGGCGGCGTGCCCGCCCATGCCGTCGCAGACGGCGAAGACCCGGCCGGAGGCGAGCAGGGCGTCCTCGTTGTGGTCGCGCACCCGGCCGACGTGGGTCGCCGCGCCCGCTCGCACGACGAGCCCGGTGCCGCGCAGCTCGCGCGGCGCCGACCCGCTCACGACCCGCTCCCGGCGACCCCGGACTCGGGCTGCTCCGCCCACCACCGCAGGAGGCGCTCGCGCGCGGCGTCGGGCCCGATCGGGCCCTCGTCCAGGCGCACCGCGAGCAGGTGCTTGTAGGCCCGCCCGAGGACCGGGCCGGGACGGATGCCGAGCGCGGCCGCGATCTCGTTGCCGTCGAGCTCGGGGCGCACCGCCTTGAGCTCCTCCTCCTCGAGGAGGCGCTCGATGCGGTTCTCGAGGTCGTCGTACGTCGCCGCGAGCCGCCGGGCCTTGCGCACGTTCCGGGTCGTGCAGTCGGCCCGGGTCAGGCGGTGCAGGCGGGGCAGCAGGTCGCCGGCATCCGTGATGTAGCGGCGCACGGCGGAGTCGGTCCACTGCCCCTCGCCGTAGCCGTGGAAGCGCAGGTGCAGCTCGACGAGGCGGGCGACGGCCTTCGTCGTCTCCTTGTCGAAGCGCAGCGCCCGCAACCGCTTGGCCGCGAGCTTGGCGCCCACGACCTCGTGGTGGTGGAAGGAGACGCCCCCGCCGGCCTCGAAGCGACGGGTCGCGGGCTTGCCCACGTCGTGCAGGAGCGCCGCGAGGCGCAGCACGAGGTCGGGACCGGGCACCGAGTCGGGCGGTCCCCCGGGTGGGCCCTCGAGGTCGATCGCCTGCTCGAGGACGGTCATCGAGTGCTCGTAGACGTCCTTGTGGCGGTGGTGCTCGTCGACCTCGAGCTGCAGGGCCGGCAGCTCGGGCAGCACGTGCGTCGCGAGGCCGCTCGCGCAGAGCAGCTCGAGGCCGGCGCGCGGGTGCGGGGCCAGCACGAGCTTGACGAGCTCGTCGCGCACCCGCTCGGCCGAGACGATCGCGATCGACGGCGCCATGTCGCGCATCGCCGCGTACACCTCGGGCGCGGGCACGAAGCCGAGCTGAGCGACGAACCGGGCGGCGCGCATCATCCGCAGCGGGTCGTCTCCGAAGGACACCTCGGGGGGAGACGGCGTGCGCAGCACCTCGGCGTCGAGGTCGCGCAGCCCGCCGTGCGGGTCGACGAAGGTGAGGTCGGGCAGGCGCAGGGCCATCGCGTTGACGGTGAAGTCGCGACGCACGAGGTCGTCGTCGAGCGAGTCGCCGAACGCGACGACGGGCTTGCGGGTCACGCCGTCGTAGGCGTCGGCCCGGTAGGTCGTCACCTCGACGACGGTGCCGTCGCCGCGGGCCCCGATCGTGCCGAACTCGCGCCCCATGTCCCAGGTCGCCGTCCCCCAGTCGCGGAGCACCGCCTCGGTCTCGTCCGGGCGGGCCGACGTCGTGAAGTCGAGGTCGGTCGCGGTTCGGCCGAGGAGGGCGTCGCGCACCGGCCCCCCGACGAGCGCCAGGTCGTGCCCGGCGGCCGCGAAGCGATCGCCGAGGTCGGTGAGGAGCGGCAGGACGGGCGCCAGGTGGGCGACCGCCCGGCGCAGCAGGGCGGTCGGCGGCTGACGGGTGGACACGAGGACCAAGGGTATGCGGCCGGCGCTCGGTGCGTGCCCGCCCGCGCCCGGTGCGTCCCCGCCCCCAGACGCGTCGTGCCCGCCACTCGCCCGGTGGGCCTGACTGCGCGGGTGGGGGGCGGCCCACCGTCGTCCCGGCCGGTGCGCGCCCCACTGGTTACAGTGACCAGATGAGCCACGCCGCCGCCGATCCGCCCGGGGTGCCCCCCCGGCGGCTCCCGGCGGTCGAGGAGCGCAGCGCCGGAGGGGTGGTCGTCGACGTCCACGAGGGTGAGGCACGGATCGCCGTCATCGCCCGGCGCAACCGGGCCGGGCGCGTCGAGTGGTGCCTGCCGAAGGGGCACATCGAGGGCGAGGAGACGCTGCCGCAGACCGCGGCGCGCGAGGTGGCCGAGGAGACCGGCATCATCGGCAAGGTCCTCATCGAGCTGGGCACGATCGACTACTGGTTCGCCGCCGGGGAGCGGCGTATCCACAAGTACGTCCACCACTACCTCCTCGAGGCCGTCGGCGGCTACCTCACGATCGAGAACGACCCCGACCACGAGGCCATCGACGTCGCGTGGCTGCCGCTGCGCGACGCGCACCGTCACCTCACCTTCCCCAACGAGCGGCGGATCGCCCGGGTCGCGTGGCAGCGGCTCGCCGGCGACGCCTGACCGCGCCGGATGACCGACCCCCACGACCCGGACGTCCGGCAGGTCGACCCCGACGAGGGTGGCCCGGCGGACGCTGCGGCAGGCGACGCACCCACCGCACCCGGCGCCCCCACCGCACCCGGCGCGCCCACCGCACCCGGCGCGCCCACGGCATCCACCGAACCAGCGCAGGTGTCGGGGCCGCGGACGACGCAGCCGAGCATCGGGCGATCCGGCGCGATCATGGCCTCGGGCTCGCTCGTCAGCCGGGCCGTGGGGCTGGTGCGCGCCGCCCTGCTCACCGGCGTCATCGGCACGACGGGCTACGCCGCCGACGCGTTCACCATCGCGAACAACCTGCCGAACCAGTTCTACATCCTCATCGCGGGCGGCACCCTCAACGCGATCCTCGTCCCGCAGATCGTCCGGGCCAGGCTGCGCCCCGACGGCGACGAGTTCGTCAACCGGATCATCACCCTCTCGCTCGCCCTGCTCGGGGTGGCCACGGTCCTGCTCACCCTCGCGGCGCCGCTGCTCGTGCGCATCTACTCGCGCTTCGACGACCCGGCCGCGATCCGCCTGGCCACGGTGTTCGCCGTCATCTGCCTGCCGCAGATCTTCTTCTACGGGCTGTACACGATCCTCGGCCAGGTGCTCAACGCCAACGGGCGCTTCGCGGCCTACATGTGGGCCCCGGCGATCGCGAACATCGTGGCGGTCATCGGGCTCGTGTGGTTCCAGCAGGCGGGTCTGCCCACGGGCGCGGCACCGGAGGACTGGACACCCGAGATGATCGGCATCCTTGCGGGCACCGCCACGCTGTCGATCGTCATCCAGGCCGTGTCGCTCATCATCCCGCTGCGCCGGATCGGGTTCCGCTACCGGCCGGTGTGGGGCATCCGCGGGCACGGCCTCGGCGAGGTCAGCAACGTCGCGAAGTGGA
Source organism: Fodinibacter luteus (assembly GCF_039541575.1). NCBI lineage: Bacteria > Bacillati > Actinomycetota > Actinomycetes > Micrococcales > Intrasporangiaceae > Fodinibacter (ex Wang et al. 2009) > Fodinibacter luteus. Next base: position 54,379 of record NZ_BAABGM010000016.1, on the reverse strand, counting down.
CCTTCGGCTCGATCGTCGTGAGCCAGCTCGGCTACGTCGTCACGTCGAACGTGCTCACCGGCGCGACCCGGCGCGGCACCGAGCTCGGCGAGGACGTCGCCGGTCTCACCGCGTTCTCGCAGGCCCTGCTCATCGTCATGCTGCCGCACGGGCTCGTCACCGTCTCGCTCGTCACCGCGCTGTACACCCGGCTCTCCGAGGCTGCGAGCCACGGCGACCACCGGCTCGTGCTGCGCTACCACGACCAGGGCATGCGCCTGCCGTCGGTCATCATCGTGCCGGGCATCGTCTTCATCGGGGTCATGGCGCCCTACGTCGCGTCGACCTTCTTCTTCAAGAACAGCCTCGAGGAGACCCGGGCCATCGCCGTCGTGCTCCAGGGCCTGGTCTGGATGGTCGTCCCGATGGCCTGGACCTACCTCAACGACCGGGTCTTCTACGCCCACCAGATGACGTGGATGTCCTTCCGCCTCCAGTGCGTCACGACGAGCGTCGCGACCGTCGGAGCCCTCGTGGCGCTCACCCTGCACCCCTCCGTCACCGCCTTCGCGCTCAGCCTCGGGCAGTCCCTCGCCTTCGTCATGTCGGCGGCGGTCGGCTTCTGGGTGCTGCACCGCCGGCACGGGCACCTCGGGCTGCGCGGCACGGGGCTCGTCTACCTGCGCCTCGCCGCACCGGCCGCCGTCACGGCCCTCGCCCTCGCGTGGGCGGTGGGCGAACTCTTCCCCGACCTCGGCGAGACCCGTGGGGTGCCGGGGCTCGTCGCCGGCGCCCTCGTGCTCGCCGCGGCGGGGGTGGTGCAGCTCGGGGTCACCTGGGGCGTCGCCCGGGCGCTCGGGGTGCGCGAGATCTCCACGGCGCTCGATCCCGTGACGCGGCGGCTGCGTCGTCGCTGAGGTCGCAGTGCCTACTATGGGGCGGGGCACCCGTCGGCCGCGGATGGCGGGGGCGCCGCGCGCGCTGACCGACGATCGAGAGGAGCACCGGTGAGGGGTGTGGGTCCCGGCACCGTCCTCGGTGGCCGATACACCGTTCGCCGGCGGTTGGAGCAGCTCTACGACACCGAGCGGTGGTCGGCCGACGACACGACCCTGGGACGCAGCGTGTCGGTGCTCTGCATGGCCGCCGACGACCACCGGGCCGCCGCCCTGCTCGACGCCGCCCGCCGGGCCGGCTCGGTGACCCACGCCGTGTTCGTCCGCATCCTCGACGTCGGCGAGGATGCCGACGTCGCCTACGTCGTCGAGGAGGACCTCGGCGAGGCCCGCACCCTCGCCGCGCTCGTCAGCGACGGCGGGGTGCCCGGCGACGAGGTGCGCCGCCTCACCGGCGAGGTCGCCGCGGCCCTGGAGTCGGCGCGCCAGCGCGGCATGCACCACCTCGACCTCACGCCCGACGACGTCCTGCGCACCATCGACGGCGACGTGCGCCTGCGTGGCCTCGAGACCGCCGCCGTGCGCTCCGGCCAGGACGGCGCCGAATCCGAGGATGCCGCGCGGCGCGACGCCGTCGGAGTCGTGGCCCTCGCGTACGCCGGCCTCACCGGGCTGTGGCCGCTCGGTGCCGGGGACAGTGGTCTCGGCGCGGCGCCGCGGGTGCCCGGGGGGGTCGCCGCGCCGTCGGAGATCGCCGCCGGCGTGCCCCGCGACCTCGACGCGATCTGCCGCCTCACCCTCAACGACGACCAGGGGCCCACGAGCCCCGGCGACTACGCCCGGCAGGTGGCCCCGTGGCCGTCGCGGCAGGTGGCCGGGCGCACGGGGGCCCGTCCGACAGGCGCCGGTGCCGGGGCTGCCGGAGGTGCCGCCGCAGGAACCGTTGCCGCCGCAGGAACCGGTGCCGCCGCAGGAACCGGTGCCGCCGCGGTGGGGGTGGGGGCCGCCACCACGGGCGCGCCGGGGGTCGCCGACACCGGCTCGCCCGGCGACGACACCGCCCGCCCGGGGTCGGACCCGTCCGCCGCGAACGCGTCCCCGTCCGCCACGCGCGGGTCGCCGTCCGCCACGAGCGCGTCCCCCTCCGACACCCTCGAGCAGCCCGTCCTCCCCCCTGCCGACGAGCCCACCTCGCGCCCACCGGACGCGCTCGACGTCTTCAGGGATGCCGGTCCAGCCCGCAGCGAGACCGCAGGGCCTCCCGCGGCGGGCCGGCCGAGGAAGCGGCCGCTCGGGCGGCGGGGTGCAGCGGTGGGTGCCGGCGCCGCGGCTGCTGGTGGTGCCGTCGGTGGCGACGCGAGCGCGGGCGCCGCCACACCTGGTCCCGCCGGGGGACGTCCTGACGCCGACGGGCGCGGCGGAACACCGGCTGCCGCCGCTGCCGGCCCCACCGAGGGCGCAGATTCCGCCACCGGCGGTCCGGCCCACGCCGCTGCGGCGCGCGTCGGCGCGGCCGGCGTCGGCGCCACGACCGCAGCGGCCACGGCATCCGTGGCGCGCGCCCCGGCATCCGGCAGCCCTGCCCGTGCGGGCGACGACCACGTGGGCAGCACGACCGAGGCCACTCGCGTGCTCCCCCGCACCGAAGCGCCGGGGTCCCTCACGGCGGGCCCACCTGCCGTCGGGCCCGCTCGTCCCGCCGACCGCCGGGCCGAGCGCGACGCCGGAGACGGCTGGGACGACGAGCCGGGCACCACGTCCGGCGGCGACCGCGCGCGCGGTGCGGCTGCCGGTGCCGCCGTCGCGGGCGCGCTCGGGTCGGTCGGTGAGCGCGTCGGCGGCCTGGCCCGCCGGGCCGTCGACCGGGTCTCCGAGCTCAGCACCGACACGGCACCGCGGCGCACCGTCGACGGGCTCGAGGCGCCGGCCCCCCTCGTGCCCGCCGAGCCGCTGACCAAGGACGAGTCGAAGCTCGCGCTCGGCATCGTCGCCGGCTTTCTCGTGCTGGCGCTCGTCATCGGCATCTGGGGCGTGTCGCGCATCGGCTCCAACAGCGGGGACATCTTCGGTGGCACCGCGGCCCCGGCCCCCCGGACGACGACCGTGGCACCGTCCTCGCCGGCACCGTCGGACAGCGCGTCGCCGCAGCCGAGCGAGGGCACGGCCGGCCCCCCCGAACCGTTGGCCATCCTCAAGGTCGAGGCCTACGACCCCGAGGGCGACGGCGAGGAGAACAACCGCCTCACCCCACGGGTCTACGACGGCGACCCGGCCACCGGGTGGTTCTCCGAGAACTACCGGTCCGAGGAGTTCGGCGGACTGAAGAAGGGCCTCGGGGTCATCGTCGACCTCGGCCCGAACAAGAAGCCGCAGGCGGTCGAGCTCGTCATCCCGGTCCCCACCGACGTCGAGGTGCACGTCGGGCCCGACAACCGCCTCGACGGCGCGACGAAGATCGGCGAGAAGGACCGGGCCGAGGGCACCGTGCGGTTCGAGGTGCCCGCCGACGTCAGCGGTCAGTACATCGTCGTGTGGTTCACCGGCCTGACGACCGACGACGAGGGCAAGAACCGGGCCTGGCTCAACGAGGTCGTCGTCACCGGCTGACGCCGGGCGGTCCGGGATGCCTGACGACCTCACGACGCTCACCGACCGCGACCTCATCGCCCGACACGTCCACGGGGACGGCGGCGCGGCGTTCGGCGAGCTGTTCCGCCGGCACCGCGACCGCCTGTACGCCGTCGCCCTGCGCACGACGGCGAACCGCGAGCTCGCGGCGGATGCCGTGCAGGAGGCCTTCATCTCGGCGTTCCGGCGTGCCGACGCCTATCGCGGCGACGCCGCGGTGACGACGTGGCTGCACCGGATCGTCGTCAACGCGTGCCTCGACCGGATCCGCCGCGAGCGGGACCTCGTGCGCCGGGCCGGGGACCTCGGCGAGCTCGACCTCCCGGACCGTCACGACCACCACGCGTCAGCGGAGGCACGTGTCGACGTGCACCGGGCGCTCGCGCGGCTGCCGGAGGGGCAGCGCCTGGCGCTCGTGCTCGTCGACATGCACGGGCTGTCGGTCGCCGAGGCCGCGCAGGTGCTCGAGGTCGCCGAGGGCACCGTGAAGTCACGGTGCTTCCGCGGGCGCGAGGCCCTCGCCGCGCTCCTGCGACCAGGCGAGGGCGTCGGCGACACCGGCGGCGGCGATCCGTCGGCCCGGGAACCGGGGAGGGCCCCGTGACGTCCCATTCCCGGACCGCACCACGGGTGCGCCACCCCCTGTCCCGCTCAACTCCCCCCGAGGGCCCGTCCCGGAGGACCACGTGACCCACCCGCACGACGACACCGCCCCCGTCGAGCACGACCCGACGGGCATGCGGGAGCTGCTCGCGGCCCTGCCCGACCCCGGGCCGATGCCCGACGACCTCGTCGCGCGGATCACCCGGGCCCTCGCGGAGGAGACCGCCACGGGGAGCGGGCACGTCGTGCCGATGCCGCGACGGTCGCGGCCGCGGCTGCGCCACCTCGGGGTGGCGGCGGCCGTCGTGGGCGCCATCGGCCTCGGCGGCATCGCGCTGAGCGGCCTGCCCGGCGAGGTGACGGCCTCCCTCGAGGCGGGTGCGGGGTCGGACTCGGCGGTGAGCGACACCGCGGAGTCGGCCGCGGGCGGCACGGCACCCTCGGCCGGGGGCGAGGCGGCCGACGAGGGCGGCGGTGCTGACGAGGGCGGTGTTGACGAGGGCGGTGTTGACGACCGCTCGCTGCTCGTGCCGGGGTCCGGGTCGGGGCGGGTCGTCGTCGTCATGTCCGGCACCGGGTACTCCTCGGCCTCGCTCGCCACCTCCGCCCTTGCCCTCGGGCAGGGCGGCGCCGACCCGCTGCCACCCCTGGCCGCCGAGTCGCCGGGCACCGGGCCGATCGCCACTCCCATCGGCGCGCGGGCCTGTGCCGACGCCCTCGGGATCGCGCCGGCCGCCGGGATCCTCGTCGACGTCGCCGACGTCGACGGTCGGCCGGCGGCGGTGCTCGTCGTCGACGACGCCGACGGGCGCACGGCCTACGCGGTGGAGCGCTCGTGCACCACCGGCTCCCCGGGGCTCATCACCGGCCCGGTGGCGCTCGGCTGAGCGGCCGGTCGGCCTGGCACGGCCGCCCGTGGGCTCGGTCGACCCTTGGACGGCCGCCCCGTGGGCCCGGTCGACCTTCTGCGCCGCCCCGTGGGCCCGGTCGACCTTCTGCGTCACCCCGTGGGCCCGGGCGGTCCTCTTCGTTTGCGGCGGGGCGCGTCACCCGCGGGAACACCCCGGGCCTAGGATCGGTTCATCACCATGGCACCGCATGTTGCGGTCCGTACCCGCCACCACCACAAGGGGATGTGTCCTTTGACCTCGGACGTCCGCAACGTCATCATCATCGGTTCCGGCCCGGCCGGGTGGACGGCCGCGGTCTACGCCGCCCGGGCGAACCTCGAGCCGCTGATGTTCGAGGGGTCGGTCACCGCTGGTGGGGCGCTGATGAACACGACCGAGGTCGAGAACTTCCCCGGCTTCCGGGACGGCATCATGGGTCCGGACCTCATGGAGAACATGCGCGCCCAGGCCGAGCGTTTCGGCACCGAGATCATCACCGACGACGTGCAGTCGGTGCGCCTCGAGGACGACGTCAAGGTCGTCACCGACTCCGAGGGCACCGAGCACCGGGCCCGTGCGGTCATCCTCGCGATGGGCTCGGCCTACCGCGAGCTCGGCCTGCCCGACGAGAAGCGGCTGTCCGGGCACGGGGTGTCGTGGTGCGCGACGTGCGACGGGTTCTTCTTCCGCGACCAGGACATCGCCGTCGTCGGCGGGGGCGACTCGGCCGTCGAGGAGGCCACCTTCCTCACCAAGTTCGCCCGCTCGGTCACCATCGTGCACCGGCGCGACGAGCTGCGGGCCAGTGCCATCATGGCCGAACGAGCCCACGCCAACCCCAAGATCCGCTTCGCGTGGAACAGCGTCGTCGACGCCATCCACGGCGCGGACAAGCTCACCGGCGTCACGCTGCGCGACACCGTCACCGGCGAGACCCGGGAGCTGCCGGTCACCGGCCTGTTCGTCGCGATCGGCCACGACCCGCGCAACGAGCTCGTCAAGGGCGTCGTCGAGCTGGACGCCGAGGGCTACGTCCTCGTCGAGGGCCGGTCCACCCGCACCAACGTGCCCGGGGTCTTCGCCTGCGGCGACCTCGTCGACCACACCTACCGCCAGGCCATCACCGCGGCCGGGTCCGGCTGTGCCGCCGCCCTGGACGCCGAGCGGTTCCTCTCCCACTGACCCACGGCCCGTGTCGGACCCCTCCGGCAGGATCGGGCACCTCGCACCCACCCACCCGTTCGAAAGGATCCCCATGGGAGCCGTCTCCAGCACCTCCGACGCCAGCTTCGAGGCCGACGTCCTGCGCAGCGACAAGCCCGTGCTCGTCGACTTCTGGGCGCCGTGGTGCGGCCCGTGCCGCGCGGTCGCGCCGATCCTCGACGAGATCGCCCGCGACCACGACGAGGTCTCGATCGTCAAGCTCAACACCGACGAGAACCCCGCCATCACCGGTCAGCTCGGCATCACGAGCATCCCGACGATGCACGTCTACCAGAACGGCGAGATCGTCAAGACGATCATCGGCGCGCTGCCCAAGCCGAAGCTGCTCCGCGAGCTGGAGCCCTTCCTGGGCTGACCCGTGCCACTGCGTCAGGAGGCGCGTAACCCGGTGCGTTGCAACCGTGTTGCGCGCCTCTTGGCAATTCGGTGTGGACCGAGTGGTGCGGCCGGCCCGTCAGCCCTCGCGCCCGTCGCGCAGGTGCATCGCGTCGAGGATGCGGTTGAGGTCCTCGACGGAGGCGAACTCCACGGTGAGGCGGCCCTTGCGCTGGCCGAGCGCGATGCGCACCCGGGTCTCGAGCCGGTCGGACAGGTCGGCGGCGAGGTCGTCGAGCTGCGGCCGCCGGGCTCCGGCGCGGGGAGCGCGACGGGCGGGTGGCGTCGTCCCGTCGCCGACGGTGACGAGCTCCTCGACCGTACGCACCGAGAGCCCTTCGGCGACGACGCGCTGGGCCATCCGTTCCATGGCGCCGGCGTCCGGCAGCCCGAGCAGCGCCCGGGCGTGCCCGGCGCTCAGCACGCCGGCCGCGACCCGACGCTGGACGAGCGGCGGGAGCTTGAGCAGTCGGAGGGTGTTCGAGATCTGTGGCCGCGACCGTCCGATCCGACGGGCGAGCTCCTCCTGGGTGCACCCGAAGTCGTCGAGCAGCTGCTGGTAGGCCGCGGCCTCCTCCAGCGCGTTGAGCTGGCTGCGGTGGAGGTTCTCGAGCAGGGCGTCGCGCAGGAGGTCGTCCTCCTCGGTCGCCTTGATGATCGCCGGGACGACCTCCTTGCCGGCCTCACGGGAGGCCCTCCAGCGGCGTTCGCCCATGATGAGCTCGTAGCGCACCCCGTCGGCGGCCGTGCCGTGCGGGACGCGCCGCACGACGACCGGCTGGAGCACCCCGATCTCGCGGATCGAGTGGACGAGCTCGGCCAGCTCGTCCTCGTCGAACGCGGTGCGCGGCTGGCGGGGGTTGGGCCGGATCTGGTCGAGCGGGATCTCGGCGAACTCGGCGCCGGGCACGGGACGAAGGTCGTGCTCGCCGTGGGGAGGGGAGGCAGACGCGACGTCCTCGGCATGGTCGACGGGCGCCTGACCTGCGTCGTCGCCCGGTCCGAAGGCGGCCGGACCCGGCTGGCCCGGGGACGTCTGGGTGGGCTGCCCGGCATCCTGGTCGCGGAAGAACACGTCGACGGGACGGTCCGCAGCGGGCGCACCGCTCGGGATGAGCGCGCCCAGGCCTCGGCCCAGGGCGCGACGCTTCTCGCTCATGCCGACTCCTGCGTGGGCTGGTGGGCGGCGGCGCCGCGCTCGGCGAGCTCGACCGCAGCCTCGAGGTAGGACAGCGCGCCACTGCTGTTCGGGTCGTAGGTCAGCACGGTCTGGCCGTGGCTCGGCGCCTCGGAGATCCGTACCGAACGAGGCACGCTCGCCCGCAGGGTCTGGTCGGGGAAGTGCTCGCGCACCTCCTCCGCGACCTGGGCCGACAGGCGGGTGCGACCGTCGTACATCGTGAGCAGGATCGTCGAGACGTGCAGCCGGGGGTTGAGATGGCTGCGGATGAGCTCGATGTTCTTCAGCAGCTGCGAGAGGCCCTCGAGGGCGTAGTACTCGCACTGGATGGGGATGAAGACCTCGCTCGCGGCGACGAAGGCGTTGACCGTGAGCAGACCCAGGCTCGGCGGACAGTCGATGAGGACGTAGTCGACCCGCTCCCCCGCATCCTCGCGCTCCGCGACGAAGGCGCTGACCGCCTTCTGGAGCCGGGTCTCGCGGGCGACGAGCGAGACGAGCTCGATCTCGGCACCGGCGAGGTCGATCGTCGCGGGGACGCAGGTGAGGCCGGGGACGTCGGGGCACTCCTGGACGACCTCGGCGATCGGGCGCCCCTCGACGAGCACGTCGTAGACGCTCGGCACCTCGGCGTGGTGCTCGATGCCCAGAGCGGTGCTCGCGTTCCCCTGGGGGTCCAGGTCGATGACGAGGACGGAGCTGCCGGCCTGCGCCAGCGCGGCGGCGACGTTGACGGTCGTCGTCGTCTTGCCGACCCCGCCCTTCTGGTTCGCAACGGTCAGCACACGGGTCCGGGATGGACGGGGGACGCTGCGCCCGCTCAGCGTGATGCGCTTGCGTGCGTCGTCGGCGACGGCCTGGGCGAGAGGGGTCTCGTCGCCGGCGCCGGGCAGGGCGGCCGCGATCTGCTCACGCTCCTCGGTGTCGTCCTGGGCCCCGTCGGGCGTGCGGTCCTCTGCACCCGGTGCGGTCTGCGCCGTCGACGGCGTCGGAAGGCGCCCGGTGCCGGGTGCGGGTTCGGCTTCGGATGCCGCCTGGGCGGTTTCACGTGAAACGGTGTCGGGGCCGGGCCAGCCGAGCGGCGTCGTCGCCGGACCACCCAGCGCGGGAAAGCCGATTCCGCGGACGACGGTCCGGTGCTCCGGATCCTGGGTGGTGGCTGTGCTCACGCGTCTGCTTTCGTCGATGGTCCTCGGGCCCCGCCATCCAACAACACCATGCGGCGACACGCCAAAGCCGCGCCGGCCGACCTGTGGACGAGTGAGCGTGGCCGACCCGGCGGAGCGCGCCGCGTTTGCGGAGAGGCGCACCTCCCGGTGGGCGGGCGCGTCTCTTGCCTGCTGGCGGACCGCTGACCGCCCTGCGTGTCTTCATCGGGACGGGGCCGCGGCGGTCCCTTCGACAGCCTCCCTCCCGGAGCGCGGTCGAGGCCCTCGACCACGACGCGTACCACCTCCGGAGGGATGCCCTGACGACGTGTGACAGACAGGGGTCGGAGCTCTCGAGGCGTTCAGCGCCGTTGGAGGGTGGGCCCGCGACCGTGCAGCCCCGGTGGGAGCTGTCGGCCTGTCTGGAGCGCCGGCCGACTGGGTCCCGCAGGAACGCACCTGGATGCCTCCGTCATCCCTGGGCGTCCTGCGCGATCGGACCAGCGCGGTGCCCACCGCGGCGCCACCCCAGGAGGTCACCCGTCCGGCAGCACCGATCCGGTCCGTCGGGGCCACCCGCCACCGTCAGACCCACGCAGAGGCACGGCCGCACCTCGCGCCTCCGGCTCGCGACCATGGGCGATCGGACCACCCGTGCACCCCACCAAGATCGTGAGCCGAGCCACGTGGGCCGAGCCAGGTCAGGTCCGGGGACTCCACGTTCGACGGGGAGTCTGCCATCGAGCCGGGCAGAGACGTTTCACGTGAAACCTGCCACGGGCGAGGGCTTGCGCGTTGGCTGTCCGTGCCCGAAGACGCCGTTCATGGCCCGGGGCCCGGCCGCGTCCTCCCCGGTTCGCGCCGTCACGCCCGACGTGCCGCGCCCGGTCCGGGTCGGACGCCGGCTCGTGTTTCACGTGAAACACCGACCTCAGGGATCGCACTCGTCGGGGCGATCCGGGCTGCGGCGAGGCGGGACGCCATCGCTGGTGAGTCGAGCCTCCGCTGAGGCTGTCGGTGCGCCGGCCGTCGGGGGCCCGGCCTGCCCGGGCAGCGACGCTCATACGGTCTCGTGGTGCGTGCCCGCCCCGGTGTCTGTCGCGGCAGGCCACTGGACGAGGCCCTCGAGCACGCCGTGACCCCCGTCCCCGGGCCCGGGCCCATCAAGCACCGCGGCGCCACCCGCTCAGCGGCGTGTCGGACCGCGTCGGCGCTTCGTGGCCCCGGCCACCGCTCGCCGTGCTGAGGGCTGGGCTCTCCGCTCGAACCGCAGGTCGACCGTCAGGACCGGCTCGTCGAGCAGGCCGGCGCCGTGCTCGCTGACGACGGCGGAGGACAGTCCGAGCCGCTCGAGCGCCCGACGGTCCTGCGCCAGCTCCTCGGCCGCCGAGCGCCCCTTCATCGCGACGAGGGTCCCCCCGGGCGCGAGGAGCGGAACACACCACCGCGCCAGCTTGTCGAGGCGGGCGACGGCCCGAGCGGTGACGAACGGGGCGACGAGCCTGCCGGCGAGCTCCTCGGCGCGGCCCCGGTGCACGGTGACGTTGTCGAGCGCCAGGTCGCCGACGACCCCGTCGAGCCACTGGGTGCGTCGCAGCATCGGTTCGACGAGGTGCACGTCGAGGTCGGGTCGCACGAGGGCCAGGACGACGCCGGGCAGTCCGGCGCCTGACCCCACGTCGACGAGCCTGGTCCCCTCGGAAAAGGTCCCGGCGATGACCGCGCAGTTCATCACGTGCCGGTCCCACAGGCGCGGCACCTCGCGGGGACCGATGAGCCCGTGACTGACTCCGGTGTCCGCGAGGATGTCGGTGAAACGCACGGCGAGCGGCATCCGGTCGCCGAACACGCCAGCCGCACCCGGGGGTGCGGCTGGCGTGCTCACGGGACGGTCATCAGCACCGTCCTGTTTCACGTGAAACGTCGCCTATGCCGGGAGGATGACGACGTAGCGTCGCGGCTCGGAGCCCTCGGACTCGGAGGAGAGACCCGCCGCGAGGACCTCGTCGTGCACGACCTTCCGCTCGAAGGCCGTCATCGGCGTGAGCGGCTTCCGCTCGCCCGTGGTGCGCACCTCGTCAATGGCCTCCCGAGCGAGGGTGACGAGGGAGGCTCGGCGCTCGGCACGGTGGCCGGCCACGTCGAGCATGAGCCGGCTGCGCTCCCCCGTCGCGGACTGGACCGCGAGCCGGGTGAGCTCCTGCAGCGCATCGAGGACCTGGCCGTTCTGGCCGACCAGGCGGCGCGGAACGCGGCCGTCCTCGGAGTCGACGACCGACACGGCGGCGCGGTCACCGTCGATGTCGACGTCGATGTCCCCGTCGAGGTCGCAGATGTCGAGGAGCGTCTCGAGGAAGTCGGCGGCGACCTCGCCCTCCCTCTCGAGCTGGTCGCGGCGGCTCGCCGGGGCCGGGGCGGAGCCGGCGTTCGCCGTCCCTTCCTCGTCGTCGGTCTCGCCGCCGTCGGCGGACTCCACCGACTCGGCGGACTCCACGGACCCGACGGACTCGACGGACGCGGTGGACTCCGCCACCGCGGCGGCGTCCGGCGCCGAGTCCGACTGGTCGTCGAGGGTGCCGCCCGCGGCGTCGGGGGTGGCGGCGTCGCCGCCCGCGGCGTCGGGGGTGGCGTCGGGGGGGGTGGTGGCGTCGGCAGTAGCCTGCGTCATCTCGGGTTCCTGCGTGAGGTTCTCGCTCATGGGGTCTCCTGTGCTCAGGGGGGATCAGGTCGTGGGGGGTGTCGACTCGCCCGGCGTCGCCCGACCGCTCGGCTTGGGGCCGGTCGACTTGGGACCCGTCGACCTGGGCCCGCTCGACTTGGGGCCGGTCGCCTGGGACTTCTTGCGCTTCTTCGACGTGGGCTGCTGGCGCTGGCCGGACTTCTTCGTCGCCGCCGCATCCGCCGCTGACTGGGCCTGCGTCTCCGCCTCGGCGGCCGCGACGGCCTCGGCCCCGGGGATCGGCTTGCCCTTCTTCGCCAGGCGGGCGTGGTAGGACTTCTCGGCGGCGGAGCCGGGCGCCGGCATCCGTCGGATGACGTAGAACTGCTGGCACATCGACCACACGTTCGTCGTGAACCAGTAGATGAGGACGCCGATCGGGAAGTTGACGCCGGACACCGCGAAGACGATCGGCAGGATGTACAGCAGCAGCTTCTGCTGCTTGGCGAAGGGGTTGTCGAGGGCGGACGCCGGCATGTTCTTCGTCATGAGCTGGCGCTGGGTCAGGAAGGTCGTCGCCGACATGAGGACGATGAGCACGGCCGTGACGATCTTGACGTTGAGCGAGTCGGAGCCGAGGAAGGTCGCCGACAGGGACGCGCCGAAGATCGTCGCCGACTCGGCCTGGGCGGCCACCTCCTGGGTGATCGGACCGATGGCGTCCGTCGTCCCCGCGGCGATCTCGTCGAGCCCGTTGAGCACGCGGAACAGTCCGAAGAAGAAGGGTGACTGCACGAGGATCGGCAGGCACGAGCTGAACGGGTTCGTGCCCTCCTTCTTGTACAGCTCCATCGTCTCCTGGGTCATCGCCTGCCGGGACTCAGGGTCGTTCTTGCCCTTGTACTTCTTCTGGATCTTCTGCAGCTCGGGCTGGATCTGCTGCATCTTGCGCGAGGCCATGATCTGCTTGTAGAAGAGCGGGATCATCGCGGCGCGCATGACGATGACGAGGCCGACGATGGACAGCGCCCAGGTCCACCCCCCCGCGGGGTCCATGCCCAGGGCCGTCAGGGCCTGGTGGAACCCGTACATGATCCACGCGACGAGCCACTCGATCGGGGCCATGATCGCGTTGAAGAAGTCGCCCATGATGTCCTTACGGCTGTGCCGGCCGGGGCCGGCGGGGTGGGGTCACGGTCGTGACGGGTTCAGTGGGGGTCCGCCGGAGCGGTGCCCGCGACGGGGCGGTGGGCGGGCTCGCCCCCGGGGCCGCGCGGGCCCGTCGTTCCGGGGATCGGGCGGCCCGTGGCGTCGTCGCGCAGCGGCACGTGGTCGACACCCCCCGGGGTCCACGGGTGGCAGCGCAGCAGGCGCCGCGCCGCGAGCCACGAACCGCGCAGCACGCCGTACCGCTCGAGCGCCGTCACGGCATAGGCGGAGCACGAGGGGTAGTACCGGCACGTCGGGGGGCGCATCGGCGAGATGAGGTTCTGGTAGCCGCGCACCAGCCAGATGAGCGGGGTCGCGAGGAGTCGACCGATGCTCACGCCGCGCCTCCCAGTCGTCCGACCACCCGACGGACCAACGGGTCCAGGGCGCCGGCCAGTTCCCCCGAGGTGGCCGTGCCCGCCGGCGGGTTGGCTCGCACGACGAGGTCGACGCCGGCCGGGATGCCGGGCAGCCGCTGCGCCACGAGCGCCCGCAGCCGCCGCTTGGTCCGGTTCCGGACGACGGCCCCCCCGATGCCGCGCGACACGACGAAACCGACCCGCGGCGGGAGCCCCGCACGCGCGTCGGTTCGGATGCCGTGCACCACGAGCAGCTTCGAGCCGGCCCGACAGCCCCCGGAGGAGCGCACCGCCGACGTGAAGTCCGCCCGCTGACGCAGTCGGTTCGGCGCCGGCAGCACCGCCGGCCTCAGGCGGAGAGCTCGGAGCGGCCCTTGCGGCGACGGGCGGCGAGGATCGAGCGGCCGGCACGCGTGCGCATCCGCAGACGGAAGCCGTGGGTCTTGGCGCGACGACGGTTGTTCGGCTGGAAGGTCCGCTTGCTCACGTTGGTTCTCTCATCTGGAGGCGGGCCGCGAGGGCCCGGGTGGTCGTGGAGCCGGTGGCGCTCGGCCGCCATCGGAAACCCATGACCTCTGCGGGGAAGCACCGGGGCGGTGCGGGTCACGGGCATGCGAAAACAGCCGAGCAACAGGCCTGTCCACGGTACGCGAGAGCGGCCTCGAGGGTCAAACCAGCGGCGCACTCCCCTGCCGCGCGGAAAAGACCCTAGGATCTCACGGAGCAGAGCCCGCACCACGGCACGACACGCCGCTCGACCCCGCGTTGCATACCCACAGCCTGTGGACAACCATGTGGACGCAGGGGTCGGTCCCGGTGACCGGGCACAGTCGATCGGCCGTGCGGCCATCGGAAGGACGGGGACCCGAGTGGCGGACGCGACGATGACCCAGTTGTGGCGCACGACCCTCGAGGTGCTCGACTCCGACGGCATCCCGGTGCAGCAGAGAGCGTTCCTGTCGCTGGCCAAGCTCGTCGGGCTGCTCGACGACACCGCGCTCATCGCCGTCCCGAACGACTTCACCAAGGACGTCGTCGAGACCCGGCTGCGCGACCGGGTCACGGCCACCCTGGGCAGCCAGCTCGGCCGCGAGGTGCGGCTCGCCGTCACCGTCGACCCCTCGCTCGCCGAGGCACCGGCCCTCGACGGGCACGGGCTCGACGGCGAGGTCCACGGCCACGAGGTCGACGGGGCACTGTCGGGCGGCGGGGGGAAGCGGCCGGCAGACGGCCACGACCTCCGGGTGGCCGACCGGCGCCGCCAGATCGACGACCTCGACCTCGGCGTCGACGAGGTCGCCGAGCACGACGGGCACGGCTTCGGTGGCGACCATGGCGCCGCGGACGCGGCACGCGGCACCGACCCGCGCGGCATCCCCGGCCTCGTCGAGGTCCCGGGGGCCCGCCGCCCCCGCCCGGGGGCCCAGGTGCCGGAGCAGGTCGAGGTGACCCGGCTCAACCCCAAGTACACCTTCGACACGTTCGTCATCGGGGCCAGCAACCGGTTCGCGCACGCGGCGGCCGTCGCCGTCGCCGAGGCCCCGGCCAAGGCCTACAACCCGCTGTTCATCTACGGTGACTCGGGTCTGGGCAAGACGCACCTGCTGCACGCCATCGGGCACTACGCCCGCAACCTGTTCCCCCACGTCAAGGTGCGCTACGTGAACTCGGAGGAGTTCACGAACGACTTCATCAACAGCATCCGCGACGACAAGGCCGCCAACTTCCAGCGCCGCTACCGCGACGTCGACGTGCTCCTCATCGACGACATCCAGTTCCTCCAGGGCAAGGTGCAGACGCAGGAGGAGTTCTTCCACACCTTCAACACCCTGCACAACGCGAACAAGCAGGTCGTCATCACGAGCGACGTGCCGCCCAAGCTGCTCAGCGGCTTCGAGGCGCGGATGCGCAGCCGGTTCGAGATGGGGCTGCTCACCGACGTCCAGCCCCCCGACCTCGAGACGAGGATCGCGATCCTGCGCAAGAAGGCCATCCAGGAGCGCCTGTCCGTGCCCGATGACGTCCTC
The DNA here is from genome assembly GCF_039541575.1 of Fodinibacter luteus. Classification (NCBI taxonomy): domain Bacteria; kingdom Bacillati; phylum Actinomycetota; class Actinomycetes; order Micrococcales; family Intrasporangiaceae; genus Fodinibacter (ex Wang et al. 2009); species Fodinibacter luteus. Next base: position 39,202 of record NZ_BAABGM010000016.1, on the reverse strand, counting down.
GAGTTCATCGCCTCGCGGATCTCGACGAACATCCGCGAGCTCGAGGGCGCCCTCATCCGGGTCACCGCCTTCGCGAGCCTGAACCGGCAGCCCGTCGACATGAGCCTGGCCGAGATCGTGCTGCGCGACCTCATCCCCGACGACGCCTCGAGCCAGGTGACGCCGGCGACGATCATGGCGCAGACCGCCGCGTACTTCGGCCTGACCCTCGACGACCTGCAGGGACAGTCCCGGTCCCGGGTGCTCGTCACCGCCCGGCAGATCGCCATGTACCTCTGCCGCGAGCTGACCGACCTCTCGCTGCCCAAGATCGGCCAGCAGTTCGGCGGCCGCGACCACACGACGGTCATGCACGCCGACAAGAAGATCCGTCAGCTCATGGCCGAGCGCCGCGCCATCTACAACCAGGTCACCGAGCTGACGAACCGGATCAAGCAGCAGTCGACCTGACCCGGCCCCGGCCCCTGGGTTGTCCACAGCCCGTCCACATCCGCTGTGGCACCTTTGTCGATGGCAGGGTCACCACGGCGTCCACAACGCGACGCTCGTCGCCGCCCGACCGGACCCCCTCCGCCCCGCACGGACACCGTACGGCGCCGTCCACGAGCTGTGGCCAAACCTGTGGACAACTCGGGCAGCCGTCGCGAACCGACGCATCCGGGAGGCACGGTTGTCCACAACGCCTGTGGACGGCTGTGGACAACCGGCGCGTCGAGGTGGACGGCCCGCGACCGCGTCGTGGACACCCTGTGAACGCCCGACGGCCGTCACCAGCCGACCCCTGTCCTCCACGGGCACGTCCACCGCGCGTCCACACCCCCCATCGAGGCGCCGACCAGCGCGGACACCGCGCCGTCCACAGCATCCACAGCTCCTACCACGATGACGAGATCCAGCAATCTCCCATCCCGCCCCGACCACGACCCGACCGAACCGGCACCCCGACGACGAGCTCCCGCGACCGGCTGTCGCGGTCTGGGGGCGTGCACTAGTGTCGTGACCCCGCCTGCGTCGGCGCCGCCTCCGCGCGAGACCCGCCGCGCGGACGGGGACACATGTGTGCACAGAGCAGGCGCGACGCACCTCGCGCCCGACGAAGGTGGTTATGCCGTGAAGTTCCGCGTCGAGCGCGACGTCCTGGCCGAGGCGGTCACCTGGGTGGCCCGGGGGCTCCCCGCGCGTCCCCCGGTGCCCGTGCTCGCCGGCATCCTTATGCAGGCCGACGACGACGGCACGCTCACCCTCTCGGCGTTCGACTACGAGGTCTCGGCCCGGATCACGGTCGCGGCCGACGTCGCCGAGCCCGGCACCGTGCTCGTCCTCGGCCGCCTCCTCGCCGACATCTCGCGCAACCTGCCGGACCGGCCGATCGACGTCGCCACCGAGGGCTCGAAGGTCCAGGTGACCTGCGGATCCTCGCGCTTCAGCCTGCTCATGATGCCCTCCGACGACTACCCCACCCTGCCGACCTCCCCGGAGCCGAGCGGCTCGGTCGACGGCCATGTGTTCACCCAGGCCGTCGCGCAGGTGTCGGTCGCCGCCGACCGCGGCGACACCCTGCCGATCCTCACCGGCGTGCGCGTCGAGATCGAGGGCGACCGGATGACGCTCCTCGCCACCGACCGCTACCGCCTCGCGATGCGTGAGCTGCACTGGAACCCCAGCGCCACCGACGCGAGCCACGTCGTGCTCATCCCCGCGCGCACCCTGTCCGAGACCGCCCGCTCCCTCGGGGCGAGCGGCTCCATCGACGTCGCCCTCGGCACGGCGGCCGGCGGTGACGGCCTCGTCGGCTTCGAGGCCGGGCGGCGGCGCACGACGACCCGCCTGCTCGACGGCGAGTACCCCAAGGTCTCCTCGATCTTCCCGACGACCTCGGAGACCGAGTCCGTCGTGCGCACCCACGACCTCGTCGAGGCGGTCAAGCGGGTGGCCCTCGTCGCCGAGCGCAACACCCCGGTGCGGCTGCGCTTCTCCGAGGGCCAGGTCGCCATCGAGGCCGGCACGGGCGACGACGCCCAGGCGTCCGAGGCCGTCGAGGCGACACTGACCGGCCCCGAGATCGAGATCGCGTTCAACCCCACCTACCTGCTCGACGGCCTCGGCGCGGTGGGCACGCCGTTCAGCCGCATCTCGTTCACCCAGGCCTCGCGCCCGGCGGTGCTCTCCGGCCAGGCCGAGGAGGACGGCGAGGCGGACACCTCGTACCGGTACGTCCTCATGCCGGTGCGCTTCGCGTCCTGACACCCCACCTCAGGATGCCGTCGGCGTAGCCTTCGCTTCCAAGCGCACCCCCCGTCGCCGCACCACACACCACGAGGAGTCACGAGATGCAGCTGGGTCTGGTCGGACTGGGCAAGATGGGCGGCAACATGCGCGAGCGGATCCGCCGCGCGGGCCACGAGGTCGTGGGGTACGACCGCAACAAGGCCGTCTCCGACGCCCGGTCGCTCGCCGACATGGTCGCCCGGCTGCAGGCACCGCGCGTCGTGTGGGTCATGGTCCCCCACGGGGCCCCCACCCGCGACACGGTCGGCAGGCTCGCCGAGCTGCTCGACAAGGGTGACCTCGTCATCGACGGCGGGAACAGCAAGTTCACCGACGACGTCGAGAACGACAGGCTGCTCCGGGCGCGCGGGATCGGTTACCTCGACTGCGGGGTCTCCGGCGGCATCTGGGGGCTCGACAACGGCTACGGGCTCATGGTCGGGGGGACCGCGGCGAACGTGAAGCGGGCGATGCCGATCTTCGACGCCCTGCGCCCCGAGGGGCCGCGCGACGAGGGCTTCGTCCACGCCGGCAAGGTCGGTGCGGGGCACTACACGAAGATGGTGCACAACGGCATCGAGTACGGCCTCATGCACGCCTACGCCGAGGGCTACGAGCTGCTCGAGAAGAAGGACATCGTCGAGAACGTCCCCGGCGCGTTCAAGGCGTGGAGCCGCGGCACGGTCGTGCGCTCCTGGTTGCTCGACCTCATGGTCAAGGCGCTCGAGGAGAACCCCGGCCTCGACGACGTCTCCGACTACACCTCCGACTCGGGCGAGGGGCGGTGGACGGTCGAGGAGGCGATCAACCTCTCGGTGCCGATGCCGGTCATCTCCGCGGCGCTGTTCGCCCGCTTCGCCTCCCGGCAGCAGAGCTCACCGACGATGCAGGCGGTGGCCGCGCTGCGTGGCCAGTTCGGCGGGCACAAGGTCATGACGACCGCCGAGGGGGAGGATCTGCGGGCCGAGGCCGTCGCCGGTCCGAAGAGCGCGACGGCCGCCCGGAGGAAGGCCGAGCGCAAGGAGGCGCCCACCCGCTCGGCGAAGGCCGCCGCCGCGAAGGGCCGCAAGGCCGCGAGCGCCGGGCCGTCGTCCGGTGGCGGGTCCACGTCGGGGCGCGCGGCAGGCTCCGGGGCGGCATCCGCCGGCCCCACCTCGGGCACCGGCTCGACGCGGAAGCGCGCCGCCAAGAAGAGCTGACGGGTGCACGTCCGCCACCTGACCGTCGTCGACTTCCGCAGCTACGCCGCCGCCGAGCTGCCCCTCGAGCCGGGCGTCACGACCCTCGTCGGGCTCAACGGGCAGGGCAAGACCAACCTCGTCGAGGCCCTCGGTTACCTCGCGTCGCTGTCGAGCCACCGGGTCGCGACCGACGCCCCCCTCGTCCGGTTCGGCACGAGCCAGGCCGTCGTGCGGGGGGTCGTCGTGCGCCACGGGCGCGAGACGCTCGTCGAGCTCGAGATCACGCCGGGGCGGGCCAACCGGGCCCGGCTCAACCGCTCCCCGGTGGCCCGGCCCCGTGACGTGCTCGGCACGCTGCGCACCGTGCTCTTCGCCCCGGAGGACCTCGCCCTCGTCAAGGGCGACCCCGGCGAGCGGCGCCGCTTCCTCGACGACCTGCTCGTCGCCCGCCAGCCGCGCTGGGCCGGCGTCCGCTCGGACTACGACAAGATCCTCAAGCAGCGCGGGGCCCTCCTGAAGTCCGCGGCTCCGGTGCTGCGGCGCGGGGGGCGCGGAGGGCACGGGCAGCCACGGGGCGGGCCGGCATCCGATGCGGGAGACGTTGCGGCACAACGTGACTCGGCGCTGCACACCCTCCACGTCTGGGACTCGCAGCTCGCCGGTGCCGGGTCGCACCTGCTCTATGCGCGGCTGCGGCTGCTGCGCGACCTCGGCCCCCACCTGGCGTCGGCCTACGACGAGGTGAGTGCGGCGGAGTCGAACGCCCGGGTGTCCTACCGGTCCTCGCTGCGCGACGAGACCGCGGCCCGGATCGCGGCCGGCGAGGTGCCCGAGGTCGACGAGCTCGAGCAGGAGATCCTCGCCTCCCTCGCGCTCGTGCGCGAGCAGGAGATCGAGCGCGGGGTGAGCCTCGTCGGGCCGCACCGCGACGACCTCGTGCTCACCCTCGGCGAGCTGCCGGCCAAGGGCTACGCCAGCCACGGCGAGTCGTGGTCGTTCGCGCTGGGGCTCAAGCTCGCGGCATACCAGCTGCTGCGCACCGACCTCGGGGACGACCCGGTGCTCGTCCTCGACGACGTGTTCGCCGAGCTCGACTCGGGGCGGCGCGAGCGCCTGGCCGCGATGGTCGCGGACTGCGAGCAGGTCGTCATCACCGCCGCCGTGCCCGAGGACGTCCCCGGCAGCCTCGAGGGCCGCACCTACGCCGTGACCCTGGGCGCGGTGGTCGAGTGTGAGTGACACCGAGAACCCCTCTGCCGCAGCCGGACCCCCACCTCAAACCCCTCCCGGTTCGGGTTCCTCGGGTGACCCGAAGAACCCCCACCCTGCCGGGGAAGGCCGGTCCGCTGAGGACGGGGCTTCGCCCGGAGAGTCCGACGACCGGATGCCGGTCGGGGACGCCGAGGAGGCGGCCGCCGCGGCGCTCGCCCGGGCTCGCGCCGCCGCCCGGGCGAAGGGCCTGAGGCCCGGGCTGCGACCCCGCCGCCGGGTCAAGGACGTGCCGGTCGGCGAACGGTCGTCGACGGGGCGTGACCCCAGGCTGCTCGGCGAGCAGCTCGACCAGTTCGTCGTCGAGCGCGGGTGGGCCGTCGACGTCGCCGTCGGTGCGGTCATCGGGCGCTGGCCGCAGATCGTCGGCCCCGAGATCGCCCAGCACTGCACGCCGGTCGAGTTCGTCGAGGGCGTGCTCACCGTGCGGGCCGACTCCACCGCCTGGGCGACCCAGCTGCGGCTGCTCTCCTCGAGCCTGCTCACCCGCCTCGCCGAGGAGGTCGGGGAGGGCACCGTCGCGGAGCTGCGCGTCGCGGGCCCCGGGTCGCCGTCGTGGTCGCGTGGCCAGCGCCGGGTGCAGGACGGCCGCGGACCACGCGACACCTACGGCTGACGCCGCCGCTCGGCCGCGACCCCTTGCACATCACCCACCTCGGACCCCCGTGATCCGCCCCGGCGACGTGGGTGATGTGCAAGACGTCGGATGCCGGGGGGCCTCGCCGAGGGGCCACGAGCCGGGCCATTGGCTAGGGTCGGGCGCGTGAGCGACGCACTGGTGCACCGGACCGACGACGACCGGATCGCCGTCCTGACGCTCGACTCCCCGGCCAACCGCAACGCCCTGTCGCGCCGCCTCGTCGCCGAGCTGACCCAGCACCTCGCCGAGGCCGGGGCCGACGAGTCGCTCCACGGTGTGCTGCTGCGCTCCTCGCACCGGGTCTTCTGCTCGGGCGCTGACCTCAAGGAGGCCGCGACCGTCGACATGGTCGCGTCGGCGCGGGGCATCATCGGGCTCCAGCACACCATCGCCGCGCTGCCCGTCCCCGTCGTCTGTCGCCTCGACGGGCCGGTGCGCGCGGGCGGCCTGGGCCTCGTCGCCTCGAGTGACCTCGTGCTCTGCCGCGACGACGTGGGATTCGCGCTCACCGAGGTGCGCCTCGGCCTCGCGGCGGCCGTCATCTCGATCCCGCTGCGTGCTCGCCTCAGCCCGCGCGCGGCATCCGACTGGTTCCTCACCGGTCGCGAGTTCGGCGCCGCCGAGGCGCGCGAGCACGGCCTCGTCACCCACGTCGTGCCGGGTCACGAGCTCGACGCCGCCGTCGGCCGGGTGCTCGACGACCTGCGGGCGGGCGCCCGCCAGGGTCTCGTCGAGGCCAAGCGGCTGCTCGGCGCCGACCTCCTCGCCGCGTTCGACGCCCACGGCGACGAGATGGCGCGCCTGTCCGGTCTGCTCTTCCACTCCGACACCGCCCAGCGGCTCATGGCCGCCGCGGTGCGGCGCTGACCCGGGCGCCGTGGACGAGATGCCGGGTGGCGCGCCGGGCGGTGCGCCGGACGAGATGCCGGGTGGGACCGCGCCCCGGATGCCGGGCGCCGGCCACCGACCGCTCGTGCACCTCACGCCACGCACCGGCTGGGTCAACGACCCGCTCGGGCTGACCTGGCACGCCGGGCGCTACCACCTGTTCGCCCAGCACGTGCCCGGTTCGGTCGACTGGTCGCCGGCCTGCCACTGGTCGCACGCGACGAGCGAGGACCTCCTGCGCTGGCGGCACCAGCCGGTGGCACTCGCTCCGGGGGACGGCGACGCCGGCGTGTGGTCGGGGTGCGTCGTCGTCGACGAGCGCGACCCGGCGGCCACCGCGCGCCTCTTCTACACCTCGGTCGCCGACGGGGCCCTCGACGTCGGCTCGATCCGGGTCGCCCGCCCGCTCGACGACGACTGGACGGCCTGGGAGAAGGGGCCCGTCGTCGTCACGGTGCCGGAGGGCTACGACGTCACGGCCTTCCGCGACCCGTTCGTGCTGCGCGACGGCGACCGGTGGCGGATGCTCGTCGGTGGCGGGCTCGCCGACGGCACGGCCGTCGCGTGGACGTGGGTCTCCCCCGACCTCGAGACGTGGACCCCCGACGGCGAGCTGGCCCGCCGGCACACGAGCCGCACCGACCCCGTGTGGACCGGCAGTGCGTGGGAGTGCCCGCAGCTGCTCGTCATCGATGACCGCTGGGTGCTCCTGCTCTCGGTCTGGGAGCCCGGCACCGGCCACCACGCCGCGTACGCGCTGGGCGAGCTCGCCGACGGCAGGTTCACCGCGACGGCGTGGGCCCGGCTGAGCTTCGGCCCCGCCCCCTACGCCCCGTCGGCGTTCGTCGACCGGGAGGGCCGGCCCGGGGTCATCCACTGGCTGCGCGGGGTGCTCGACCCCGACGGGGCCTGGGCGGGCGCCCTCAGCGTGCCGCACGTGCTCTCCCTCGACGGTGACGTCCTCGTCGCCGAACCCCACCCCGTCGTCACCACCGGCCCGGTCGTCGGCGTCGCCGCGGCCGACCACGGGGTCGAGCTGCCCGCGGCCGCGTGGGTGGAGTGGGACGCATCCGGCGAGCACCGCGGGGAACCGGTCCGGCTGGCACTCACCGACGCCACCGGAACCCACGTCGCCGAGCTCGTCCGCGAGGGCGCCCGGGTCACCGTGACGACCGCCGCCGGCAGCTGGGACCTCCCGACGAGCATCGCGAGCCCGGCACCGAGCCGGCCGACCGGCATCCTGATCGACCACCTCGTGCTCGAGGTCTTCACGCACGCCGGGGTGCTCGGCGCACCCCTGCCACCTGCGACCGGCCCGGTCCGACTCGCCGTGGACGGGCCGGGCCGGGCCCGGGCGCGCCGCGTCGGCTGACGACCCGACGACCGACCCGCGCGAGGGTGCCCGACGTTCCATCGTGAGGAACGTGTGTGGTTCCCGCCCCGCGCCCCGGCGACTCTCGATGAAGGAGCGGCACCGCGCCGCTCCCTCACTGAACGCAAGGGAGCGCCAGTGCCGACCGTCACGATCCAGCCCACGGGCGAGGTCATCTACCTCGAGCCCGGGGAGACCGTGCTCAGCGGTCTCTACAAGGCCGGCTTCGCCTACACGGTCGGATGCCGGCGCGGCGGCTGCGCGATCTGCAAGGTCGACTGCCGCTCCGGAGAGTTCCACTACGACCACCCGGTCGCCGACACCGTGCTCACCGAGGCCGAACACCTCGACGGCACCTGCCTCACGTGCCGGGCCGTGCCCGACACGGACATCACGATCGAGTTGAGGGGCGAGAACGTCCGGCTCGTCAACACCTTCCTCCACCTGATCAACGAGAAGGCTCGGCAGCGCGCCGAGGCCCACGCTGCCGCGACCCAGATGGCCGGCACCACCCACAAGGAGCAGTAAATGGCAGTCATGAGGCTGGGCTACGCCCACGTCCGCGTCACCGACCTGGCCGAGGCCAAGGACCACTACGCCAACACGATGGGTCTGTACGAGACCCTCGCCGAGGGCAACAAGGTCTACTACAAGGCCTGGGACGAGTGGGACCACCACTCGGTCGTCCTCGAGGAGGGCGGCGTCGGCCTCGTCAAGTACGGCTGGAAGGTCCAGTACTCCAGCGACATCGACGACATCGAGAAGAAGGCCCAGGCCTTCGGTGTGACCGTCGAGCGCATGAGCAAGGGCGAGAACCCGGAGATCGGCGACGGCATCCGGTTCACGACCCCGTCCGACCACGTCTTCGAGGTCTACCACGAGGCCACCCTCGTCGGCACCGAGGTCGGCACCCACAACCCCGACTCGTTCCCCCGCCACCTCATCGGCGTCGGGGTGCCGGCCCTCGACCACTCGCTCATCACGGCCGAGGACCCGGGCCAGATGGACCGCTTCCTCAGCGACGTCTTCGGCTTCTACGCGACCGAGCGGGTGCAGACGAGCCTGGACGACGACGCCGACATCATCGCGACGTGGATGACGAACTCCACCCAGATCCACCAGCTCGCCGTGCTCGCCGGTCCCCAGGGCAAGCTGCACCACTTCGCCTTCCGGCTCGGTGACTGGGTCGAGGTGGGCCGCGCGGCCGACCTGTTCTCGATGGACGACGTGCCGATCGACGTCGGCCCGACCCGCCACGGGATCACCCGCGGGCAGACCGTCTACTTCTTCGACCCGTCGGGCAACCGCAACGAGGTCTTCGCCGGCGGCTACCTCGCCTACCCGGACCGCCCGATGAACGTGTGGACCCCGGACGCGCTCGGCAAGGGCGTGTTCTACCACGCCCGCGAGCTCAACGACGCGTTCACCTCGGTCCTCACCTGAGTCGGCCCCCACGCCGGTGACGGCGGCACCCCTCGCGCCGCCGTCACCGCGCCGCACCCTGTTCCACCACCGCCCGTCACTGCCCGTCACCGCCACCCGCCGTCACCGCCGACGAGGAGAGCCATGCTGGTCCGTACCGAGACCGTCCTGACGTATGCCGGGGCACGGGTCGCGCTCGACGCGGCCCTCGCGCGGGCGGAGGAGGTCGGCGGCGCCTTCAACGTCGCCGTCACCGACCGCACCGGCGGGCTCCTCGCGTTCGCCCGGATGGACGGGGCCTTCGCGGTCTCGGGCTCGATCGCCCAGGACAAGGCGTGGACCGTGGCCGGCTTCGGCGGCATCCCGACGGACGACTTCTACGACGCGATCGCCGGTGAGGACGCCGTGCGCGAGGGCATCGCCCAGCGTGGCCGGGTCGCCGCCTTCGGCGGTGGTGTACCGGTCGTCGTCGACGGCCTGCTCGTCGGCGCCGTCGGTGCGTCCGGCGGGTCCGCCGCCCAGGACAAGGCGGTCGCGACGGCCGGTGCCGCCGCCGTGGCCTCGGCGCTCGCCCACAGCCCAGCCTCCCTTCGAGCAGAGGACACCCGATGACCCCCTTCATGCTGCGCGTCGCCGAGCTCGTCGACGTCGACGAGTCCGAGGTCGCGGACGCCGACCTCGACGCGCTGGCGCCCATGCCGATGACGCGCATCAGCCAGAAGATCGCCACGAGCACGGGAGCCGACCGACACGTCGCCATCCGTGCCCTGGCCGAGCAGCTCGTCTGCGAGGCCAACGTCGTGCTCGCCCACGGCGACGAGCGCCTCACCCTCGTCGACGAGGTCCTCGCCAACGAGCTCGCCTTCACGGTCGGCTACCGCGGCCGCGGAGCTCGCGTGTCGACGACCTTCGAGGACGGGACCGCCTACGGCCGGCTCGTCGGCGACGGGTTCGCGAGCGAGCTGCCCCACGAGCTCGCGGACGCCGACGCCGTCCCCGACCTTCTCGTCCGACTCCTCGTGGAGTCCGGTCTCCCGCACCACCACGTCAACGTCTGACCCCGCCCCGGGAACAGCACCCCACCCAAGGAGGACTCGTGCAGATCGAGCTGCGAACGCAGGTCATCGAGCCGCGCCGCAAGACATTCACACACGTCAGCAACCGCTACGGTGACCGCCCGGCCTCGCGCTACGAGGAGGGGACGGTCGACCTCCAGGGATCGGCCAACTTCCAGTACAAGCCACTGTGGGCCCCGGACATGGAGATCTACTCCCCCGACTTCAGTGCGCTCAAGCTGGCCGACCCGTACTCCTACATGGACCCGCGGCAGTACTACTACACGCCGTACGTCTCGGCCCGGGCCGACCTTCACGAGGCGTTCGCGGCGACGCTGTCCTACCTCGAGAAGCGCGGCCTGTTCGACCGCCTCCCGGAGTCCTGGCACAGCCTCCTCCAGAACATCGTCCTGCCGCTGCGCCACTACGAGGGCGCGGCCCAGATGATCAGCGCGGCTGCGGCGCGCTACGGCTGGGGCACGTCGATCACGCAGTGCTTCTCGTACGCCTCCTTCGACCGGATCGGCAACGCGCAGATGCTCTCACGGGCCGGGATCTCCCTCGGTGGCGGCACGGCGGAGCCCCTCGCGGTCGCCAAGACGGCGTGGGTCGAGGACCCGACCTGGCAGGGACTGCGCAAGCACGTCGAGCTGACGCTCGTCGAGCAGGACTGGGGCAAGGCCATCGTGGCCCTGGACGTCACCGACCGGGTCATCTACCAGCTGCTCTTCACCCACCTCGACGACGTCGCGATCGGCGCCGGAGCGGGGTCGTACTCGCTCGTCGCCCAGCACTTCTCGACGTGGTTCCTCGACCAGCGCAAGTGGTTCGACGCGCTCTACAAGGCGTGGGCCGCCGACCCCGAGCACGGGACGGCGAACGTCGAGACCCTCTCGGCGGTCGTCTCGCAGACCCTCACCACCGTGGGCGAGGCGCTCGCGCCGGTCATGGAGGCGGTCGACGGACTCGTCGACGCCGGGGCCGTCGAGGCGCTCACGGCCACCATCGAGCAGACCCGTGCGGCCTACGCCGCCCTCGGTGTCGCCAAGGAGCTGACCCCGTGACCGCCACCGCCGATCGCCCCGTCGGCGTCGACATCCAGGAGAACGAGCAGAACCGCGCCGTCATCGAGGCCATCGAGGCCGACAACGACGACGCGACCGTGCGCCACATGCCCGGTCTGGTCCGGGTGACGTCCCCGGGTCGCCTCGTCATCCACCGCGCGAGCGTCGAGGAACGCCTCGGAAGGGAGTGGGAGACCCACGAGTTCCAGCTCGCGATCATCTCCTACTTCGGCCACATCAAGGAGTGGGACGACGACCAGATCCTCATTGCCTGGGACCACTGAGACCGCCTCGTAGACAAGGACTTCGCACATGACCATTGCACCGAAGGCTCAGCGCAAGCTGAGCATGAAGGACCGCTACTCGGCCCTCACCCGTGACCTCGACTGGGAGCCGAGCTACGTCTCCAGGGAGCAGCTCTACCCGCTCACCACCTTCGAGGGGATCACGATCCACGACTGGAGCAAGTGGGAGGACCCCTTCCGCCTCACCGTCGACGCGTACACCAAGTACCAGGCCGAGAAGGACAAGCGGCTCTACGCCGTGCTCGACGGCTTCGCGCAGAGCCAGGGGCACCTGAGCCTCACCGACGCGAGCTACCTCAACGCGATGAAGCTCTTCATCCAGGGCATCGCGCCGAACGAGTACAACGCGCACCGCAACTTCGCGATGCTGGCTCGCCACCTCGAGGGTGGTGGCCCACGGTTCGCCGCGCTGTGCCAGTGCCTCGACGAGATGCGCCACGCCCAGACCGAGATCCACACGCTGTCGAACTACAACAAGTACTACGGCGGCTTCCACAACTTCTCACAGCAGCACGACCGCGTCTGGTACCTCTCCGTGCCGAAGTCCTTCTTCGAGGACGCGCTGTCGGCCGGGCCGTTCGAGTGGCTCATCTCGATCGGCTTCTCCTTCGAGTACCTGCTGACCAACCTGCTCTTCGTGCCGTTCATGTCCGGGGCGTCGTTCAACGGTGACCTGCCGACGATGACCTTCGGCTTCTCGGCGCAGTCGGACGAGAGCCGGCACATGACCCTCGGCCTCGAGGCGATCAAGTTCCTCCTGGAGCAGGACGAGAAGAACGTCCCGATCGTCCAGTACTGGCTCGACAAGTGGTTCTGGCGCGGGTACCGCCTGCTCGCGCTCGTCGCCCAGATGCTCGACTACATGCTCCCTCGCGAGTTCATGAGCTGGAAGGAGGCCTTCGAGCTGTACTTCGAGGAGCAGATGATGAAGGGCCTCTTCGAGGACCTCGCCTACTACGGCATCCGGCCCCCGATGCACGTCGACAAGGCGATCCAGGAGAAGGAGCACATCTCCCACCAGACCTACTGGATCCTCTACCAGTTCAGCCACGCGGCGGCGTTCACGACGACCGTCCCGACGGCTCAGCACATGGACTGGCTCGAGGAGCAGTACCCCGAGACCTTCCCCACCTACCGGAAGCTGTGGGAGAAGGAGCAGCGCAACATCGAGAACGGCGGTCGCCACTTCATCCGCGGCCTTCCGCAGCTGTGCCAGGTGTGCCAGATCCCGATGGGCTTCACCGAGGCCGACGACCCGTTCGTCCAGGCCCAGCGGGAGAGCATCTTCGAGGGCGAGCGCTACAACATGTGCTCGGACGGGTGCCAGTACATCTTCGACCACGAGCCGGTGAAGTACCGCCGGGCGTGGCTGCCGGTGCACCAGATCTACCAGGGCAACTGCGGTGGCCCGACGCTGCCCGACGTCCTGGAGTGGTACGGCCTCGAGGAGGGCGACGGCGGCGAGTACATCGGGTCGGTCGACCACCAGAACTGGCTGAAGTGGCACGGTGACCCCGCCCACGTGGAGAACGACCACGCCCCGGCGGCCGCCGGTGCCGAGGGAGGACAGTGACATGACGCTCCAGGACACCATCACGCGCCCCGAGACCAGGTCCATCGGCGAGTACAACCCCGCGTCCCGATCGGCCCAGGAGCTCTACGGCGACGACATCCTGCTGCACGTCTGGTGGAAGGGGAACCCGTGGTTCGTCGCGGCTTCCACCCACCGGGTCTCGCCGCAGATGACCTTCGCCGACTTCTGGAGCGGGGTGTTCGTGCCCTACCACGAGGAGGACCCGGACTTCGACGCGAGCAAGGGCTGGGAGCAGTTCGACTGGTTCCTCGCCGTCAACCGGGACACCGAGCCCATCCAGGTCTCGGCGGAGAAGACCCTCGCCGACCTCGGCCTGACCCACAAGGCCGTGCTGGGGTTCACCAGCACGTGACCCGAGGCCGGGGTGGGGTGTGCCGTGCCCGGAGCACGGCACGCCCCACCCTCGTCTCCTCCCCCCTCCACAGACCCACCAGGAAGTGACACCTGATGCCTGAGTCCTTTGTCGTGACCATCGAGCCCCTCGGCCGCCAGGTCGTCTGCCGCGAGGACCAGCCCATCCTGGACGCCTGCCTGCGCGCCGGCGTGTGGCTTCCGCACTCGTGCACCCACGGCACCTGTGCGACGTGCAAGTGCGACATCGTCGACGGTGACGTCGACCACGGCGAGGCGAGCACGTTCGCCCTCATGGAGTTCGAGCGGGACGAGGGCAAGCTGCTCACGTGCTGCGCGACGCCGCGCAGCGACGTGACGATCGAGGCCGACATCGACGTCGACGAGGACATCGAGATGCACTCCGTCGAGGACTTCGTCGGCACCCTCGTGTCGCTCGACGAGGTCGCCCGCGACACCGTGCGCCTCGTCGTCGAGCTCGACCGGGACATGGCGTTCAACGCCGGCCAGTACATGAAGTTCACCGTTCCCGCCGCCGCCGACGGGTCGGCGGGGAGCGTCGACCGCACGTGGTCGATCGCCTCACCGCCGTCGCAGCCGCGGACCCTGGAGTTCCACGTCCGCAAGGTCCCCGGCGGGCGCGGCACGGACGGGTGGGTGTTCAGGACCCTCGCCGTTGGCGACCAGATCCCCATGTCCGGGCCGTACGGCCGGTTCGTCCTCCACACCGGCCAGGACAACCACACGATCATGGTGGCGGGCGGCACCGGCCTCGCCCCGATCAAGTCGATGCTCCGGCACGGCCTGGAGAACGGCAGCTACGAGGGCGAGATGACGCTCTACCAGGGCGGGCGGTCGCGCGAGTGGCTGTACGACGTCGACGTCTTCCGCCGCCTGGCCGCGGAGTACGACCAGTTCACCTACCGCCCGTGCCTGTCCGAGGAGACGGCCGAGGACGTGGCCGCGTCCGGCGACGACCCCGACGCCTATGCCTACGGGATGGTCACCGACGTCCTCGCGGCGGACCACGCCTCGCTCTCCGGGTGCAAGGGCTACCTGTGCGGCCCTCCGCTCATGGTCGAGGCCGCGCTGAAGACCCTGATGAGCAAGCGCCTCTTCCCCCGCGACATCTACCGCGAGGAGTTCTTCAACGAGGGCGACAAGGCCGGCGGCGTGAACTCCCCCCTCATCAAGCGCTGACCCGCCCCCGGCATCCGGGCGCCGGGCGCGGACCCGCCCCCCGGCATCCGGGCGCCGGGCGCTGACCCACCCCGCGGCATCCGACCTCGTGCGGTTTACGCACGGTTCTCACCGGCCCGGACGTGCGAGAACCGTGTGTAAACCGCACGAAGTCGAGGCCTGACGAGGGCGGACGTGTCGCCGGGGCAGCCACCCCCCGCTCTCACGCCGGATGCCGGGCGAGGGTCAGAGGCCGGAGTCGCGCAGCGCCCGGCTCAGGGTGAACGCCGCGGTGCGCACCGCCGGGCCGAGCGTGCCGGGGTCCATCGTGCGGGTCGTCCCGGTCACCGACAGCCCGGCGCGCACCTTGTGGTCGGCCCCGAACACCGGGGCCGCGACGCACGAGACGCCGAGGTGCGACTCCTCGAGGTCGAGGGCCATGCCCACGGTGCGGATCTTGCGCAGCTCCTGGGTCAGGGCCCCCGGCGTGCAGATCGTCCGGGGGGTGAGCCGCGGCAGCCCGGCCTCGACGCGCGCCCGCACCGTCGCCGCCGAGCTGTAGGCGAGCATCGCCTTGCCGACCCCCGTCGCGTGCGCCGGCAGGCGCCCCCCGGTGCGGGAGGCGACGTCGACCCCGCTCGTCCCGAGGATCTCGACGTAGACGACGTCGACCCCCTCGAGCACGGCGAGGTGGATGCGCTGGCGGGTCGCCTCGCGCAGGTCCTCCATGACCGGCAGCGCCACGTCGGACAGCGACCGGTGCGCCGGCACGAGCTCACCGCGCTCGAAGAGCCACATGCCGAGCCGGTACCCCTCCCCCGACGGCCCGTCGTCCTGCCGCTCGAGCACCCGCAGCGCGACGAGCTCGGCGACGATCCGGTGCACCGTCGTCTTCGGCAGCCCGGTGCGCCTCGCGAGCTCGGCGAGGCCGAGCACCGGGGCGTGCTCGTCGAACGCCCCGACGATCGCCGCGGCGCGTGCGAGCAGGGTCACGGGGGGACCGTTCCGCTCAGTGGAACGCATTCGTTGATCGAACCACGGTGCGGCGGGCAGTGTCACCCCATCGGACGAGGCAAGGGAGCCCAGGATGTCGATCGCCGCCCAGGAGCACGCATGGTGCGCCACCACCCCGAAGCGAGCCCAGGGCATCGCGACCCACGGCTCCTCGCTCAAGTCGGTCGGCAGCGCCCTCGACGTCCTCGAGTGCTTCGCGACCGACGGTGAGCTCGGAGTCTCCGACATCGCCCGCCGCCTCGGCGTCGCGAAGTCCACGGCCCACCGGCTGCTGCAGACCCTCGCCAGCCGCGGCTTCGTCGAGCAGGACCAGCACAGCGGCCAGTACCGCCTCGGCATCCACGTCTACGAGCTCGGCTCGCTCGCCCTCGCCCGCAACGAGCTGCGGCACGCCGCGCTGCCCTTCCTGCGCCAGGTCGCGATGGCGACCGGCCTCACCGTCAACCTCTCCGTGCCCGACGGGCCGGACATCGTCTTCGTCGAGCGGATCGAGAACAGCGACGGCGTGCGCATCCTCGGGCACTTCGGCCGCCGACTGCCCGCCCACACGGCGAGCAGCGGCAAGGCGATCTCCGCCTGGAACCGCGACGCCGACCTGGCTCGCCGCCGCGCCGGCTTCCCGCCCCGGGTGAGCAAGACGGTGCGCACCGAGGCCGACTGGGACCGCTGCCTCGAGAACGTGCGCCGGCTCGGGTACGCCGTGTCGCACAGCGAGTCCTTCGACGGCGCCTCGTCGGTGGCCGTCCCCGTCATGCACCGTCGCCAGGCCGTCGCCTCGGTGTCGGTCTTCGGCCCCACCGAGGTCATCGAGCCGCGGGTCGACCGGCTCGTGCCCGTGCTCCTCGCCGCGAGCCGCCGGATCACCCGGGCGCACGCGGGCTGACCGACCGGTACGCCGGCACCCGACGCCGGATGCCGTCCGCACACCTGCGCCCGACGGCGGATGCCGTCCACCTCCGCCCGACCGGCGCCTTCCCACGTTCCCGGGAGCGGAACGTGGCGGGCGCCACCACCCCGGACATCCGTACCGTCGAGGGGGTCGGCGCCGGCGCGTCCCCGCCCGGGGGCGCGCAGCCCCTGAGGAAGGACACCCCGTGGACCACGAGACCCGCACGCAGGTCGCCGGTCGGCTGCTCGCGGCCTACGACTCCAAGGAGCCGCTCGAGCCGCTCACCGCGACCCACGAGGGCATGACCCTCGAGGACGCCTACGCGATCCAGCTGCTCCAGATCGAGCAGCGCCTCGCCGCCGGGCGCACCGTGCAGGGCCACAAGGTCGGCCTGACGAGCGCGGCGATGCAGAAGCTGCTCGGCGTGAGCGAGCCCGACTACGGCCACCTGCTCGACGACTTCTTCCACCTCGAGCACATGCCGATCCCGACCGACGCCTTCCTCCAGCCGAGGGTCGAGCCCGAGGTCGCCTTCGTGCTCAAGAAGCCCCTCAAGGGCCCCGGCGTCACCGTGCACGAGGCGCTGCGCGCCGTCGACTTCGTCCTGCCGGCCCTCGAGATCGTCGACAGCCGGATCCGGGACTGGAAGATCGGCCTGTTCGACACGATCGCCGACAACGCGAGCTCGGGCGCCGTCGTGCTCGGTTCGACCCCCACCGACGTCGGCGCCGTCGACCTGCGCCTCGCCGGCGCGACGTTCCACCGCAACGGCCAGGTCGTCGGCACCGGCGCGGGCGGCGCGGTGCTCGGCTCGCCGCTCAACTCCCTCGTCTGGCTCGCCAACACCGTCGGCGCGCGCGGCATCACCCTCGAGGCCGGCCACGTCGTCCTCCCGGGCGCCGTGTGCGCGATGTCCCCCGTCGCCGCCGGCGACACCTTCACCGCGACGTTCGCCGGGCTCGGCAGCGTCACCGCCCGTTTCGCCTGAACCCCCACCGCCTGAGGAGCGCCATGTCCACACCCACCAGGACCAAGGGCACCGCCGCCATCGTCGGCCCCGGCAACATCGGCACCGACCTGATGTTCAAGCTCATGCGCCGCAGCGACGTGCTCGACCCGCGCTTCATGATCGGCGTCGACCCGGCATCCGACGGCCTGCGCCGCGCGAAGTCGCTCGGGCTCGAGGCCAGCCACGAGGGCGTCGACTGGCTCCTCGCCCAGGACGAGCTGCCCGACATCGTCTTCGAGTGCACCTCGGCCAAGGCGCACGAGGCGAACGCCCCGCGCTACGCCGAGGCCGGCATCCTCGCCGTCGACCTCACGCCCGCGGCGGTCGGCCCGTACCTGTGCCCCCCGGTCAACCTCGACTTCAACCTCGACGCGACGAACGTCAACATGATCACCTGCGGCGGTCAGGCGACGACGCCGATGGTCAAGGCCGTCTCGTCCGTCGTGCCCGTGCCGTACGCCGAGATCGTCGCGTCGATCTCGAGCAAGTCGGCGGGCCCCGGCACCCGCGCGAACATCGACGAGTTCACCGAGACGACCGCCGCGGCCCTCGAGGTCGTCGGCGGCGCCGACCGGGGCAAGGCGATCATCATCCTCAACCCCGTCGAGCCGCCGCTCATGATGCGCAACTCGGTGTTCTGCGCGGTCCCCGCCGAGGCGGGCGAGCCCGGTGAGCTCCAGGACCGCATCCTCGAGTCGATCCACGCGATGGTCAAGCAGGTGCAGGACTACGTGCCGGGCTACCACCTGCGCGCCGAGCCGCAGTTCGACCACGCCCGCGACCTGTGGCAGGGCATGGCCCGCGTCTTCGTCCCGATCGAGGTCAAGGGCCGCGGCGACTACCTGCCGGACTACGCCGGCAACCTCGACATCATCACCGCGGCGGCCGCGCGGGTCGGCGACATCATGGTCGCCCACCGCCTCGGCGTCGCCTCGACGTGGAAGTCCTCGAGCGACCTCGGCGACGTCCCCGACCCGCTCGTCGGCTCCGACGCCACCGCCGACGGCACCACCACCGCCCAGAAGGCAGGAGTCTGACATGGGTGACATGACCATCCGCCCCGAGGACGCCCCCGTCGTCACCGACGAGGTGACCGAGTCCGAGGTGCTCGCGAACACGCCGGCCGCCGGTGGTGAGCGCGACCTGCGGATCACCGACTCGACGCTGCGCGACGGCTCGCACGCCATGCAGCACCAGTTCACCGAGGAGCAGGTGCGCGGCGTCGTGCACGCCCTCGACGCGGCCGGTGTGCAGGTCATCGAGGTCTCGCACGGCGACGGCCTCGGGGGCTCGAGCTTCAACTACGGGTTCTCCAAGGTCGACGAGATGAAGCTCATCGCGGCGGCCGTCGAGGAGGCGACCCAGGCGAAGATCGCGATCCTCATGCTCCCCGGCCTCGGCACGGTGCACGAGCTGAAGAGCGCCCACGCGGCCGGCGCCTCGGTGGCCCGGATCGCGACGCACTGCACCGAGGCCGACGTGTCGATCCAGCACTTCGGGGCGGCGCGCGCGCTCGGGATGGAGACCGTCGGGTTCCTCATGCTCAGTCACAAGGCGTCGCCGGAGAAGCTCGCCGAGCAGGCCCGGATCATGGTCGACGCCGGGGCGCAGTGCGTGTACGTCGTCGACTCCGCGGGCGCCCTCGTGCTGTCCGACGCGCAGGAGCGGATCAAGGCCGTCATCGACGAGATCGGCGCGGAGGCGCAGGTCGGCTTCCACGGTCACCAGAACCTCAGCCTCGGCATCGCCAACTCGGTGCTCGCCTACCAGGCCGGCGCGCTCCAGATCGACGGCGCGCTGTGCGCCCTCGGTGCCGGTGCCGGCAACAGCCCGACCGAGGTGCTCGCCGCGACCTTCGAGCGGATGGGCATCCGCACCGGCGTCGACCTCGGCGAGGTGCTCTCGGCCGCCGAGGACGTCGTGCGACCGTTCATCCCCCGCCTGCCGTGGATGGACCGCGCGTCCATCACCCAGGGCTACGCCGGGGTGTACAGCTCGTTCCTCCTCCACGCCGAGCGGGCCGCCGAGCGCTACGACGTGCCGGCCCACGAGATCCTTCAGAAGGTCGGCGAGTACGGCTACGTCGGCGGCCAGGAGGACATGATCATCGACATCGCCCTCCAGCTCGCCGAGGAGCGCCGCAACCTCGTCGACCTCGGCGACCTCGCCGGCATGGGGGTGCGCTGATGGCCGGCCCGCCCCCGGGCGGCTGGGACGTCGCGTCCGTCGCCGCCGAGCTGCTCGCCTGCGAGGACGAGCGCCGCGAGCGCGAGCCGTTCACGGACGACTGGCCCGGCCTCGACCTCGACACCGGCTACGAGATCCAGGACCTCAACCTGCAGAAACGCCTCGAGCGCGGCGAGAAGCTCATCGGGGTCAAGCTCGGGCTCACGAGCCGGGCCAAGCAGGAGCGGATGGGCGTGCACTTCCCGTTCGTCGCCTGGCTCACCGACGCCATGGTGCTGCCCGTCGGCGACCCCGTGCCCCAGGGCAAGCTCATCCACCCGCGCATCGAGCCGGAGATCGTCTTCGTCATGGGCGACCGGCTCGAGGGCCCGGGCGTCACGTGCGCCGAGGCGATGGGCGCCGTCGAGACGGTGTGGGGCGGCGCGGAGGTCATCGACAGCCGCTACAAGGACTTCCGCTTCACCGCGGGGGACGTCTCGGCCGACAACGCCTCGTCGGGGGCGTTCGTCACCGGGCCGATCGGCCTGCCCCCGGCCGAGCTCGACCTCGCCCTCGAGGCGGTGCTCGTCGAGACGAACGGTGTCGTCGTCGACTCCGCGACGGGGGCCGCCGTCCAGGGCCACCCGGGCGAGGCGCTCGCCCTCGCGGCCAACGACCTGGCCCGCCGCGGCCACGCCATCGAGGCCGGGTGGATCGTGCTCACCGGCGGCATGACGGATGCCGTGTTCGCGCCTCCCGGGTCGAGCACGGCGCTGCACTTCACGAACCTCGGCTCGGTGTTCCTCAACGGCGGACCGGAGGCCTGAGGTGCCCTACATCGAGGTGACGATGGTGGAGGGCCGCACCCCCGCCCAGGTGCGGGACCTCATCTCCGCCCTGACGCAGGCGGCCGTCGACACCGTCGGCGCCCCCGTCGAGAGCGTGCGCGTCGTCGTGCGCGAGGTGCCGACGACGCACTTCGCCGCCGGCGACGTCACGATCGCCGAGCGCCGGGGTGATCCGGACCCCCGAGCCTGAGCCACGGCATCCGACCGCGGCACCCCACCGCGGCTCCGACCGCGGCACCCGAACCCGAGACCCGGCATCCGGGCGAACCCCACCGCAGAAGGTGAACGACATGAGCGACATCCAGTTCTTCGGCCACATCATCGACAACGAGGAGGTCGAGTCGATCGACGGCAAGCGCTTCGACGTCTGGAACCCCTGGACGCGCGAGGTGTGGGCCCAGGCGGCGGAGGGGTCCGAGAAGGACGCCGAGCGCGCCATCGAGAGCGCGCGGCGGGCCTTCGACGAGGGGCCCTGGCCACGGATGGGGCGCGTCGAGCGGGCGGCGGCCATCCACCGGCTCGCCGACCTCATGGAGGAGCGCGCCGACGAGCTCGCCCGCCTCGACTCGACGAACATGGCCAAGCCGTTCGCGCAGGCCAAGCACGACGTCGCCCGGTCGGTGTGGAACTTCCGGTTCTTCGCCGACCACCAGCGCGACCACGTCGGTGAGGTCTACCCGATGGACTCCGGCCACCACACGTACAGCGAGTTCGGCCCGGCCGGCGTCGTCGCGGCGATCAGCCCGTGGAACTTCCCGCTCATGATGGCGTCGTGGAAGATCGCCCCGGCGATCGCGTGGGGCAACACGTGCATCATCAAGCCGAGCGAGGACACCCCGGCCTCGGTGACGATGCTCGGGCGCCTCGCGGCCGAGGCCGGCTTCCCGCCCGGCGTGCTCAACGTGCTCAACGGGTACGGCGCCCCGGCGGGGGCGACCCTCACCGGTGACGACCGGGTCGACCGGGTCACCTTCACCGGCTCGTCGACGACCGGCAAGCACGTCATGGCGTCGGCGGCGACCCACCTCGCCCCGGTCTCGCTCGAGCTCGGCGGCAAGGGTGCGAACATCGTCTTCGAGGACGCCGACGTCGACAACGCCGTGTACTGGGCGGTCGAGGCGATCTTCCGCAACGCCGGGCAGATCTGCCTCGCCGGCTCGCGGCTGTTCGTCCACTCCTCCCTCTACGACTCCTTCATGGCCCGGTTCGTCGAGGCCGCCGAGGCGCTCACGATCGGCGACCCCTTCGACCCGGCGACGAAGTTCTCCTCGCTCGCGAGCAAGCGGCACTTCGACAAGGTCGTCTCCTACGTCGAGGGCGCCAAGGCGCTCGGCGGGACGATCCACACCGGTGGCGTGGCCGACGACGGCTCCTGGGTCGTGCGCCCGACGATCATCGACGGCTTGGCGCTCGACGCCGCCCCGTACTGCGAGGAGATCTTCGGGCCGGTCTGCGTCGTCAACTCCTTCGACACCGAGGAGGAGGCCGTGCACCTGGCCAACGACACCCGCTACGGCCTCAACGCGATGCTCTTCACCGAGAACCTCTCGCGCGCCCACCGGGTCGCTTCCAGGCTGCGGGCCGGCACGGTGTGGGTCAACTGCTTCTTCATCCGCGACCTGCGCACCCCGTTCGGCGGCGTCGGGGACTCGGGCGTCGGGCGCGAGGGCGGCAACTTCTCGCGGGAGTTCTTCACCGAGCCCAAGGCCGTCGTCATGCAGATCGACCGCGGCTGACCGACCGGGGCTGACCCACGTGACCGACCGGGGCTGACCCACCTGACCGACCGGGCCCGACCCTTCCGCTCGCCTCCCTCCGTCGAGAGTGGAGAACCCGCCGGGGGCCACCCGCCGCAACGGCGTGTCCTCCACTCCCGACCGGGTGCCAGCCGCTGCAGCGCCCGTTACCGCCTGGTACTCGCTGCCCTGACAGCGACTACTGCGCGGTAGCCGCGGTCGAACCGTCGGACCTCGGCCTCCTCCTCGGCCTCCCGAGCTCCTCCGGGAGCGAGCGCACCCGGGTCGCGGCTGTCGGTGGCGCGGGGCAGGGTTGCCGCATGCCGTCCCGAGAGCTCCCGTCGTCGTCCTTCCCCTCGTCCCGGCCCGGCGCCGCCCGGATGCCGTCCGCCGCCCGGGTGCCGTCCTTCCACCGGATGCCGTCCGCCCGCGTCTCGTCCTTCCACCCGATCCCGTCCGCCCGTGTCTCGCCCTCCCGGATGCCGTCGCCGCCCCGCCCGGTGTGCGCGATCGTGCCGCCGTACGTCCTCGAGGCGCTCGCGGCCTCCGACGACCCCCACGTTGCCGCCCACGCCCGGGCGACGCTCGAGGTCGACGAGCAGCTGCGCCTGTCGCGCCGTACCGCCGAGGTGCGCCCCCCGACCGCCGACCCCGGTGCCCGCCCGCGCCCGCGCCGGGCCCGCGGCACCGCCGAGGGCCCGCAGCGTTCCGTCCACGACGCCGAGCGCGGCAGCACGCTCCCCGGCCGACTCGTGCGCAGCGAGGGCGACCCCGACACCGGCGACCGCGAGGTCCGCGAGGCCTACGACGGGCTGGGCAGCACGTGGCAGCTGTGGCAGGACGCCTACGGCCGCAACTCGCTCGACGGGCGCGGCCTGCCCCTCGTCGCCAGCGTCCACTTCCGCCGCGACTACGACAACGCCTTCTGGGACGGCACCCAGATGGTCTTCGGCGACGGTGACGGCGTCGTCTTCCTCCCCTTCACCCGCAGCCTCGACGTCATCGGCCACGAGCTCGCCCACGGCGTCACCCAGTACACCTCCGGCCTGAACTACCGCGACCAGTCCGGCGCCCTCAACGAGTCGGTCTCCGACGTCTTCGGCGTCCTCGTCAAGCAGCGCCTGCTCGGCCAGGGCGCCGACGAGGCCGACTGGCTCGTCGGGGCCGAGCTGCTCGGACCCGACGTCCAGGGCGTCGCCATCCGGTCGATGGCCGCCCCGGGCACCGCCTACGACGACCCGCGCCTGGGCACCGACCCCCAGCCGGCCCACATGCGCGACTACGTCGACACCGACGACGACAACGGCGGCGTCCACATCAACTCCGGCATCCCCAACAAGGCGTTCCACGTGCTCGCGACGACCGTCGGCGGCCCTGCCTGGCAGGTCGCCGGCCAGGTCTGGTTCGACACGGTCACCGGCGACATCAGCGCCGACTGCGACTTCGACACCTTCGCCGGGCTCACCGTCGCGGCCGCGACGGCGCGGTACGGCGAGGGCTCCGAGGTCGTCGACGCCGTCCGCGCGGCCTGGGACTCGGTCGGCCTCCCGGCATCCGGCAGCCTCGGCCGGGCCCCCGCCCCGACCCGCCCGGATGCCGTCACCGCACCCGGCGCGGGCACCGCCGTCAGCGTGCGCCGCACCGGCGGCTTCGCCGGTCGCACCCTCGAGCGCACGGTGACCCTCGACGAGCTGCCCCGCGGCGACGCCCGGGCCTGGCGCTCGCTGCTCGCGCACGACACCCTCCCCGCGATCGCCGACCGGGCCGCCGAGCGCCCCGCCGTCCCCGACGCGTTCTGCTACGGCGTGCGCTGCGACGCACCACCCCTCGACGTCGAGCTGCCCGAGGTCGAGCTGAGCGACGAGGTGCGCACCCTGCTCGAGCGCACCCTGGGCCTACGATCGGCACCGTGACCGATCCCGACCCGCGCGAGCTGCGCCGCGGCGACTTCGACGTGCTGCGCCCGGTGCCCACCCGCTGGTCGGACAACGACATGTTCGGGCACCTCAACAACGCGGTCTACCTCGAGCTGTTCGACAGCGTCCTCAACGCGTGGATGCAGGAGGAGACCGGCATCGACGAGAGCGTCGCCCCCACCCTCGGACTCGTCGCCGAGACGAGCTGCCGCTACTACCGCGAGGTGTCCTTCCCGGTCACCGTCGACGTCGGGGTGCGGGTGCGGCGCACCGGGCGCACGAGCGTCGTCCTCGAGTTCGGGCTGTTCCTCCCCGACGACGGCGACATCGCCGCGCACGGCCTGTGGGCCCAGGTCTACGTCGACCGCGAGACGCGCCGCCCGGTCCCCATCCCGGATGCCGTGCGCACCCACCTCGAGTCGACCGTCGGCTCCCGGGCGTCGACGCCTCAGCCCTCCGGCCGGTAGGCCGGTGAGCACCTGCGACTGACGGCGGGCACGGCATCCGTTTCGGCCTGCTTCAGGACCGCCTCCCGAGCACCGACCTGCCGGACGCAACGGGCCCGTCAGGGCCCCTGAGGGCCCCGGTCGCGTGTCGGGGGTCGCATCGGACCCCCCGTCCGCCGGAAACCCGCCCGCACGGGCCTTGTCGAGGCATGTCCCGTCGGTCCTGACCGGTAGACTGGGCGAAGAAATCGCGCCCAAGGCGTTCGACGCCCTTGGGCGTGCGCCATGAGTTCTGCCGGTCGGTCCGGTGGGGCCAGCCGACGAAGGAGACCCGTGGCGGACCAGCAGCCCGACGTGACCCCCGACGAGACGGAGGGCACGGCATCCGACCCGTCCGTCGAGGCCGTCCTCCCCGGCGGTGAGGGCGAGGCCTACGACGCCGGGTCGATCACGGTCCTCGAGGGGCTCGAGGCGGTGCGCAAGCGCCCCGGGATGTACATCGGCTCCACCGGCGAGCGCGGCCTGCACCACCTCGTCTGGGAGATCGTCGACAACGCCGTCGACGAGGCCCTCGCCGGCTTCGCCGACACCATCGACGTCACCCTCATGGAGAACGGCGCGGTCCGGGTCAAGGACAACGGGCGCGGCATCCCCACCGACATCCACCCCACCGAGGGTGTGAGCGCCGTCGAGCTCGTGCTCACCCAGCTGCACGCCGGCGGCAAGTTCGGCGGCGGCGGCTACAAGGTGTCCGGTGGCCTGCACGGCGTCGGCTCCTCCGTCGTCAACGCCCTGTCCACGCGGCTCGACGTCTGCGTGCGCCAGAAGGGTCACGCGTTCCGGATGTCGTTCGAGCACGGCGTGCCGGTCAGCCCGCTCGAGCAGATGGAGGAGACCGACCGCACCGGCACGACGATCACGTACTGGGCCAACCCCGACATCTTCGAGACCGTCGACTACGACTACGAGACGATCCGGGCCCGCTTCCAGCAGATGGCGTTCCTCAACAAGGGCCTGACGATCAACCTCGTCGACGAGCGGGTGCCCGACGCCGCCCCGGACGGCGAGCCGGACCTCGACGGGGTCGACGCCGACATCGCCGTCGTCGAGGACCACGAGGACGAGGTGGCCGAGGGTGGCGCCCGCACGACGACCGCCCGGTCGGTGTCGTACCGCTACGACGGCGGGCTCGTCGACTACGTCAACCACCTCGTCGGGTCCAAGAAGTCCGAGCCGGTGCACGACGACGTCATCGCGATCGAGGTCGAGGATGCCGTGCGCAGCCTCTCGCTCGAGCTCGCCATGCAGTGGACCAATGCCTACTCGGAGTCGGTGCACACCTACGCCAACACGATCAACACCCACGAGGGTGGCACTCACGAGGAGGGCTTCCGCGCGGCGCTCACCAAGCTCGTCAACGACTTCGCGCGCAAGCAGAACCAGCTCAAGGACAAGGACGACAACCTCACCGGCGACGACGTGCGCGAGGGCCTGACCGCGGTCATCTCGGTCAAGCTCGGGGAGCCGCAGTTCGAGGGGCAGACCAAGACCAAGCTCGGCAACTCCGAGGTCAAGGGCTTCGTCCAGCGCGCGATGACCGAGGAGTTCGGCGGCTGGCTCGACAGCCACCCCACCGAGGGCCGCGAGATCGTCCGCAAGGCGATCCAGGCCTCCGCCGCCCGGATGGCCGCCCGCAAGGCCCGCGAGGCCACCCGCAAGCGGGTGCTCGAGTCGGGCGGGCTGCCCGGCAAGCTGCGCGACTGCCAGGCCAAGGACCCGGCCATCTCCGAGGTCTTCATCGTCGAGGGCGACTCCGCCGGCGGCTCGGCGGTGCGCGGGCGCAACCCGTACACCCAGGCGATCCTGCCGATCCGGGGCAAGATCCTCAACGTCGAGCGGGCCCGCCTCGACAAGGCCCTGGGCAACCAGGAGGTCCAGGCGCTCATCTCGGCATTCGGCACCGGCATCGGTGAGGACTTCGACATCGACAAGGCCCGCTACCACAAGATCGTGCTCATGGCCGATGCCGACGTCGACGGCATGCACATCCGCACCCTCCTGCTCACCCTGCTCTTCCGCTTCATGAAGCCGCTCATCGAGGCCGGCTACGTCTACCTCGCGCAGCCGCCGCTCTACCGCCTGAAGTGGAGCAACGCGACGCACGAGTTCGCGTTCACCGACCGTGAGCGCGACGCCCTCATCGCCGAGGGCCAGAGCAAGGGCCGCCGCCTGCCCAAGGACAACCCGATCCAGCGCTACAAGGGCCTCGGCGAGATGGACTACCAGGAGCTGTGGGAGACCACGATGAACCCCGACTCGCGGGTGCTCCTCCAGGTCACCCTCGACGACGCGGCCGCGGCCGACGAGATCTTCTCGATCCTCATGGGCGAGGACGTCGAGTCGCGCAGGTCCTTCATCCAGCGCAACGCGCGCGACGTCCGCTTCCTCGACATCTGATGCGGATGCCGTGTGCTCACTTCCGCGCTCCGCAGGAATGGGGATGCCGGCTCAGACCATCCGCACTCCCTCGCTGGCGCTCGGTCGCGCTCCCGCCAGACCCAGCCATGCGCCGGCATCCCCATTCCTGCTGCACGCTCCCCGCGCGGGTCACCTCCGCTTCCCTCCTTCTGAAGAACCGCTAGGCAAGGACACCGATGACTGAGCAGCCCCCGGTCGAGACCGACCGCACGGAGCCGATCGACCTCAACACCGAGATGCAGCGGTCGTACATCGAGTACGCCATGAGCGTCATCGTGAGCCGTGCGCTCCCCGACGTGCGCGACGGGCTGAAGCCGGTGCACCGCCGGGTCGTCTACGCGATGTACGACGGCGGCTACCGCCCCGACCGTGGCTTCAACAAGTGCAGCCGCGTCGTCGGCGAGGTCATGGGCCAGTACCACCCGCACGGCGACTCCTCGATCTACGACGCCCTCGTGCGGCTCGTCCAGGACTGGAGCCTGCGCTACCCGCTCGTCCAGGGCCAGGGCAACTTCGGCAGCCCGGGCGACGACCCGGCCGCGGCGCCGCGATACACCGAGTGCCGGATGGCACCGCTCGCCATGGAGATGGTGCGCGACATCGACGAGGAGACCGTCGACTTCCGCCCCAACTACGACGGCAAGACCCTCGAGCCCGAGGTGCTGCCCAGCCGCTTCCCGAACCTGCTCGTCAACGGCAGCGCGGGCATCGCGGTCGGCATGGCCACGCAGATCCCGCCGCACAACCTGCGCGAGGTCGCCGCGGCCGCCGAGTGGGTGCTCGCGCACCCCGACGCGACCCGCGAGGAGACCCTCGAGGCGGTGATGCGCGAGATCAAGGGGCCGGACTTCCCGACCGGCGCGCTCATCATGGGTTCGCGCGGCATCGACGACGCCTACCGCACCGGTCGCGGCTCGATCATCATGCGCGCCGTCGTGCAGGTCGAGGAGATCCACAACCGGCAGTGCCTCGTCATCACCGAGCTGCCCTACCAGGTCAACCCGGACAGCCTGGCCCAGAAGATCGCCGAGCACGTCAAGGACGGCCGGCTCTCCGGCATCGCCGACATCCGTGACGAGACCTCCGGCCGCACCGGGCAGCGTCTCGTCATCGTGCTCAAGCGCGATGCCGTGGCGAAGGTCGTGCTCAACAACCTCTACAAGCACACCCAGCTGCAGACGAACTTCGGCGCGAACATGCTGGCCCTCGTCGACGGGGTGCCCCGCACCCTGCCGATCGACGCGTTCATCCGCTACTGGGTCGACCACCAGGTCGACGTCATCCAGCGGCGCACGGCCTACCGCTTGCGCAAGGCCGAGGAGCGCATCCACATCCTGCGCGGCCTGCTCAAGGCGCTCGACGCGCTCGACGAGGTCATCGCCCTCATCCGGCGCTCGCCGACCGTCGACGAGGCGCGCACCGGGCTCATGGGGCTGCTCGAGATCGACGAGATCCAGGCCCAGGCCATCCTCGACATGCAGCTGCGCCGGCTCGCGGCCCTGGAGCGCCAGAAGATCGTCGACGACCACGACGAGCTCGCGGCGATGATCGAGGACTACACCGACATCCTCGCCAAGCCCGGGCGTCAGCGCGACATCATCTCCGACGAGCTCGCCGAGATCGTCCGTCGCTACGGCGACGAGCGGCGCAGCCAGATCCTGCCCTTCGACGGCGACATGTCGATGGAGGACCTCATCCCCGAGGAGGACGTCGTCGTCACGATCACCCGGGGTGGCTACGCCAAGCGCACCCGGGTCGACGCCTACCGCTCCCAGCGCCGGGGCGGCAAGGGCGTGCGCGGGGCGACGCTGCGCGGCGAGGACATGGTCGACCACTTCTTCACGACGACCTCGCACCACTGGCTGCTCTTCTTCACCAACCTCGGGCGCGTCTACCGGGCCAAGGCGTACGAGCTGCCGGATGCCGGCCGCGACGGCAAGGGGCAGCACGTCGCGAACGTCATGGCGTTCCAGCCGGGCGAGCAGATCGCCCAGGTGCTCGCCGTTCGCGACTACGCGTGCGCCGCCTACCTCGTGCTCGCCACCCGCAGCGGCCTGGTCAAGAAGACCCGGCTCTCGGAGTACGACAGCCCGCGCAGCGGTGGCCTCATCGCGATCAACCTGCGCGACGGCGACGAGCTCGTCGGCGCCGGTCTCGCCGAGTCGAGCGACGACCTCCTCCTCGTCTCGCGCAAGGGGCAGTCGGTGCGCTTCCACGCCGACGACGCGACGCTGCGGCCGATGGGGCGGGCCACGTCCGGCGTCACGGGCATGAAGTTCCGTGGCCACGACTCGCTGCTGTCGATGTCGGTCGTCGAGGACGGCACCGACCCCGACGTCTTCGTCGTCTTCGAGTCGGGCCTGGCCAAGCGCTCGAAGGTCTCGGAGTGGAACGTCAAGGGCCGGGCCATCCTCGGCGTCGCGGTCGCGAAGCTGAGCGACAAGGGCGGCGACCTCGTCGGGGCGCTGACCGTCGACGAGGACGACGAGGTGCTCGTCATCTTCGAGAAGGGCAACATCGTGCGCTCGCGGGTCGACGAGGTGCGCCTCACCGGGCGCAACACGATGGGGGTCCAGTTCGCCAAGGCGGGTCGCAACGACGCGATCGTCGCCGTGGCCCGCAACCCCGAGCGTGAGGTCGAGGAGGCCGTCGAGGCGGTCGAGGCGGCTGCCGAGGCGGCCCAGGGGGCGGTGCCCGCGTCCGCCGACCCGGGTGACGATGATGTCTCGATCCCCGAGCGCCCGGCGCTGCAGGTCGCTGCCGAGGGGACCGATGCCGTACCGTCGTCGGACGACGAGGACTCAGGAGGTCGTGAGTGAGCACCGCAGACCACGCGGGGCGCCAGGTGCGCCCGTCGGCGTCCTCCGCCGGTGGCTCGGCCCGTCGTGCACCCTACGCCGACGGCGGCACGTCGGGGGGCCAGGCCCAAGACCGTGGCGACGGCAGCGCCCTGCGCCGCATGGCCGACGCCGACACCGCGCCGGGCTCTCCGGCTCCGCCGAGCCAGTCGGGCGCGCCGACGGCCCCCGTTCCGGTGAACCGGTCGGGCGGCACCCCCGCCGACGCGCCGTCCGTGCCGGCGAGCCAGGCGCCCACCGCGCCGCCGCCGCCTGCCGCGGCCACGCCGGCGGCGCCGACCGCAGCGGCCGCCGAGGCTCCGCGCCCGGCCGCGCGCCCGGCATCCGCCCGCCGGGTCCGGCTCACCGTCTCGCGCATCGACCCGTGGTCGATGATGAAGATCTCGTTCCTGCTGTCGGTCGCGCTCGGCATCGCCGGGGTCGTCATGGTCTTCGTGCTGTGGACGATCCTCGCCGGCATGGGCGTGTTCGACCAGATCAACGGCATCGTCGGGCAGGTCGTCCAGGACGGCCAGCAGCGCTTCGACATCATGGACTTCGTCGGCCTCGGCCGGGTGCTGTCGCTGTCGATCGTCATCGCGGTCATCGACGTCATCCTCGTGACGGCGATCGCGACCCTCGCGGCGTTCCTCTACAACGTCTCGAGCGCCCTGGTCGGCGGCGTGCAGCTCACCCTCACCGACGACTGACACCCGCTCCGACCTCGTGCGAGTTGCGCACGGTTCGGTGCCCGTCGGCGCCCGGAACCCGCGCTCAACCCCGCACGGAGTCGGTGCTCAGCGGGCGGGCCCGCGGCAGCCGCTCCGTTTTGAGTGCAGGGGCGGTGGTGAGGTAGCCTCGTGCACCGCGCCACCCTCCGTGGGCGGTGCAACCGATCGCGGTGCACGGGCCTATAGCTCAGACGGTTAGAGCGCTTCCCTGATAAGGAAGAGGCCACAGGTTCAAGTCCTGTTAGGCCCACCACCCGGTCCCTCTCTCAGGTGGTGAATCCCGTGAAGAAGGTCCTTCTCCTCGTCGCGACGGCCGTCGGCGCGCTCGCGGTGCAGAAGCAGATCCAGGCCAAGAAGGCCGAGAACCGGCTCTGGGCCGAGGCCACGGACAACCCCAAGAGCTGAGATCCCGGATGCCGTCCGCTCGCCTCGTGCGCGCGGGCGCGGCGTCCACGGGGCCATGGCGCAATTGGTAGCGCACCTGCTTTGCAAGCAGGGGGTTAGGGGTTCGAGTCCCCTTGGCTCCACCGCAGGTCAGAGGCCCTTTCCGCTTCCCGGGAGGGTCTTTGTCGCCTCCGTACCCCACTGAAGTACTGCAGTCCTGGGGCCTTGTGTTGGGAACGTCGCGTCCGGGTCCCAACTCGTTGCGCTCACACGTGGTGGAACCAAGCCTCGCAGTCGCGACAGTTCTGTAGGTCGAAGGTGGGCAACCTTGGCGCGGTCGGGGTAGGGAGTGACATCCGCTGAGTAGCATCCGCCCAAACGCTTGAGCCGACCTGACCTCTCGTGCCTTCGTACTGGCAACACACCGCCGCAAGCATCAAGCCCCGCGAGACTGCAGCACGCAACTCGCCAGGGCACAGGGAACTGTCATGGATCTTGTCGAGCGGAACAGCGTCGAGGATGCCTGACGTAAGCCAATCCCCCGCGCCCCCCGCATCTACGAGAGGGGCGCGTAGCTCGCTTGGAAGGTGCACCCAGTCGGTGTCTCCTGCGAGCCGGAACCGGACACCCTCACTCCCCAGACCCACCACTTGGACTTGGGGTGAAGCAGCCTCAGTGCCAGCTTCGATCTCAAGTTCTGATGACACCCGGAGCAGGTGGCTGGACGACGCCAGGGCCGCCGTTGCCGCAGGTCTGCCGGGCGTTCCGGGCTCGAACACGACGACTGCACTCCGGTTGACCCCTTCGGCCAGCCGCGTGGCGTACGAACTCGCGCGATCAAAGAAGTGTACGGAGGCCTCAGGCGCCGCCGACACTTTGCCAGGGTCGAGGGGCCGAAACTTCGCGTACTTTGATCCGCATTGGGGGCAGGAGAAGCGGAAGCGATGCCTTCCCCGGACGACCTCATGAATGAGCACCGGGGTTCGCACGCCGGGGTCGAGGACGACACCGCTGGTGTCTACGCCGTAGTGGCTCAGCTGCCGCACGACCTCTTTGCCAGCCCGATCGTCGCCGAGTAGAGCTGTTACGCAACTGTCCCAGCCAAGAACAGAGAGGTTCACTGCGACGTTCGCTGCCGTCCCTCCCACGATGGGAGTCATGCGGCCGTCGGCTACAAGCAGGTCAAGGACTATGAACCCTGCTGCGTGGACTGATCGCCTCTGAACCAATGCGGGCTCCATGCGGTTGGGCTTCATTCGGGGAAGCGTGCCATCCGGATCGTGCTCGCGCGAGGCGGTCCGGTTCTCAACGACCTCAGTCAATGCTCCACCTGAAGGTGTGGATTCGTCGGCGGTCGGCTTTAATGGCCAGGAGGTATCGAGTGAGCAACTCTGGTCCACCGCGACCGTCTGCGGCTAGGTTCCAACACCTGCTTGGATCGCCAGACACCTCGTCGACGCTCAAGGTAAACGCGTCGAATGCGAGGAGTTCAAAGTCGTTGCCACCGACACCGCCACGATCGCCGATGGCGAGCGTCCGACCCTGCGTGCCTTGGAGCCTAGATAGGTCCTTACGGACGAGGTTCTTGCTGGAGGTTGCGGGAATGACGTCGATCGAGTGCGCCGAACGAACCGCCTTGAAGGCAGGCTCACTGGCGTTCCCGCGGGCAATCAGTTCATCGACTGCCCTCGTAAAGGCTGGCCACAGGCTCGCGTTGCTAGGATGCGGCTCGACACTAACTTGGAATGGTCGTTCATCGACCCGGCCGCCGTATCGACCCGCGATGCGCTGCAGTTCTCGAACGATCCGACGCCCCTTGGCAGTTTGTGTGAACGGGCCGTCCAGGTCGGCGACGAGCGCGCGGCGATCGTCGAGAGAGCCGCGAATGGCTCCGTTGTATAGCCCGACCACGACTTGGCTTTGGAGGCTGCGCGGAATCCATTCGTCCAGTGAACTCGGCAACGATTTCCCCCGACCGCTGACGAACCCGACCGGGACTCCCTGCTGTAGCAGGCGCAAGAACGCGGAGCGCACCGGTTCAGCTGGTGAATCGAACCGCCCCTCGGTGGTGCAGACCGTTCCGTCGTAGTCCACGACGACGCTGGCAATCGGAGCTCCGGTGAGATGTCGCAGCCAACTCTTCCGTCGGCGGTCAAAATCGAGAAGGGTCGCTTGCGTGACTGGGAGCGACGCAGCCTCAACTTTTCCGATCACGTTCGAGGCACCTGGGCTGGATGGAATGTGACGTCGGCTTTCGAGCCGATAGAGCTGTCGCCCGAAGGACGGGACCTCGGGTCTGGCAGGGTCGAACCCTGCGCTGTCCGAAACCAGCCCGGTGAGCTGCATCGACCGGACCAGCAGATCGAGATTGGCGATCGGATAGACGACATCGCTGTTGAGATGCAGCACGGGGATGTCGTGCGGCAAGAGAGCGAGGGTGGCGTCCGCAAGCGCCTTAGTCCGAGCGTCGCTCATAGCGATGACGGAGACGTGGCCGGCCATGCGACTCAGACCAAGGTGGCGCCCGTGGGCGAAGTTGCGGAAGTCCGTCTTCTGGACCGTCGCCAAGCCGGTCTCGACCAAGCGTGTCTCTAGGTCGGTTGCCGCGGACCATGTGCCCACTGAGGAGAGGATCACCAAGTCATCACTTGGTCGAAGTGCCATCTCCGGTCGAGTCGTGAACGCTGGGAGGGTCTCAGGGAGTTGCAAGGAGTACGCGGCGGCGAACGCCGTGGCCATGCTCAGCACACTGTTGGTCGCCAGGAAGCCATCGCGCGGGCCCGGGCGGGGAATGCTGATGACCTCCACCTGGGGAGATGCGAACGCGCCGGTGAGTTCAGACCTGTTCCGCTCGGTGACCAAGACGACTCGCGCGAGGTTGCGGTCCAGGGCAGCGCGGACCGTCGATGCGGTGTCGGGGTGCTTGGCCCCCGCCGAGATGATGACCACGGCGCTTCCGCCGGCGACGCGACTCGTCGCAAATCCGAGCGACGTCGTTGCGGTCGCGGGCCGCCCAGTTCGCTCGTTATGAAGTTCAGCGGCGTACTGCGCCACCGCCATGGTCCCGCCGTTGCCGACGTACCACGTGGGCGTCCACAACAGCGACTCCAGAACGCGCTGGAGAGTCGGCGAACCGGACCTTGCGTTGGCGTACGTCCTCTCCAGCGACTGCAGCTCGACGTCGTAGGACTCTCTGCGGCGACGCAGCGGCACGTAGGCGGCGTTAGAACGTTCCTTCGGCGGTGGTGCCATGGATGTTGCTCGTCTCCGAATCTGTGTCTTCACTGCGCCGGGGGCTCGATTGTTGCTCATCGCTCCTGGCCCTCGCTCACCTGTACCCCTGTGGCCTCCTGTAGGGGTGTTTGGCGAAGCGTCCGGTGTGGCCACTGCTCATAGGGTTCTCCGGCGAGCCAGAGGCAGGTGGGTCGGCTCTCTTCTGCAAGGTCGCGGATCGTTCCGTCCGTACTCTCCGGGTCGAGAACGCTCGTCGGCGCCCCGGCGTTGACGACACTCAGATCCGCCTCGTACGCCCCCAGGAGAACACCTAGGCTGAGCAGTTTCGAACCGTGCGTACTAGGAACGATGATGGTCGGGCCGAGCGGTTCGAGCGCTGTGGAATATCGGCCACTGATCGTCAGCAGCACCTTGTAGAGATCGAACGGATTGGAGCCGTCGGCATAGATGAACTTCTGCGCATCGACTTCGAGCGTGTCGAACAGCAGTTCCCCGTATTCGGCTACCAACGAGTCGCCCCGCCGTGGGTCGGGGGCAGGGAAGGGCACCACCGGACAGATCTCGTGCGGCGCGAAGGCGCTGCTGATCGCCTCCATCTGGGCCTGGCGTGCATGGCCGAGAACGGGGACCCAGATGCGCGTGCCTTCGTCACGCAAGTCCTCGAGTGAGCCGTGAAGGTTGAACCCGGGCAGGAACTGCGGAGCGAGAGTCCCAGAGTCCAGGATCAGATCGTCCAACCAGTGGTTTTCTGCCGCGGCCACTTGCAGCTGCCGTCCATCGGCACCCTCGTCCAGGAAAGCGCGGATCAGCGCAAAGAAGATCGCGGAGGGCAGCGAGGAGATGTCGACGACGACGTGGGGTGTTGCCCACTCCTGGCGCTCTCGCAGCTCGCGGACCAGCCACACTCCGTGAAATCGCGTGTCGAGGGCGCCGGGATTGGGCTGGACAACCTCCAGGTCGAGAGAATGCTTCTCGGCGATTGCCTGCGCGTGTTCCTGATTGCGTCGCTGGAAGGCGGACTCACGACTCTCCCCGCTCGACGTCGCCTTCGGCACGATTGCGATCACTCTGGAGCCCTTAGGTAGGGCCGGTGCCGCGACGTCGAAGGCAACAGTCGCCCGCGGATCGAAGCCCAGACCCATCACGTACAGCGAGGGCACGTTCGGGCGGACTCCGGCGCCGAGGATCTCCTCGAAGCCGAACCCGAAACGTCCATCGACCCTCCCGACCACATGGTCGATCCATCGCCGTCGGGACGCAGACAGTGGGTCCTCAGTCGTGAACTCACCCATCGGACTCACTCACCGAACTCATGCATCGAACAACCACTGGGCTCGTGGGTCATCGTCGTCTCCCCCAAAACCGGGGTCGGTGGATCGACCCCTCATCCAGCCTGCCACCTCGTGAAGTCTTCTAGTCCGGTACCCGCCCTTTCCAAGCGGAAGGTTCCAGACCGGGCACAGCAAGCGGTTGAGGTAGAAGACCACCCGACGTTCGGCTCGAGTGCCGCGGGGTGCGTCCTCGACTTTGGTCAGGTAGTCGTTCGCAACCGCGGCGGCCAGGGCACGCAGCAAGTCGTCTCCACCGGGGATGCTGTCGCGGCGCGTGGGGTCGAGCAGCGTCCGCAGGTCGCTCATGGTCATCGCGAACCCGCTGATCCCGGGCGCATAGGAGGTCGGGCGCTCGTCGTTCATCTTCGTGGCGAACTGGCCGACAGCTTGCAGGAGCATTTGGACCTTCCGCCCATCCTCTAGGCGGGCCGGAATCTCCTTCCATAGCCGGTCGCTCGCCGTCTTGATCGTTCGGTGTTGCTCTCGAGGCGTGGGCGCCGGCGATTTCCACGCACTCGCGGCCGCGCTGAGCACGACGTCGAACAAGTCAGCGCCGACGCGCAGCAGTTGGGAAACGTTGTGGTTCGCCAGAGCGAGGAAGTCTCGTTGCCCGTAGTAGACCGGAACCTGGTTGGGGTACTCCTTGCCGAGCGCAAGCAGGGCAGCTTCTCGAACACTGCTGCTGAGCCGGCGATCTAGCTCTACTGGGGAGATCGGGACACCAAGGAACAGTTCCGCCTGTTGCTTGCGTTGCTCGGCCTCGATCAACGCCAACGTCGCCCGCAGGTCGGCGACGCGCTCGCGATCCGATTTCGCAGACATTGACGCTGGTGAGGCCACATGCAGAATCCAGTCGTCGAAGCGTCGGTCATCCACCGAGGCAAGGCGCTCCGTGATCGCTTCCTCGACCGGACCCCAGTCCGCGACCTCTTTCTCGTCAAGGAGAAGGAGGAACTCGGTGCTCGTATCGGCGAAGTTCTGCAGGTCAGTGGCCGCTCGCTTGCGCGCCACGCTCCTCAGCATCCGCTCGTAAGCGCTGTACGCGGCGGCGGAGCCGGCTCCGAGATCGATGATCTCGACGTCTCGTCCCCGCTCTAGGCTGGCACGAGGACCCGGGGGCCCCGATGCGACAGATTCGTTGTCACCGCCGACCAGTTGTTCGGGGTTCAAGACCTCGACACGCTCAGCAACCCAGACACCTCGCGTAAGGGCGCGGCTCTCCATCAAGCCCATGATCTGGTCCCGCTGGCGATCACGAAGGCGATGTAGATCGTCGAGAAAAGTGACCGGGCGGAGCCCGGAATCGGTTCCGTCGAAGTGGACAGCGGCGCTCTCCAGAAGCTTGAAGCCGAGAAAGTCGTTGGTGTACTCAACCGTTGACCCCCAGTCGAACGGAGCCAGATCGTAAAGAAGCCGTCGGACCACAGTCTCGATCTGGAGCGCCCACTGCAGGATTGTTGCGCCCGTGATGTGCTCGTCCGCCTCACTGCCCATCTCACGCAGAATCGCAGTGAGATCCGGCCGGCCCTGCGGGATGACGAATGTCAGCTCAAACTCAGGAGCGACCTCGTCGAAAGCGCCAGCCAGGATGCGTGCGGACTCGACATGGGCTGCCAGGACGCGGGCATCCACCAGACGCTTGAAGATCCGCTCGGCCGCGTCGTCTGGCGCTCCGATGTCGAGGATCGAGGAAAAGTCACGTTCGAGGTTCACCAGCGCGCCTGAGACAATGGGTCGGCCAGACTCATCGAGAACCCCGATCGAGGCGAGCTGTTGAGCCAGAGCCTCATAGTCGTTGGGACGCCGCACCACCTCAACAAGCCAGGGTGCCGACAGAATCTGCATCAAGCTCGTCTTGCCCGTACCCGGGACGGATCGGAGCACGACCGGCAGGTCGAAGTGACGTTGCTCGATGCTGTCTAGGACCTCGGCCGCGAAGTTGTTGCAGAAGGCGGTGGTACGTCCGCGGTTGAACTCAGCCGCCCGAATGCGGAACGAGTTGGGTAGCGAGGTCATCGATCGGCCTTGTGACGCTCATGGCGAGGGAACAGCGGGGTGAACTTCTTGCTGGATCGGGGGTCATCGACGGTGTTCTCCCAGAGCACCCCGACGCTGTTGTTTGGGGTGTTATGGCTCAACACCAGCGGCAGTCGCGAGTCGCGGAATCCCAGTGCAGCTGTGGACGATGCCGCCTCGGTCTTGACCTTGTCGTCGACCACCGGATCGTGGTAACGCCGGCAGAGCTCGGCGAATGGCGAATCGGGGTCCACCAGTTGGGAGTCCGGGATTACCTGCACCACCGACAAGGACCATTTCTTGAGACCGGCGGCTCGCAACTGAGCACAAAGGACACGGGTAGCGGCCTCGCTCGCCGTGTACAGGACCACGTCTACGGTGTATCCCGTTGCGGCGACGCCGTCCACGACAAGCTGGTCGAGCGCCTTCCTGACGTGATGAAGCTTCCCGGACCAGATGCCGTTCTTCTCCCGCAGGGCGGTGTAGCCACTGCCGGAGAAGTCGTCGACAAGAACGAAGTGGCAAAAGGTCGGTTCCACCCCGGGAGCGCTCCTCTTCAACCACTCGGCGAGGTCGCCTTGTAGGCCAGCCGCCACACGTGGGGGCGGCTCGGCGGTAACACTGAACTGGTCATGGACCAACGCGGGGTTGGCTCGTCGGAACTGGTCGAGGCGTGCCCCGTCAGCTAGGCCCATGAACATCGTCCGACGTTGAAGGGTGCGAAACTCGATCGACTCCAAAACCGTCGAGATTCGCCACGGGTCGACTCCGAGTTCGCCCGCCGCGCGTCGGATGAGCGCCGGTCGCACCAAGTCCTGGTAGGCCAACGAGAGTGCGTGCTGAATCTCTCGGTCGCTCAGAAACACCAAGTCATTCCGAATGAAATCAAGCGCTACCTCGCGCTCGTCCTCGTTGAACTGGTTTAGCCAGATCGACAACGTCTCCAAGAATTTGATCCCTGCCCCGTACCCGCCATAGCTGTCGAATTTGTAGTCCGACATGTGCCTGAGCGGTCGAACGAGACGAACCAGTTCGTCGGTCTCGCCCGCGCCGAGACCCATGACCGCGCCGAAAAGCTCCTCGGCGAGCGCGTACTTCATGCTCCGCGGCTTCGCTTGGGTCGGTGCGACCCAGCTGGTCGTCGATACAGCACGTGGACTCCTCCGCAACGCGTTCGAGGGTGGACGGGAATCATTACAGCGCATGCCACCGACAGCCTGCCTGACCGTCGCCGAGCCAGTAGCCGCCGCTCTGGACCAGCGCCGCGACTTTGAGGCTTCCTTGTCCTCGAGGCACGACGTCAGGGCGTGCGGTCGATTCCGCCGTTCCAGGCATTCCCGCCGTTTTGGGTGGCGGCAGGATCGCCTGCCGCTCCGGTATCACTGGGTGCGAGTACGTGGCAGGAGGATGTCGAGGCCCAGACCTCGGCCGGGACGCCCGTAAGCCTTCCGGTTGCGGAATCTGCGTCTCACCGCCGCCACCGTGCCATCTGTCAAGGGACAGTGGGACTTCCCTTGGTGCGGACAGTAGGTCTCCTTGGTGGCGGACAGTTGATCTCCCTGTCCGCGGTCGGCTGATC